>CAZGOS010000128.1:0-8573 GCA_964527795.1 uncultured Rhodothermales bacterium | reverse complement strand
TATATTTTGAGGGTTCGCTTCAGACGCGCAACTACGAAGACAAAGACGGAAATACACGCTACGTCACCGAAGTCAAAGCCCGCGAGATGATGATGCTCGGCGGTCGTGGTTCATCCGATTCTTTTGGACCGCCAACCGCCGCGGAATCCGCCGAGCAGCCCGCCGCTGCGAGTCCGGCGAACGGTAAACCAGACGAAATGACGTTCGAACCAGACGACGACCTGCCGTTCTAATACCTCGTGACAGAAGTCCGGGTAACCCCGAGAAGTCCGAGGCAATCGGCGTCTCAATGGACCGAAAAAGCCTGAAGCGGGAGTGAGGGGATACAAATTGTGTTTCCCCCTTGCATTTCTTGGTGAGATGCCGGTTATTTTGGGCGCCGCTGCCGGGCAGCGTTGCTTGGCACGATTTCTTGGCACGATTTCTTGGCACGATTTCTTGGCACGATTTCTTGGCACGATTGCACAGAACTGTCGATACCGAATCTGCGTCTCGACGCGTTTCCGTTCAATGCGCCGGCACGCCTGGCGCCGCCCAGATCAAGCAACTGAACCTTACCTGAGGAGCATTTCATGGCAACAGCAAGTCGCGGCCAGTGGAGCGGAAAGATGGGATTCATTCTGGCCGCTGCCGGCTCGGCTATCGGCCTGGGGAATATCTGGCGATTTCCATACACCGCCGGAGAAAACGGTGGCGGGGCTTTCGTACTTGTATACCTGCTCTTCGTCCTTCTGATCGGCGTTCCGGTTGTGCTGGCCGAACTCTCACTCGGCCGGCGCACCGAGCGGAATGCAGTGGGTGCTTTCAAGGTGCTCTTCCCGAACACGAAGTGGCATTGGCTCGGCGGCCTGGGTGTTGCCACCGGATTTGGAATCCTGGCTTTCTATTCGGTCATCGCGGGATGGACTCTCTGGTATCTGTGGGCAGCGATAACGGGGGACTTTTCCGGCTCCATATCGGCCGATCAAAGTACTGCGATGTTTGCGTCGATGACGGGCGATCCGTTCCTCACTGTTTTTTTCATGGGCATCTTCATGGTGCTCACCATCTTTATCGTGCGGGGTGGCGTTTCTCAGGGCATCGAGCGCACGACAAAAATTCTTATGCCGCTTCTGCTGGTGATTCTGATCGTACTTGCAATCCGATCGATCACACTCCCGGGCGGGGTGGACGGCCTGGTATACCTTTTCAAGCCCGACTTTTCAAAACTCACGCTCTCGGTCATCATGAGCGCGCTGGGACAGGCCCTGTTCAGTCTCTCCCTGGGCATGGGAGCGATGATCACGTATGGATCGTATTTCCCGGCTGACGAAAACTTGCCTCAGGCCGGAGTCGCTGTTGCCTTTTTTGATACGTTAATCGCAATCCTGGCCGGACTCATTATCTTTCCGGCGCTCTTTTCTGTGGGAATCGCCCCGGGCGGGGGTCCCGGACTTGTTTTTGTCGTGTTACCGACGATTTTCGGTTCTTTGCCCGCTGGACAGTTTTTTGCGATCGCCTTTTACGCCCTTCTCGCCATCGCTGCACTTACGTCTACAATCAGTCTTCTCGAAGTCGTTGTGGCTTACTTCGTCGACGAACGAAATTGGTCGCGCGTCAAGGCGGCGATAAGCATGGGAGTCGTTTGCTTCCTGATCGGCATACCGTCGGCACTAGGCAATGGGGCATCTGACTTCTTCACGAATTTCCTGAATACAGGCCTGGACTTCCTCTCGCTGCAAAACATTATCTGGGGTAATTTTTCGCTTAGCATCGGCGCGCTTCTGCTCTGCGTATTCGTCGGATGGAAATGGGGTGTTCCCAAAGCGCTTGAATCACTGAGCCTCGGAGGACACAGCGTGCCGGCGGGGAAATTTTGGGGTGTATTGATCAAGTTCGTCTGCCCGCTGGCTGTTGCGTTTGTGCTCGCATTCATCATCGTCACGCAACAGTACTTCTAGATCGACACGGTATCCCGATCACCCAGGGTTTACAGGAACACAGGATTCACAGGAACACTATAGAACCTGGGAAAGTAAATTCCGGACCGGGTGATCGCGTCCATTTCACATACCGAGAGCTGAGTCTCTTCCGCTTTGGAGTCTGACCAACCTCCTTCGTCCGTACAGGAGTCCGACAAACCTCCATTCACCGCACTGGAGTCCAGGCAACCGCCTTCATTCGCCGCCGGCCTGCCCTTCCTGTTTCCCCTTCAGGAGATGCCCATCGATGTCGTACCTCTGGCCACCGGTGCGATCATTCTAGTCGTCTTGCTCTTCCTGTCGGCGCTTTTTTCAGGATCGGAAGTCGCCATCTTCTCGCTGGAACCCGCAGCAAAAGAAAAGCTTGCAGGAGCAGACGATCGCGCGAGTAAAAGAGTACTCAAGCTCCTGGAGAGGCCGCAATCGCTCCTTGTATCCATCCTGATCATGAATACGTTCGTCAACGTTGGCGCAGCGATTCTGGCCGCTGTCCTTACAAACGATGTCGCCCGTGCGATGTCCTGGAACCCCACGCTTACCGTACTGGGCGAGGTCATCGCATTGACCTTCGTTTTACTTGTCGTAAGCGAGATCACGCCCAAGCTGCTCGCAACCCGTAACGCCACCAGGTTCAGTCGCAGGGTCTCCTGGTTTCTGCTAACTCTGCATCGAATCCTGAATCCGATTTCATCGCTCGTGGCGAATATGATGAATACGTTTCATCACCGTTTCAAGCCGAACAATGGCAAGATGACGATCTCGGGAGAGGATTTGAAAACGATGGCGGAAATTGGTGAAGCACACGGCAGCATTGAAGAAGAGGAACGAGAACTGATTCACTCGATTGTCGAGTTCGGCAATACCAGCGTTCGCGAGATCATGATCAGTCGACTCGACGTGGTTGCCCTGCCCGCCGGAGCTTCCATCTCCGAGGCCATTGATATCATTCGAAGCAGCGGACATTCTCGACTCCCGCTGTTCGTGGAGCATCTCGACAACATCCTGGGCATCGTATACGCCAAGGATTTACTTCGCTACATGACCCGGCATCACGATGAAGATCACATCGACTGGACATCCCTGGCGCGGCCGCCGATGTTTGTTCCACTGGGAAAGAAACTCGACGATCTTCTCAGCGATTTTCAAAGTCGAAAGACACACATTGCGCTGGTGGTTGACGAATACGGCGGAACGGCCGGTCTCGTGACGCTGGAAGACGTTCTTGAGGAAATTGTGGGTGAAATCCGCGACGAGCACGATGAATCGGAACGCGATCTCTATGAAGAGCTGGAACCAAACATGTATCGGTTTGAGGCGCGCATCGACCTCGACGAGCTCAACGAAGTAGCCCGTACAAATTTACAGACGGAAGATTTCGATTTTGAAACACTGGGCGGACTCATCTTCCACCTGGCCGGCGAAATTCCTTCTCCGGGAGATTCATTCGACCATGGAAACCTGAGCCTCAAGGTCGAAACGGTTGAGACGCACCGTATTCGGAGCGTGATCGTCACAGTGAACGAAGAAAAGGTAGATCTCTCGGAGGACCGGGCTGCTACCGACGTCCGGGCCGACTAGTACCTCGTGACAATCATCCTACTACATTCGAAGCCCGATGCATACCGGCAGGAGTGTGCCTGGAAATCTTCATCCCTTTCTGCTTGTCCGGCCACGGGGGCTTGGCTAACTTTAATGAGTAGTCCGAGCAACGTTTGCGTTTGGAAACACGAACGGTCAGCATGCATTCAATCTGCCTTTCCTGACCGCCATCCGCTCGCCGGGAATTGTCCATGCGCCAGATCAAAGAGTATTGCGGCATCTTTGGCATTATCAATGCCAAGAACGCTGCGAACCACATCTATCTCGGGCTACACGCCCTGCAGCACAGAGGGCAGGAATCGGCTGGAATAGTCACCTCTGTCTACGATGAGGCTCGAAAAAAAATGGTTATGCCGGTCTACAAAGGACGTGGACTGGTACTGGATGTATTCAGGAAGCAGTCGACGTTTGACTCCAAGCTTCTCGGCGCAGCCGGCATCGGGCATAATCGTTATTCAACTTCGGGAGCAACCAACAATCGTGCAAACATCCAACCGTTTGTCGTCCAGTATCGGGACGGCAATCTTGCACTGGGGCATAACGGGAATTTGTCAAACGCCCGGGAGCTTCGTACGAGTTTCATAGAGCGTGGTACTCTGTTTCAGAGCACGAGCGACTCAGAGCTCATTCTTCATCTGGTCGCCCAGAGCACGCGTCGAAAACAGGAGGGAAAAATCATCGATGCGCTCACACACGTGGAGGGCGCTTTCTCCCTTGTGTTTCTTACAGACAATGCGTTGATCGCTGTTCGAGATCCAAATGGATTTCGGCCTCTGGCTCTCGGGCGCCTGGAAGGCGCAGGGCAAAACGGAAGCACAGCCTACTGCGTAGCCAGCGAGACGTGCGCTTTCGATCTGGTGGGGGCGGAATATATCCGCGACATCGAGCCGGGTGAAATCCTGATTCTTGATCGAGAGGGATGCGACTCCGGCAAATTCGAAAGCTTTTATCTCGGCCGGAATCATGGCATCAGCCAATGCATCTTTGAATACGTCTACTTCTCGCGACCGGACTCGAAGATTTTCGGAGAGATGGTAGACAAGGTTCGAAGAAAATTAGGAAAGGAACTTGCGCACGATGCTCCGCCCCCGCCGGTAGACGAAGGCGATCGGCGTCCTATCATCATTTCCGTGCCGGACTCATCCAATACGGCGACACTGGGCTATGTCACCGAGTGCAACAAAATCGGATTCAACTGCCGGTACGAAATCGGGTTGATCCGCAATCACTATGTGGGTCGAACCTTCATAGCTCCGGGCCAGGACTCGAGAGAGAGAAAGGTGCGGAGCAAGTTTAATACGGTCGAGGGCGTGCTCCGTGACCGAGTCGTTATCATGCTCGATGATTCCATCGTGCGAGGAACAACCGCGAAGCAGCTCATCCGGATGGTCCGTGCTGCAGGTGCTCGCGAAGTTCATTTTCGCGTCGCTTCTCCACCAGTGATCAGTCCCTGTTTTTATGGGATGGATTTCCCGAGTCGGGAAGAACTCTTTGCGACCCGGCACGATGGCGATATGGAGAAAATGCGCGAGTGGCTTGAAGTAGATTCCCTCGCTTATCTCTCGGTAGAAGGTATGCTTCGTGCCGTGAAATCTGCCAACGAAAGCAACCTCGATTACTGCAGGGCTTGCTTCTCCGGCGAGTATCCGGTCCCCATCGAAATGGGTGTTACAAAGGACGAAAACGAGTGGTAAACTTGTTCCGTCTTCAGCGACGAGGCTGGTCGCCAGGTCGCTGTCCGTCGAACCGTTTCTGTCCCACAAGGCCCCGAAGCCGCCGTGCACAGCCGGAAAAAGTGGCTGGAAATGATGTGATTTTGCCGATTGTGCATAAGGCAAATCATTTTGTGAACAAGTTGTGAATATTATATATGTGTACTTATATTGATATGTATCCGTTTCGATACCCTAACTACGTTTGTACCTTCGAAACACCCCACCGAAGCAACCGGAGTTTTATCTCAACATCCACCATGCGTAATCCTGTAGATCGCGCAATCAGGGCAATGACATTTGGAGCCGGAGTTGTTGGACTCATCGTTCTAATCGTATTTCAATTACTGTAACCGCCCTGCCTGACATTATCTGAAACTACGGGCCGATTCGAATTCTCAACGAAGCGCCCGACGAAAGACTGCACAGTCGAACTACGGCTGTGTTTTTTTGTGTAGCAACGGTTTCAACGGATCCGAGTTGGTAAATTCATCACCTGTATCGCCACACGTTTGACCGAAAATTCCAGCCGATTCCAGAATTCAAAAGAACGCTACAGGATTTCTCCATCTATTTCATTACATCTCTGACAAACCGTGGCTGCCCCCCCCATCCGACTTCTCGTTATCGTCAACGTGTACAGACCCGATCTTGGTGGTGGCGTTTTGTTCGCAGATCTTTGTGAGGGGCTTGCAGAAAGAGGATATCAGATCACGGTTAAGTGTGCATATTCCTATTACCCTGAATGGACCGACAAGACCGGCGAAAACGGGTGGCGCATTCGGAGCACGATAGATAATCATGTAACCGTTGAAAGACACGGTCTTTTCATTCCGTCGAACCCGAACAGCCTCGTCCAGCGTCTCCTCTACGAAGCCTCGTTTTACCTTTCCCTTCGGCGCCGACGGCCGGGAAAAAATTCCTTCGATGCCATTCTTGTCATTTGTCCACTCGTTGGTGCCGTAGCATATGCTGCATCCGTTCGTCGCAATACGGGTGCTCCACTCTGGCTGAACGTACAGGACCTTTCGGCCCAGGCGGCTGCCGCCGGTGGCATTGCAGGCTCCGCGCGTTTCACCCGCCTGCTCCTCTTCGTCCAGAATTATCTGTTCTCTAAAGCCGATGTCTGGTCTAGCATTTCCGAACCCATGGTCGACGTTCTCTCCACTGTCGGTGGCGTTACGCGCCCGGTTGAACTGGTGCCGAACTGGCTGCACGAGTCCCTGGCAGCCCTGATTCGAGCTCATCCCAAACCGCTGGAGCGCGCTGGAAATGAATCGGTCCGTTTGCTCTACTCGGGAAATATCGGCACCAAGCAGGATCTACTTGGCTTCTGCCGGTACTTGCACGAGACCGACTTGAATTTTCACCTTCGCATCCAGGGAGACGGTGGCCGTGCTCCCGATCTCAGGGCGTGGTTAAGCGATGTGCAGGACAACAGGTTTGAGTGCCATACATTATCTGACGAAGAAGCGCTGGCTCGTGCACTTGCAGAGGCCGACTACTATCTAATTACGGAGCGGACGGGCGTCGGCAGTTCGTTTATTCCCAGCAAACTGATCCCCGGCATCGCGTCCGGAACGCCCATACTCGCCGTCTGCGATCCGGAGTCACCGCTTGGGCAGGAAATGGAGCGCTGTCACATGGGTCCGCGCATCAGCTGGACGAATCTTGATCATGCGAAAACCGTAATCGATATCGGATGCGTTCGGTCTGAAAACTTCCGTGCGTGGAAAAAGAACGCAGAGCAGCGCAGTGCGTATTTCAATCGCGAAGCAGGAATTGACAGATGTGAAAGCCTTATCCGGAGCATGGTCACCAGTCAGCCGGCATAAACTGGTTCCACGCAAACCTGTTACACATGAGTGAACTGATCATAGTTGGAGATCGCGTACTTATCGCCCCTCATGAGGGTGAGCGCAAAACCGAGGCCGGGCTCGTTCTTCCTGCGTCAGTAGCTGAGCGGGAAAAAGTCCACGGTGGCAGGGTCGTCAGCGTCGGCCCCGGCTACATCATTCCGAATCCCGAATTCTCAGAAGACGAAACGTGGAAGCCGACGGGTAACTCGGTGAGGTACCTCCCGCTTCAGGCTCGGCCGGGAGACTATGCGTTTTTTCTCCGCAAGGATGCGATTGAAATCACCTACGAGACGGTGGACTATCTGATCGTGCAGCACTCGGCTATTCTGGCGCTGCTCAGGGAGGATGCCGACGACATCCTTGAAAACCTTTCTTGAAAAACTTTCTGAAAACCTTTCTGAAAACCTCGGTAATCTAGACAAGGAGGACGCCTCGGCGCGGATCATTCAGCCCCCGTTCGCGAGTGATCTGGAGCCATTCCCCGGACCATCTGCACTCTTCGATCCCCCATCTTCCGACGCCGGCAACCGATTGACTTCGGCAAGGGGCACACTATCCCAGTTTCCATCGGGGTACTTGATCCAGATCAGTTCCTTGAAGACGTCAATCTTCCGAACGACCCCCGTCCCGACGGATGTTTGAACGTTCGTATCGAGTGATGGAAAGTCGCGAAGCGCCTGCATGTACTGCTCCAGTTCATAATTGAGACAGCATTTGAGGCGCCCGCATTGGCCGCTCAGCCGCACCGGATTCAAGGGCATATTCTGATTTCGTGCGGCGTGCGTGGAAACGGGTGCAAACCTGCGCAACCACATCGAACAACACAGTTCCCGACCGCACGAGCCGACTCCCCCGAGGCGGGCGGCTTCATCACGCGTGCCGATCTGGCGCAACTCAACCCGGATTCTGTAGCGCCGAGCCAATTTGCGCACAAGTTCGCGAAAATCAACCCTGTGATCCGCCGTGAAATAAAAGGTGACCTTGTTCCGATCAAACTGCCATTCCACATCTACCAGTTTCATGGGAAGACCTTCCTCATCGATCAGCTCGCGGGCTACCTGAAACGATTTTGCATCCTCAGCGCGCAGATCATACCATGAGTCGAGGTCTTCGAGCGAGGCAATCCTGATCAGTTTGGGGAAAGAACGATCCTCCTCTCCGTCCAGCGTTTTCAGGTACGCTCGCACGAGCTCTCCCATCATGCGGACCGTACCGAGATCCACTCCGCGATCGGCCTCGACGACGACACGATCGCCAGGTCTGAGTTCCAGCTCTCGTTCATTTCGAAAGAAACCTGTTCGCCCATTCTTGAACGAGACTTCGACGATTTCAAAGGGAACAGAGAGCGTTCCAATTCCCAAATCGTAGAGCCAATCGTACACGCGCAGGGAACTGCATGCGTCGCGGGAACCACATCCGAATTTCGAGTCTTGCACCGATCC
>CAZGOS010000127.1:0-8651 GCA_964527795.1 uncultured Rhodothermales bacterium | reverse complement strand
CTCGAATTCAGCGCGGATGACATTGATGACGGCAGTTGCGACTTCCGCATCAAGGCCCGTACGCCGAATCAATTCTTCCGGTGACAGCTCCAGGACTGCACGCGCTGTATCACACCCAATGTCTCTGAGCAGCTTCAGTGTTTCAGCATCAATCTCGTCAGCGAATTCGCCGATTTCGACGTCTTCCTCTTTGTCAGATATTTCGCGGTATACGTCTATTTCGTAGCCTGTCAACATCGACGCGAGTCGAATGTTAATACCGCCCCGACCGATGGCCTGGCTGACTTCATCCGCGCGTACGACGACCTTCGCTCTGGGTGGATCCAGCTGATCATTGATCTGAACCAGGAAAGGTTTTGACGGCGAAAGCGCGCGCTTGATCAATTCCTCCTTGTCGTCCGACCACTGAACCACGTCGATATTTTCGTTGCCCAATTCGCGCACAACGGCATGAATTCTGGAACCTTTCATACCGACGCAGGCACCAACCGGATCAATGCGCTCATCATAACTGACAACCGCAACCTTGGCTCGCTCTCCAGGTTCGCGAACTATAAGCTTGATCTCCACGATGCCTTCGTCAATTTCAGGCACCTCGAGCTCAAACAGGCGCTCCATGAACAGCGGATCGGCTCGACTGACAATTATCTGGGGATTACCCGCGTTATCTCTCCCAACTTCCTTGATCACGGCACGGATCATATCGCCTTTTCTATAGCGATCGCGATAGATTTGCTCCGTTCTGGGAAGTACGAGTTCAACCTTATTGTGAATAACGAGAATCTCACGCCGCCGAATCTGATAGATCTCCCCTACGACAACTTCGCCTACGAGCTCCTGATACCATTCGAAAACGTTCTCTTTTTCTATATCCCGGATACGCTGACTGAAAGTTTGCCGCGCCGTCATAACGGCCCGTCGTCCGAAATCACGGAAATCAACTTCTTCGGCTACTTCGTCTCCTATCTCAAAATCCGGATCGGTTTTAATCGCTTCCGATTGCTCGATTTGCGTGACCGGATCCTCAATGTCCCAGTCAGGAACGACCTCCCGAATATGGAGAATCTGCATGTCGCCGTGGTCCGGATTCAGGATAATCTCGAACGAATCGTCCGATCCATACCGTTTCCGAATCATTGCCCGGAACACATCCTCAACTATAAGCTGAAGTGTATCTCTATCAATTCCCTTCTCGTGCGCAATTTCTGCAAACGAGGATACCAGGACTGAACTCTGCATTACCTTGGTCTTTTCTGTTCACGAGAGTACCCCGAGATACAGCCGAGCAGCTACGCTACCAGGGCATCACGATATGGGCCTCGTCGATCTCCTCAAATAATATCTTACGTTGCTCTCCTGAACCCAATCGAAGCACGACGTCTTCCTCTGAACTGGAAACCAGTTCTCCCGTCTCCACTACGCCGCTCCCTTCCGGGTTCTCCGGTCGGATCTTTATCTCAATCTTTCTTCCTGCATGCCGGCGGTATTGCCTAGGCAGTTTCAGCGCCTGATCCGCACCGGGCGATGAAACGTTCAGGCGATATTTTCCACGAATCAGATCCTCGGAGTCGAGCACGAACGCCAACTGCCGGCTGATTTCAGCGAGCGTACCTACACCCACGCCGTTATCGCCGTCAATAAAGACTTCGACCAGGCGAGAGTCCTGGCGTCCACGAACGACGACGTCGACAAGAAATATGTAGCGGTCTTCTATCGCCTCTTCTGCGAGTCGATAGATCTGCGTTCGAATATCTAACTCCGTCTTGACCATGCTATTCTGCAAAAAACGCCCGTTCCGCAATCGGACGGGCGCCACCTACCTCCATTCAGCAACAAAAAAGGGCGGCTTCCTGCCCCCCTTTCACCGTAGACAACAATATACACCGAATCGTGTCTCTGATGCAATCGTTTTCCCGTTATGAATTGATCGGGAAAATCGTAGAAATACCGGCCTTCAGAGCAGCGTTGGGCGACTTTCTTCAGGACGTGGTTCCGGATGATCACTCATGAAATGCAGCCCTCTGCTTTCCTTTCGCATCTGAGAACTTCGAATAATCAGAAAGGCAACGGCTATCAGGTTTCTCAGCTCACAAAGTGGAGTCGAGACCCTGGATTTTCTGTAGAATTCTTCCGTCTCTTCATAAAGAAGACGAGTGCGTCTCGATGCCCGTTCCAGGCGAAGCCCGGAACGCACGATTCCGACGTAATCCCACATAACGCGCTGTAACTCGTCGCGATTATGGGATATGAGTACCCATTCATGTGGATTTTCCGTACCACTGTCATCCCAAACAGGTATATCGAGATTCCGGTCAAAATCTTTTGCTTCGCCAACGGCGTATGCAACAGCACGATGCCCGACGACAATCGCTTCCAGCAGCGAATTACTCGCCAGGCGATTTGCACCGTGCAATCCCGTACAGGCAACCTCTCCGCATGCGAGTAGTTTTTGGACGGACGATTGACCGTTCAAATCCGTTTTTATCCCTCCACACATGTAATGCGCTGCAGGTACAACGGGTATGGGATCCGTTGCCATATCGATGCCCATCTCCCTACACACTGCATAAATAGTTGGAAACCTGTCCTGGAGGAAGTCCCGGCTTTTGTGGCTTATGTCCAGGAGTACATGGCTCTCTCCGCGAATCTTCAGCTGGTCGTCGATTGCTCGGGCAACGATGTCCCGTGGGGCCAGCTCTGCGCGTTCGTCATAGTCAGGCATGAATCGTCTGCCGGACAACGTGGTGAGAATCGCTCCCTCTCCTCGTACGGCTTCTGAAATAAGAAAGGATCCGGATTCTTCGTGATAAAGCATTGTCGGATGAAATTGCACGAACTCTAAATTTTCCAGACGCGCCTTTGCCCGGTATGCCATGGCTACACCGTCGCCGGTGGCCACCAAAGGATTTGTCGTATGCTGATATACCTGTCCCGCGCCACCTGAAGCCAGCATCGTCATCCCGGCAAGAAAAATCTCCACCCGGTTCTCGGATTCATCGTAGACATAAGCTCCATAACAATGAATATCCGGACGTACTCTGGTGACGTGTTGACCCAGATGGTGCTCCGTGATCAGCTCCATGGCAAAATGATGCTCGAATATCTGAATATTCGCCTCATCCCTGACGCGTTCGAGCAGAGATCGCTCTACTTCCGCTCCCGTAGCGTCCGCAGCATGAACGACACGATTTTCCTGGTGCCCTCCCTCTCGCCCGAGGTGCAGCGATCCAAGCTCATCGGTGGAGAAAACAGCGCCATACTTTTGCAGGGCTTCGATCCGATTTGGTCCCTGCTCTACAATCGCCCGCACGACATCCGGATCACAGAGACCACCCCCGGCTGCGATAGTGTCCTGGATATGTTTCTCAAAGGAATCACTGTCCCGAAAAACGGCTGCAATTCCCCCCTGCGCATAGTTCGTATTCGACTCGGCAGGTTCCTTTTTTGTGATAATCGCCACGCTTCCGTATTTGGCTACTTCGAGTGCAAACGTGAGCCCGGCCGCACCACTACCGATTACCACAAAATCGAATCGCTCTGCCATTTGAAATCAGACGGCTGCTGGGACATTATTCGCTCTCCTGCAGAAGGGATGCCCTGATAAAAGGCTCCAGTTCGCCATTCATGACGGACTGTACGTCGGTCACTTTCGTTTCCGTGCGGTGATCGTTTACCATCGTATAGGGTTGGAACACATACGATCGAATCTGTGAGCCCCATTCGATCTTCTTCTTGCTTCCCTCTATCTCGCTTTTGACCGCGTCCTGTATTTCCTTTTCAAGCAGGTACACCCGGCTCTTTAACATCGTCATCGCGCGATCCTTATTTTGAAACTGACTGCGCTCCTCGGTGCACTCGGCGACCACGCGCGCCTCCACGCCGTTGGACAGTTCCCCGGTCCAGATCAATCGAACACCCGTCTCTACTTTATTGACGTTCTGACCTCCTTTCCCACCGGATCGAAACGTCTGCAATTCAATCTGGTCACTTCGCAGATCAATTTCTATCGTGTCATCGATCTCGGGATAAACAAAAACGCTCGCAAAGGATGTGTGTCGACGACCGCTCGAATCGAACGGCGATATGCGAACGAGGCGGTGCACGCCGGATTCAGAATTCAGATATCCGAATGCATACGAGCCCGATATTTCCAGTGATGCCGATTTGATTCCGGCAACGTCTCCTTCCTGGTGCTCCAGGAGGTGAACTTTGTAACCGTTTCGTTCGCCCCAGCGTGTGTACATGCGAAGCAGCATCTCCGCCCAGTCCTGGCTTTCTGTACCTCCGGCACCTGGATGAATGGTAAGAATCGCATCTCTGTGGTCGTCATCACCCGAGAGCATGCTTTTTAGCTCGAGAGCGCTGACCTGATCTTCCAGCGGCTCATATTCTGCAAGCAGCTCGTCGTCGAGGTTCTCTCCTTCTTCGGTCGCCAGTTCAACGAGCGTTTCCAGATCATCAGCCCGTCTGCGCAGGCCGTTCCAGTCATCCAACGAGGAATTAAGGGCAGAAATAGTTATTTCAATGCGTTGTGCTTTCTCCGGATCAGACCAGAAATCCGGGTCGAACCGGAGTTTTTCCAGGTTTTCTACTTCCGATTTTTTCGACTCGACGTCAAAGATACCTCCCGAGCGTGTCCACACGCTCTAACAGGCTGCGTATCTGTTCCTTATCAATCATTCTCTCTGCCGGATTTATCAATAGTTTTGCGAAAAGATCCCAGGGCTGATCCTACGAAACCGCCCAATATTCCTAAAATACACCCCGTGAGCAAGGTGACGAGATACGTCGTAATCGAGGGAAAATCACCTATAAGTGCAGCGACTACTCTAGCCATCTCTGTTACCTGAGGTGGTGCTTGAATAATACTTATTATTATCAATGCGGCCCAAGAGATAATGAGTCCTCCTCCGCCGATCAGCCAGCCTCTTCGGTCGGCCATCCAACCACCTGCGATCGCACCAAGTACGCTCCACATCCACCCGAATATCAGGTGGAAAACAGTCGACAAAACTACCACGATCGCGAGTTTCTTGAACATGGCAAATAAGAGAGATGACTCGGTATCCGTCTTCTAACCGGAGACGGCCAGATCGGCTGTCTGTCGTTTTTTTGCAAAGCGGGTTATGCGGGTAACGGCTTCCTCGATGTTCTCGAGTGAATTCGCATACGAACACCGGACGTATCCCGACCCGCTGGGCCCGAAGGCGTCCCCGGGTACCACAGCGACGTGTTCTTCTTCAAGCAGTTCCTGTGCGAAATCCTCCGACGTAAGACCAGTCGAACGAATATCCGGAAAACAGTAGAACGCGCCCTCCGGCTCGAAAGTTGGTAGACCGGCAGCACGGAATCCGTCTACAATCGTTCTCCGTCGCTCGTCGTAGGCCTGGCGCATTTTTTCTACGTCTTCCTGACATTCCCGAATTCCAGCTACGGCGCCGTACTGCGAGCCTGTTGGAGCGCTCATGATGATGTACTGGTGCAATTTATACATCGCCCCATAGATCGGGCCGGGAGCACATGCATATCCGACGCGCCAACCTGTCATGGCGTACGCCTTCGAGAACCCGCCAAACAGAACAGTTCGTTCTCTTAGCGATGGGATCGACGGCAGACACGTATGACCGGCTTCGTATGCCTTGCCATAAATAAGCCGATCGTAGATTTCGTCTGACAGAACGATCAGGTCGTGTTTTACGACGACTTCCGCAATTTCCTCAAGTGTTTCGCGACGCAGAACGGCGCCGGTAGGATTGCTTGGATACGAAAGAAAGAGAACCTTCGAACGCGGTGTAATCCGAGATTCGATATCCGCCGCCGTTACCTGAAAGTCGGTTGTGACCGATGTCGGCACATAAACAACGTCGGCTCCGGCGAAAATGGATGTTGGACCATACGAGACAAAACAGGGTTCGGGGATTAGAATCTCGTCACCCGGTTCCAGGAGGGCCAGCATGGCTAATTGCACGGCTTCACTTACCCCTACTGTAACCAGAATTTCTCCGGAGGAATCATAATGCACTCCGTATAACCGGTCTATCTCCTCAGAGACGGCCTCCCTGAGTTCCAGAATACCGGCATTGGATGAATAGCCCGTCTCCCCCCTATCCATTGAGGCTTTTGCAGCCTCGATGACGGGCCCGGGAGAGGAGAAATCGGGTTCTCCGATTCCGAGAGTAATAACCTCCTCCATCGTCTTCGCGATTTCAAAGAAACGGCGGATCCCACTCGGCGGGACGGACGTCACACGATTAGTCAGTCGATTCTTCAGGTCCATCACGTTCTCTCCTGGCTTCCATCAAAATCCCTGTCAAGAAAGCCTACAGTAGCTTCTCGGCATCAATATACGTTTCGCCTGAGTCGTTCGAGTGAACAATCCACGCAGAATCTTTGCTTGTCTGATCTACCGTGCAAACCTAATTTTTCGGCCTTGAAACACGTTATAAAGCAAGCGAGCCAAGATGGCCTCGGGATGCACAGTCACGTTTGCACTCATTGAATAGATAGATATTGAAAAATGTCTGACCTCCATAAAAACCATATCGATGGAATCTGGCAGGACGCCGCGAACAGGGACACGTTTGCGGACATAAATCCCGCCATGCATAGCGACATAATTGCTGATTTTCCCAATTCCGGTGTTGAAGATGTTGACGATGCGGTCCGAGCAGCTCGCAAAGCCTTCAAAACGTGGAGCCGGCTTCCAGCCCCTGAAAGAGGCAACATTCTTAAACGCATCGGAGATCTTCTGACGGAACGCAAGTCCGAGATGGCCTTCGAAATGACGCGTGAAATGGGCAAACCTTTCTTTGAAACGAAAGGAGACGTCCAGGAAGCAATCGATACCGCCTACTATGCCGCAAGCGAAACCCGACGTCTATTCGGTCACACCGTCCCGAGCGAATTACCGAACAAATTCAACATGAGCATACGCCGTCCGATCGGGGTTTGCGGAATCATTTCTGCCTGGAATTTCCCTGTCGCCGTTCCAACATGGAAGATGTTCCCTGCCATTGCCTGTGGAAATACGGTTGTTTTTAAACCGAGTTCGGATGCACCACACAGCGGAGAACTCCTCGTGAGGGTTATGGTAGATGCCGGCGTACCTACCGGTGTAATAAATCTGGTCCAGGGACGCGGTAGCGTAGGACGGGCGATGGTAGAACACCCTGACGTAAATGTCGTCTCATTTACGGGTTCAACGGAGGTGGGTTCGAAAATTGGCGAGTCATGCGGGCGCATGCATAAAAGAGTAACGCTTGAACTGGGCGGCAAGAATCCTGTAATCGTCATGCAGGACGCCGATCTTGAGCTTGCGCTCGACGGCCTGATCTGGGGAGCGTTCGGAACAACGGGGCAGCGCTGCACGGCTACGAGCCGTCTTATTGTTCACGAGGATGTGCACGACGAATTGGTCGGCATGTTGAAGGAGGCAGCCGAGAAGCTGAAACTCGGATACGGAAATGATGAATCAACCGATGTAGGCCCAGTCGTCAATCAGGGGGGGCTCGACACCATCGTCGAATACATCCAGATCGGTAAGGATGAAGGCGCAACGCTCGTCTGTGGCGGCAACATTCCAACCGGAGATGGCCTTGACGATGGTTTCTTTTTTGAGCCAACGATTTTCACGGGCGTTTCGCCCGCGATGCGAATTGCAAAGGAAGAAATTTTCGGCCCGGTCGTCAGTGTGTTGAAAATATCCTCCTACGAAGAGGCCATTGAGGTCGCCAACAATGTCGAGTACGGGCTATCGTCATCCATTTATACAAAGGATGTTGCCATCGCGTTTAAGGCGATGCACGATATTGAAGCCGGTATCACGTATGTCAACGGCCCAACGATCGGCGCTGAGGCGCACATGCCTTTCGGTGGTGTGAAAGCTACCGGTAACGGGCACCGGGAAGGCGGCTGGGAAGTCTTTGATTTCTACACGGAGACGAAGACGATCTACGTTGATTACAGCGGTAAGCTACAGAAAGCCCAGATCGACAATGTAGATGACTAGATACTTTGCTGTTCAGGCAGGTATTCGTCAGGAATTGATATCCGAAACAAAGGTCTGTTCGCGCATCGGAGGCCTGACATAGGCTTCTTCCGCCGGTCGTTCAGGTATCTCGATGGGTTCAGGTGGGATTTCTTCGTAGGGTATTTGCTGCAAAAGGTCGTGAATGCAATTGAGTCGAGCTTTCCGTTTGTCATCGGCTCGCACGACCATCCATGGGCACTGTTTCGTATCCGTATAGGCGAACATGATATCCTTGGCCTTGGAATATTCGGTCCACTGCATTCGTGAGGCCAGGTCGATCTCAGAGAGTTTCCACCTTTTCGTAGGATCGGCGAGACGCGCCTTGAACCTTCGTTCCTGCTCCTCCGCACCGACGGAGAACCAGTACTTAATGAGAATCAATCCAGATCGAACCAGCATCCTTTCAAAATTCGGGCACGCTCGTAAAAACTCCTGGTACTGCTCGTCCGTACAAAACCCCATAACCTTTTCCACTCCGGCTCTGTTATACCAGGAGCGGTCGAACAGCACTATCTCGCCCTTTGCGGGCAGATGAGCGACGTAGCGCTGGAAATACCACTGGGTCACTTCGCGATCGGTCGGCTTATTTAAAGCAACAACGCGGCAGATCCGGGGATTCATC
>CAZGOS010000126.1:0-8659 GCA_964527795.1 uncultured Rhodothermales bacterium | reverse complement strand
TCCAAATAGCGGGATATTCGCCGCTTCAAATCGGTTTCTTCGTCCCTGGATCGCCAGAATTGAAGCCGTTCGGCAATCTTCTGTTCGTATCCGATACCCGACGGATCATAAAAATAGGTACCCTGCATGTCGTCCGGCAGATATTGCTGAGGTACGTAGTGTGCCGAATAGGCATGCGGGTACTTGTAACCTTCGCCGTGGCCAAGGCCTTTGGCATCTCGATTGGCATCCTTCAAGTGGTTCGGCACGTCGGCTGACAGCTCATCTTCGACGTAGCGCAGCGCATCGAAGAAAGCGTATGTGGAGTTGCTTTTGGCCGCTGTTGCCAGATAAAGGCAGCACTCAGAAAGCAGAAATCGGCCCTCCGGCATTCCAACATAATCGAACCCTTGCGCGCAGGATACAGCCATTTGAAGGGCCTGTGGATCCGCCAGTCCGATATCCTCGGCAGCAAATATGATCATGCGCCGAATGATGAAGCGCGGATCTTCACCGGCGTAAATCATGCGGGCGAGCCAGAACAGGGCCGCATCGGGATCCGACCCTCGAAGACTTTTGATGAAAGCACTGATCGTATCGAAATGAGCATCGCCTTCCTTGTCGTACAGCACGGCTCTTCGCTGAATGCTCTCTTCCGCCACAGCGAGCGTGATGCGACGAACGCCGTCTTTGTCCGGCACGGTCGTTTCGACGGCAAGCTCTACGGCATTGAGCAACGATCGCGCATCGCCATTCGACGTCGAGACCAGGTGGTGCTCGGCTTCTTCATCGAGTATTACCGCCTCTTTGCCGTAACCCCGCTCTTCGTCCTGCAAGGTCTGACTGAGCACAGATCGCAGCGCTGATTCGTCCAGCGATTCGAGCTCGAATATGCGCGAACGACTAACCAGCGATTTGATAACCTCGAAATAGGGGTTTTCGGTCGTCGCCCCAATGAAAATGACCGTGCCGTTTTCGACATGTGGAAGCAGCGCGTCCTGCTGCGCCTTGTTAAAACGATGGACTTCGTCGACAAACAGAATGGTTCGCTGCTGATGCAGGCGAAGACGGTCCGAGGCCGTCTGAATGGCCGCTCGGATATCCTTGACGCCCGCCAGAACCGCATTCAGCGTAACGAAATGCGCTTTGGTGGAGTTGGCGATGATGCGCGCCAGAGTCGTCTTCCCGGTTCCGGGAGGCCCGTAAAAAAGCACGGATGAGATTCGATCGGCTTCAATGGCGCGCCTCAGCAGGCTGTTCGGGCCCAGAATGTGTTCCTGACCCGAAAAATCGTCCAGCGTTCGCGGACGCATGCGATCGGCGAGCGGAGCCTGCGATGCCCGAAAACGAATGCTTGCAGAGTCAAACAGGTCATCCATGGATTCAGGTGTCTACGGTTGCCGGCGAAGGCCCAGTTCACGAATGGCGCTTCGAACACCGTGCTCAAAAAGTCGCGCTCCTCCCTGGGAGGGATGTCGTACGTACGTAGACACGGCTCCGATCCTTTGAAGGGCATTTTCTGCTTTTCTACCTATGGCCAGCACTTTTCTGGGCTGAACAAAGTCGACGATTTCGGACAGAAGCGGAAGAAATCGGTTGATTTCGTTTTGTCGCGGGGTGCGTATCGACAGCGGCTGGTTGATATGATGTGGATGGAAGGGAACCGTATTCCAAACGAAGGTCGAGGTGTAATACGGCTTCAGTACCCTCCAATAAATAGTAGCGCTGTATTCCGAGTAGGGTTCACGGCGAAGACTGGACTGGCGTCCCGCAGCCGGAAATTTCGGATCCGCGAGCTGACTCTCGCTGGTAATCGGTACACCCGAGAAGCGGCATCCCCACGGTCCGGGAGCTTCGGCCACCAGAAGAATCTCAACTCCCTTTACATGATCGAAAATGTAGCTGCGAAGGTTCTTCCGGCGAATAGCCGTAGCGTCAACCCTGTCCAACTCCACGTTCATGTCGCTGTACGGATTGAACAGGTCCGGCGTCGAAGGGACGTCGAAGACGAGAGCCTCGATCGTGTTCCAGATGTGCATGTCGCCCGGGCTTTTACGACGAAAAGATATGGGAATCAAATTAGCCTGCCGGGGTATTCCCGACAACGGCGTGAGAGTTGCTTGCAAATCCGCAGTAGACTCGGCGAATTTTCTCGGTAAAGCGTTCCGGGAGGTCCAATCAGGGAGCATTACGAGCCCTTATTGATTACACTCAGACGGTCATATCTCTTCCAATTTTAAGATGGATTTAGCCATGGAAACGGCGAAGTTATTATTCAACGGCTCGGAGTATGAATTGCCGGTAACGATCGGTACCGAAAGCGAAATCGCGGTCAGTATCAAGGCACTCAGAGCACAGAGTGGAATTATCACGCTGGACTCGGGATACGGTAATACCGGTTCGTGTGAAAGCACGATTACGTTCATCAACGGAGAAAAAGGAATTCTCCGTTACCGTGGTTACCCCATTCAGGAGCTGGCCGAACACTCGACCTTCCCCGAGGTCTGTTATCTGCTCGTATACGGATCGCTACCCACAAAGGATGTGCTTGATTCGTTTATTCATGATTTGACATACCATAGTCTCATTCACGAGGATATGAAGAAGTTCTTCGAGGGGTATCCGCCCAGTGCCCCTCCGATGAGTGTGCTCACGACTATCGCTGCTTCTCTGTCCGCCTATTATCCATTGGATGAGAATGAAGAGCAGCTGCAACTGAACATCATCCGACTTCTCGCAAAGTTGAAGACAATTGCCGCGTTCGCCTATAAAAAGTCGATTGGTCAGGCCTATATCTACCCGAGGAATGATCTCAGTTACGCAGGCGATTTTCTGCATATGATGTATGCCGTTCCATCCGAGCAATACGTCGTCAATCCTGTAATTGAGAAAGCCCTGGATCTGCTCTTGATTCTGCACGCAGATCACGAACAGAACTGCAGCACATCGACCGTGCGAATGGTGGGAAGTAGCGACGCTAATCTGTTCTCATCGATTTCTGCAGGAATCAGCGCGCTCTCAGGTCCGCTTCACGGTGGAGCCAATGTGGCCGTGATTGACATGCTCCAGATGATCAAGAATGACGGCGGCAATATCAAAAAGTATGTGGACCTGGCAAAAGACAAGGACTCCGGCTTCCGTCTCATGGGATTCGGCCACAGGGTGTATAAGAATTTCGACCCGAGAGCGGAAATCCTCAAGGAAGTGAACAAACAAGTTCTGGCTGAGCTGGGAAAGGGAGATTATCCGCTTCTGGATCTTGCCATGGAGCTCGAGAAAATCGCCCTGGAAGACGAATATTTCGTCGAAAGAAAACTGTTTCCCAACGTGGACTTCTACAGCGGAATTCTGTATCGCGCCATGGGCATACCGACCAACATGTTTACCGTTATGTTTGCGCTCGGTAGACTTCCGGGGTGGATCGCGCAGTGGCTGGAAATGAGAAACGATCCGGGCAAGCGGATTTACAGGCCACGCCAAATATATACCGGAGAAAGAGAAAGACCAGTTATTCCTCTTTCGCAGCGCTAGAAAAGCCTGCCTGCCAGTTTAAAAAGCGGCCATATCATGAGCGCCGCTATCAGCCACGCGACCCACTTGACGGAACGTGGCGTCTCGGGAAACTCATAACCACAGTACGGACAGGCGGAAAAATCCGCAGCCGATGACAGGGCACAGGAAGGACACTCTCTCTCTTTCTTCAAAACTGCTCTACTCGTCTTCGATTGCGGAATGCGGAACGGATTCCAGCTCCCAATTCCAAACCAGTCCCTCGGCCGTCAGCTCGGCATGCTCCCTGCCATAGAGCGATTCGACAAGAAAAAGAGCCGGTTCGTAACTCATGCCTCCACCTACTGACGTAATGAATTTCCCGTCGCGAACGAAACGAACGTCGAATCGCACGTCCACTTCCGGAAAAGTCTCGGCAAAAGCCTCGCGATCGCCCGGGAATGTCGTCGCCACACGACCATTCAGTGAACCGGTCGCTGCCAGAGGAAACGAGCCGTCGCACAGGGTAATCACGTATTCAGCTTTTGAGACCGCCTCGGATAGCCACGAGATGTAGCGCTCGTTCTCCAGATCCGACGTCATGCTTCCGCTCGCACTGGGGATGACAAGAATATCTATCTCCGGCGCCGTGTCAAACGAAAAATGGGGTGTGATCGTTATGCCTTCAAACGAAGTCACGGGCCTGCCGTCCTCCGAGACGATGAATGGCTCGATATAGTGCGTTTCATCTCGAAAAATCGAATGGTGAAGCACATCGTACGGTGCCATAAGCTCCGAATTGAACACCCGGTCCGTGATGACAAAACCGGCCGAGAGAATATTGTCATTTGCAGACGATGCGAGTTCAGTCACAGGAACACCCTTTTCTGAGACTGAGCTATCGTCGTTCCAACTGCGACGCGTATAAATCACGGCAACTACCAGAACGGCCAGTGCGATGCGAACGCCCCGGGAACGGGATATGAATTGGAATACGCTCATGAAACGATGCCCGGTTCGCCTCATTTGCACGAGGCGGCTCGTGGGTGTAGCTATTCTATGTTTTTTGATTCAAACCTGGGCTGCCAATTCATCCAGGAGAGCCTGTTTGGCATCGTTTCCCATTTGATCAATGGCGCTATCGGAATCACGGGGGGATTCCACGCGGTCCGGTTTTGACGGACTGCCTACCCGGTGATCCAGCCAGTCCAGAATCAAAGATGCTGCAATCGCCGCCAGAGCTCCATAAATCAAAGCACGAAAAAAACGAATCATAATCGGCACCTGAGATTCGTGGTGTCTTTAGGTTAACAAACGTACGGTAAGTCACTGGGAATAGTGACGAGATCCTGAATTGTTTCCGCATTCTCCGGGAAGGGACCGCCGGACGGGTTCAACCTGCTCTTCTACGCCGCCGCCAATCCAGGAAAGTGAATGGCGCACTGCCATATCGCCGAACATCTGCACGCCGGCATGATGCTGCTCTTTGAGATATCTGCAGCGAAGGAAGCATCGTAAGGATGATGGCGCCTCGCTATCCAATTCTTCGCTCAGAATCACATGAAGGACAACGTGCAAAGATGGAGACCGTCAGTGCCGTACAGGGCCTCATGGCTCGCACGTACGAGACCGCTTCTACCAATAACTTCTTGAATAAGCGGTTAAAAAGCCGTACGATTGAATACCCTAAACCACTATCCAGAATGATCATTATGAGAAATCGATACGTCTATCTCATTTCTTCTCTATTTGTCTGCTTTTCACTGCTGGGATTCTTTGGCCAGGCAGACGCTCATGCCCAGTCCAACTGTACGAGCCCATTCCTGGGTGAAAGTGGTCCTGAGGTGTGTGTGACGATCACAGAAACCGGGGACGGAGCCGGCGCACCCGTCATTATGCGTGGCCCGGCTGACTTCGGGGACCCACCTTTTCCCGTCGTCGGCACATTTGGACAGTATGATCTGAATCTCGCGGTTGAGTTCGTTTTCGATGGAGCGGGGATGGCGGTCACCGTCTCTGGATCCGTTACGCGATCTGCTGCCGGTACACGTGGTATCCTTGTCGAAGCCGAAGGCGGGTGGGGAACACCTCTTCCGGCGGTAAGCGGTGTGATGCAGTTGGACGGATTTGGCACCGGAACGGCTCGGGTCGAAGCGGGATACGCCATGGGCTTTCCTGCAGGGCTCACTCCAGCCCAGGACGTAGCTTATACGGGATTCCCCGTCACCTGTGTCGGTGAAGTGCTCGGACCTCGCCCACCTGGTAACAATGGGGCATTCCAATGCAAAAAAGAGGATATCCCCGTAGCCGCCGGGGCCGTGGCCGCCAAGAATACCACGCACTTTCACATCAACGAGGTCGGTGACCTTATCGACATTCCGTTCATAGTGGGTGCCGGCAGTTGGCCGATTAAGAACCCCAGTGGCCAGATCACCGGCATCGCCACGTGGATGTTGGATATCGACGGTAACTGGGAGGTCTGGTACTTCGGAAGGTATAATCATCTATTAGCAATCCAGTTCATGGATGCTGAACTGACACATGAGGAAGTTTTCGAGGTGAAAGGATACGGACCCGGGATGATACCGCTCAGTTGTTATTTCGGCCTTTTCTGGGGCTGTTATATCGGCCCCGGGATCGCGCAGGGCACCATCTATCAGATACATTGGAAAGGAAAGTGGCCTACCACCGGAGGCAAGGATGGGGCCGCCCTCGTACCCAAGTTTGATTTGACGATCAGGGTAAACACGAACCCGGGCGGACTTGACAACGAGATCACATTGACGCTCGTCCACCCAGACGCTCCTGGAACGATATCGGGCGTCAAGTTCAATGACTGGAATGGCAACGGTGTGAGGGACGAAGTAATGTTGGACGGTTTCCCCGTGCTGGAACCGGGATTGGCAGGTTGGACCATCGAGCTTGACGGATCTGCGACTGCCGTCACGGGATCAGATGGTTCGTACACGTTCGCCGGCGTACCGTCTGGTGAACACACGGTCAGAGAAATCCTTGACAACCAGCCCAATTGGATACCCTCTCCCGACGAAACAAGTCATACAAAGATGGTAACCGTCGACCCCGGTGAGGATCAAAAGCTCGATTTTGGAAATATTGAGACCGGTGACATCGTCGTCAAGAAGTACGAAGACAAGAATGGAAATGGCCAACACGACATAGGTGAAGTCTTTCTCGAAGGTTGGAACGTTACTGTAGGCACGGAAACAAAAACAACGGATGCAGACGGTCAGGCCGTTTTTGGGTCGCTTCCACTCGGAGACTATGATGTCTCAGAAGAACAGAAAATTGGATGGGCACCCTCAGATGGTAATCCGACGACAGTGACCCTCGAAAGCGGCCAGAACGTTGCCAACCAAACGCCGCTGTTGGTTCTGTTCGGAAACTACCGACCGGGCGAGATTCACGGCATCAAATACCGGGACGAAAACGGCAATGGACAAATCGACGCGCCCGATACCCGCGAGCCCGGCTGGCCGATATTCTGTACAGGAGATCCAGGACCGTGTGATCAGTCTCAAATGGACACGGATTCCTCCGGGGAATTCTGGTTCATGGACCTGCCGCCGGGGACCTATACAGTTACCGAAGGCACGCGGCCTGACTGGGTGACGATCAGTCCTGCGAGCGGCAAGCACGATGTCGTTATCCAGAGTGGGGACATCATCGTGAACATCGATTTTTTCAATCAGCCGCCACCGCCTCCACCTGATCCAGGTGCGATTCACACACAGAAGTTTCTTGACCTTGATGGTGACGGAATACACGACCCCAGTGAACCGGGTCTTAGCGGAGTTACCATCAACCTGACCGGACCGGGAGGCGTGGTCCCCCAGGTGACGCACGATATGGACCTTGACAGCAGCGGTGATATTGATCCAATTACGGAGAGAGGTTGGGTCTGGTTTACCGATCTCACGCCGGGCAATTACACGCTTTCGGAAACCGTGCCGCTCGGCATGACGCAGACGGCTCCTCCGGGAAATTCCATCGTGATCAACCTGGGGCAGGGCCAGGTATCGACGGGACACAAGTTCGGCAACCAACCGCCGGGAGCGGACCTGGGCGACGCACCGGATGCAGAAAACCCGACCCGACCCGAGTTTCCGACGGGTTATCCGACCCTGCTGATCAACAACGGCGCTGTTCATCTTATCGATGAGTCTGTTCGTATTGGCGATCTGATAGACGCCGAACTGGACGGACAGCCCACCATCCCGGCAGACGGTGACGACATAACGGGCCTGGATGACGAGGACGGCATCAAATTCCTGACCGACTTCATTTCGCTGTTCCTGAAGCTGGATCCGGGATCTGACAAAGAAACCTACGTGCCTGGACAAGTCAGGGGTGAAATCGGCGAAATCGGCGTGTACCCAGGTACAACCGGTATTCTGGATGCATGGGCCGACTGGAACCGGGACGGCGACTGGGACGATCCGGGAGAACGCGTGTACGACGGCGTGACCGTGACACCTGCGAGTGATACGCTGGTCTGGGCAGTGCCGGCTGATGCGAGTCCGGGCTACACGTACTCTCGCTTTCGGTTCACGCTCGAAGGAACGGATAGCTACGACGGCTTTGAATGGATCGGCGAGGTCGAGGATTATCTGATGTATACCCTTGTCCCGACCGACCTGACTTCGTCGGACGACACGGAAGATGCGAATCCCGGCGACGGTCTCTGCGCCGATCTTACCGGAAACTGTACGCTTAGGGCGGCCATCATGGAAACGAACGCCTCCCGTGTACCATGGACCATCAACGCCTCCTCGCTGAGCAAGAGCGGTCAGGCAACGCTGCAACCACTCTCGCCTCTGCCGCCGATTACAGGCTCACTCATACTCGACGGTGGCGCAACTCTCGAGATCGACGGAAGCCTGGCCGGACCGAGTGCCAACGGACTCGTGCTGCAGTCGGGGGGTAACTGGATCGTTTCCACGTATCTGCACAGCTTTGCAGGGGACGGGATTCGTATCGAGGGAAGTGGCAATGTCATTTTCAATACGCGGCTCTCGAACAACGGCGGCAACGGATTCAACGTTATCTCAGGAACCGGAAACACGTTCAGAACCAACTCCGTCTCCGACAACGGCGGTCTTGGCATCGATCTGGGGAATGACAACGTCACGGCCAACGACACGGACGACTCGGACACGGGTGCAAACGATCT
>CAZGOS010000125.1:0-8682 GCA_964527795.1 uncultured Rhodothermales bacterium | reverse complement strand
TCGGCCCGTTCATTATTGATGGTCGTATAAAACGTGTAGATCTGGCCTAATTCCGGACCCGGAATGGTGATTTCGCCTCCCGTGATTCTTCCAAGTTCATCACGGTGAAACATGGGCTGAGCCGTCACCGGCGTGGCACTGACATCGGGCTCTCCCTGTCGCTTATGGAATATGGCAAACGCCGGCACGTTGTTGAGTTTCAGCGCTTCGCATGCTTGCCCGAGGTCGAACGTGAAGTGTGCATCGACGACATTAATCGGCGAGTCAAAGGCCACGGCACCGGTTGCCCCACAAATCCCTGCGTTTTGTTGAATTGTCCGCACCTGTCCATTCACTTCGAATACGACTTCGAAATCAGTGAGATAGCTGGGAGCATCCAGAATCGTTAGATCACTTTCTCCAGACGGAATTACAACGGAGGCGCCAAACCACCCTCCTGAGACGGAGGAGGCTCTCGCCGCAATAGCACCTGTATTTCCGTTTCTCTGGATCGAAAACACGCCGCTGTCACATCCACGATCCTTATAGCCTGCGCTCCACATCGAGAGGTGGGATGTCAGGAATTTGGCGGTGTAATTACCACTCTGTCCGGGTCCGTCGAGCGTTGATTTCCCCTCCTCGACCCAGTAGCCGGCGGTTTCGTTGTAGCTGAAGAAATCAATCGCATCTCCGTTTGAAACGGGGCTCCCCGTGCGGCCATTTACGGTGCCGGCGGCGACTTCCATGGAGAGTTCGACGGGAGGATCAAACTCGGTGATTTCATTACCATTGCCGTCGGTTACGGTCACGGACATGAAGCCGGAGGTCGTAAAGGACGCCTGTTCCAGCGTTCCGGCCGGCGTTTCTACCGTGCCTCGAAAACCTCCGGGGAAAACGACAGCCGTGCTGGACGAGATCGCTGTGAAATAGACGATTTCTACATTGAGCTCACCTGAAGCCGACTCACCCGTTGCGGTGGTTCCATGCGTACCGGCTCGAACCGAAACGGTAGCCTGCGCCTGATTCGTAGGATTGGGAAGAGTCTGCACCTCGAAGTCCTCGAGTACGACACCGCCTGACCCCACATTCCCGGAATTAGTCCCTGTTTCTGAACCGGGTAGTCCCTGCATCTCCTGGAAAAGATAGATGCGAGCATCTGTCCGCCCGATCTCCGTAAGTACGATGGTGACGGAATTTGGCTCGTAACCCTGCGCTTCGACACGAACACGAACCTCGACCGGATTCGAATCAGACGGGACGAGCGAGTTCTGGATTCCGAAAGAGCCAATACCTCCTGATACCGAAAGGCTGGACACCGGATCGGAGAACATGTCAATGATGGCATCAGAGCCCTGCCCGAAAAAAGCCATATTGACTTGCTGCCCGACGAAGTTCTCCGTTTCTCCGTCGATGACGGTGAGTGCAACGTAGGAGTTGACTTCATCGAGCGAGATGATCACATCAAAATTGGAAAATGCGTTTTCCGCCTCCGAAAAATCGCAACCGGAAATCGATAAGGTTACGAATAGGATGCTGACTGTCAGGAAAACGCCGCTATTTACACGTGTATTCATTCTGATCCACTCTGTTGCTGTACAATGATCACTGTCGATTCTCAAACACAAT
Source organism: uncultured Rhodothermales bacterium (assembly GCA_964527795.1). Classification (GTDB taxonomy): domain Bacteria; phylum Bacteroidota; class Rhodothermia; order Rhodothermales; family UBA10348; genus SMXL01. Next base: position 7,077 of record CAZGOS010000125.1, on the reverse strand, counting down.
CAGGGCCGCCCTGAAGCCTTTCCAATTCGAACGGCAAAACCGACTGAAACAACCGGTAACCACTGAAAACTTTTCAGACCCTCCGTGAGCATTTCACTCTGGCTTGCCGTTCCGGCGATCATGCCGCTACCCTGCATCTCAATCTCCGGTGATCCGACGTAGATCACTCCCAGGTCGACCAGGAACGAGAGACGAGCGCCCCGAGCACCATCACCAAAACCAATACCCGCGTATGGATTGAGTTTTGATCGATAGGTCAGTTCGGCGAAGAGGCTTCCCAGACGTTCGGGTTGAATTATTTTTTCGTTGCTCTGCCCTTCGTTCAAGTAATAAGGCTGCGTTGGAGCACCGGTGCCAGTCACCTTGATCAGATTGTAGAAGGCGCCACCCGTCAGGCGAAGACCATTTCGGAAAGGATACCAGTCTGCGAGCAGCGTAGCGCCGCCCCAGTCAAGGTTTCCTCGAAAATCCACGTCTACTTCCTCGTCGCCGGCGATCGCCGAATAAGAGTAGGCGAAGTACGAACCACCGGCGCGAAGCGAGACGGACGAGCTGACGGGAAGAGAAAAATGCAAACCAGGACCCAGTGTGCCGATGCGAAAGGACACAGACTGAGCGTGCCCTGTCGTAGCTAACACGAGAGACAAAAGTAGTAGCGAAATACTGCAACGCATAATCACCTCGATGACTGCTTACCTCAGATTTGAGGTATCGGCGATCGAGTGTGCAGATTTAGCGCGACACGTCCTGTGTGGCCTGATTGGCCTCTTCCGATTCGTCCATCAGGTTGTTCGGGATTGCCGATCGTGCCTGACTGAGAGTGACTACTTCTCGCAGGGCGTTCAGGCTCTCCGTCGTGTCTCCGAGCAGGAAATGAAGCTTTGCGAGTGTAATGAAGGCGGCTGCGGGCACGGACTCGCGTTCGGACTGTAGCTGAATCGTGTCTTGAAGAAGATTTCTCGCCCGTTGAAGTTGGTCATATCGATAGGTCGGAAACAGTCCCAGGAATGTTTTTTGGGATGAAGCTGCGACGTAGAGTGCTTCATCATAGCGGGCAATGAGCAAACGTCCCCACTCGGTATCATCGCCTCGCGCCGATACGCCCAACTCCGTCCACGAGAAGTCGCCGGCACGCAGATGGGCCATTCTTTCGATCGGCGTATCTCGATACGTACTCGCAAAGAAAAGAAAAATATACATGACAACAAGCGTACAGGCTGGGCGCAATACGCTCCGAGCGACCGGCGCACGGGAAACCGCGGCAATGCTGCGAAATGCGTTTCGGCTGCGCCGACGGCTTCTTGCCTGCTCGCCGCGATCTTCGCCCCGTACGGAGTGTCCCGTCACGGCTTCAAAATGCGAAACAGCATCCGTGATCGAATCAACGGCTTCTTTTCGCGTCCTGTAAAGAACCAGTGACAACTGTAGATCACTCTTCACGCCGGCTCTTCGAAAAATCCGGTCGAGTACCGTGCGTAAGGGTTTATTACGCGCGTTCTCGGGCAGTCGATCGGTCGCTACGGCATAGGGCAGCACCTCGTTATCCAGATCCGGATTGGCGAGACTTCTTGCATCGCTCAGCAGGCGTTCCCACTGAAGAGCCGTCCGATAACACGTATCCCATTCCGGGTTTCGCTGCACGTACTCGCAGACTCGTTCGCGCTCCCGGGCGTCGTGCAGACCGTAATCCAGAATCCACGCTCGTATTTCAGATTTTCGAACCATTTTTCTCATACCTCCCGGTTACAAGATGGCTGGACGGAACGACCTCTACCAACATAGACACCATTCATGGCCCGACGTAACGTCGCGAGTGAAAAAGGCCTGCAATATTTAACAGTGCCGCTCACTGGTACCAATCCTTGAAAGCATTCAATCCTCTATCGCGTCGAAACCGGAGGCAGATTTTGTGGACGTAAGCGCGAATCGTCGGCACGGATTTCCCCGTCATTCGACTTATTTCCTCGTATGAAAGATCTTCTACAAACCGCATGCGCGCCACGCTTCGCAGGAAAAGAGGAAGGCGTTCGATCGCACGCGACAGCGCCAGATACAAGACACCGGCATCATCTCCCAGATTTCGGCTCGGTGCCTCGGGCTCGTCATTGACCGCTACGTCCAGTGTTGTCACGTACTTCCGGCGCGTGACGAAATTGACGTACGTGTTCTTGCATATTACGCTGACCCACTGCGCATACCGGTCGTTGCGTTCAAGTTGATACCGGCTTCTTTCGACTTTCCGATACGTTCGTTCGACAACCTGATCAAGCTCCACCGGCCGAAAGCTCGCTTCAGCGATGAACTTTATCAGGTAGTAGCGTCGGATAAAACAGTAGGTCCAGAGATCTATGAGGTAGGCCGACTCGGCATGGGAGCGCTCTCGATAGGCACAGTATGCCTCGTTGACTTCGTTCGTATCGTCCAGATGGAAAGGGAGCTTCGACGCAAGAGCGTCAAGCGATTTCAAATCGAAATTGAATGACATTGGCAGGGTGCGGGGCGGGGGTGGGAATCGCCTGCATCCGTTCTCCGGCCGGATGTCCTTTCATCTATAGAAACGCCAAGATCAAAAACCGAACGCCAAAACTGTCATCCAATTGAAATAAACGGCCGTGATGTTGGATACGGACTGAGCCTCAACCAGGCCCTGGTTTTTTCGTGTATGAGGGTCGGTATGTGAAATACCGGCCCTACGGAGTAGCTGCGATCGAGAGCCTGATCAGGCCAGGCGTGCCGCTACCTCGACTCCTCGCTCGAACGCTTCATGATTCAGCTCGAGCATGGCGCCATTCTGCTGAAGCGACTGATCCAGTGCGGCGAGCAGACTCTCGCGTTCCATGAATCCCGTTGCGGCGTACAACACACCCAGTGCCACGACATTTTTTACTCTGGTCTCGCCGATTTCGTGAGCAATCTGGGAGATCGGGATGCCTACGACGTTAATGCTCGGATCAAGGTCTGGTACGTCGGAGATTACCGTCGTGTCGTACACAATGGTGCCTCCCCGGCGTACGGTTGGACCGAATTTCTCCAGGCTCGGGGGGTTGAATACGACCAACGCATGAGGATCCGGAACCGCCGGCGAGAGCACTTCATGCTTCGCAATGTGCACATCGGCATATGACGTTCCACCGCGTGATTCCGGTCCGTAGCTCGGAATGTACGTAGAGTCGAAACCCTCGTTGATCGCAGCCGCGCACGAGAGTCTGGCGATCATCTGTGCGCCGTCGCCTCCAGCTCCGGCGAACTTCACCGATACGTCGTCCGGGTCGATATGCTCGGGAAAGCCTTTGCTGAAGCGGGTGACCTTTTCATCCGTGGCCTCGATTTGCTCAAGTACTTTTTCAGGATCGAACGATGGCTCTCCGAGATCAAACCACGGATCCGGGTCCAGATCCTTCTTTACGCCGAGCGGGAAAACTTGGGTCAGATTCTCCTTCACCCAGATCTCGGCATCTTTAGGCGTGACGTGCAGATGCACGGGGCATTCGGAAAGAACCTCGACAAATCCCAGACCTTTATTTTCCACCTGCATTCGAAGCGCTTTTTTGATCGCCCTTCGTGCCCGGGTTCTTTGTTTGTTGTCATACAGCGCTACGCGCTCTACGTATGCCGGGCCGTCCAGTTGTGCGATGGTTTCAGCTACTTTGAATGGCTTGCCAAAGAGCCGCTCCCGACCCGCGGGAGTCGTCGTGGTTTTCTGGCCCATCAACGTGGTCGGAGCCATCTGACCACCCGTCATTCCGTAAATCGCATTATTGACGAAGACTACAGTTATCGGCAGTCCCATCTGTGCGAGCTGCATAATCTCTCCTATTCCGATGGACGCGAGGTCTCCGTCTCCCTGGTAACTGACGACGATGGAATCTGGATTGGCCACCTTATGACCGATAGCGACGGCCGGCGCCCGGCCGTGCGCCGCCTGCGTATTACCCACGTCCAGGTAGTAATACAGAAAAACGGAACAGCCGACCGGCGAAATTGCGATTGTTCGATCCTGCACACCCAGCTCGTCAATCGCCTGCGCCAGATATTTGTGTATGAGTCCGTGACCGCAACCGGCACAGTAGTGTGTCGCATGCGCTTTCAGGCCTTCGGCGTTATCGTGACGCTCGAATCGGTTATAGAACACGGTTTCCATCGCGCGATGCCTCCAGTTGTATCACTTTTTCTACCATATCCACCGGCTGCGGCAGCATCCCGCCGTATCTCTGTATGCGATCGATATACGGTTTCCGACGGAGTTTGCTGTAGCTCAGCGCCAGCCGTAACTCGTCCTCGAGTTGCCCGGCTCCGGCTTCGACCATCACTATGTTCTTCACAATATCCTTACCCTGATTCAGGAGCGGCAGAAGATCGTTTACCGGAAACGGCCAGAGCGTGATCGGGCGGAAGAGTCCGGCTTTGATGCCCTTCTCCCGCAGCGTGCGAACCGCACCTTTTGCGATCCTCGCCGGCGTATTGCTTGCAACGATCAACCAGTCCGCATCCTCGCAGAGGAAACGTTCAGATCGCTGCTCGTTTTTCGTCATCCGGCGATACTTGTCGTTGAGGGAAATGTTGAATTCTTCCAGATCCGATTCATCCAGACGAAAAGAATTGATCAGATTCGCCCGGTGTCCCCGGTCGCCATGCACGGCCCAGGCGGGAAGACCCGGTTTGACCATTTCCTTCGGTAGATCGACGCGGCCGGTTATCTGCCCGAGATATCCATCGCCTGCAATGATGACCGGATTGCGGTATTTGAATGCCAGATCGAAAGCCAGCATGGTCAGATCGAGCATCTCCTGTGGTGAAGCCGGCGCCAGTACGATCGCGTGCGTATTCCCATGCCCGAGACCTCGACATACGAGTTTAATGTCGGCCTGCTCCGGCGAGATATTGCCCAGACCAGGTCCGCCTCGCATAATGTTGACAAAAACGCCGGGTACCTCGGCGCCGATCATATAGGAGATACCTTCAAGCATCAGACTGAAACCGGGAGATGACGTGAACGTCATGGTTCGCATTCCGGCGCCACCGCATCCATACATCATGTTCACGGCGGCCACTTCGCTCACGGCCTGGATGAATACACCGCCGAGTTTCGGAAGCACGCGCGCCAGGAGTTCGGCTCCTTCGGTCGAAGGCGTGATGGGATACCCGAAGAAATGTCGACATCCGGCAAGCAAGGCGCCAACCGCCGACGCGTGAGTGCCTTTTAAGACCATCGGCTCTCTGTCCGGCAACGGGACACGTTGGTCCGCCTTGCGGCGGGGTTTGGGCGCCGTTGTGGCGCGCGGACCGAATAATGTCTCCGGATCCACAACCCCGGGGTCAAAATCCGTACCCGGAATGGGCAATAACCCGAACGGTTCGGGACATGCGTCGAAGCACAATCCGCAACCGTTACAAACATCCAGATCGATGACCACTGGCGTTAGTCCCGTTGCAGAATCGATGGTCGAGCTGAACGTGATGCAGTTGCTCGGACACGCTTCGATGCACCGGCCACACGCCTTGCAGAACTGCGGAAATAGAAACGGTTTTGGCCGCTCTTTTTTGGCTGTCTGAGTGCTCATTTGGGCCTCGAAGGTTGCTTTTGAAGGCATTCCAGCGTACGGAAAAGCGCCTCAAGGCGAAAGCCGCAATCCCCTACGCCCGGTGTAAGGGATTTCCTTGTATCAGCCGGCTTAGAGTATCGCCTTATTGTAAGGCCAAAATGTCAAGATTGTCGGAAAATTGGTGTTTTGGAAAACCTGTGGTTCCGAACGGAGTGCTATGGCCCTGATTATGTTAGGATGGCTCACATTCTCCATGCCATTAATCTCCGGAGAATTGACCAATCAAACGTAATTGCGTAAGTTATAAGACTATGGTTTTATCCAGGAAATCCTTCGGATGAGGATAAGAGCCCGATTTAATGAGTTTTTGTTGCGTTAGTGGCCCTATGGACGTAAACAGTTTTAAAACATTAAGCGCCAAACCGGCTGAAGTTGTGCGCGAGTGGCATCTCATCGACGGCGAGAATCAGGTTGTCGGAAGACTTGCGTCGGAAATTGCAGCGCTTCTGCGTGGCAAGCACAAACCGTCGTTCACCCCACATGTGGATACAGGTGATTATGTCATCGTTATCAACGCCGATAAGGTTCGGTTTACCGGACTTAAAGAAACGCAGAAGGAATACTTCAGACACAGCGGTTACCCGGGTGGTGTCACTCTCTCCACTCCGAAAGACATGAGGGGTAAAAAACCGACGTTCATTCTCGAGAAAGCCGTAAAGGGCATGATGCCGAAGGGTCCTCTCGGGAGGAGCATGCTTAAGAAACTGAAAACGTATGCGGGCCCCGATCATCCGCATGCAGCCCAAAACCCTAAAGAATATTCGATCTAGGGAGATCGAATGTCGAAGGTAAAAGATTCGATAGATATGGCAGTAGCGAATCAAATCAACGCAGTCGGAAGACGGAAGAATGCGGTGGCCCGCGTTTATCTCCGTCCAGGTTCCGGCAAAGTTATCGTCAATAAGAAGGAGTTGGAACAGTATTTCCCTCTCGACTGGAGACGCCGTACGATTTTAGCCCCCCTGGAGTTGACGGAGACGGCGGGTACGTTTGACATCGTCGTGAACGCAAAAGGTGGAGGTTTGACGGGACAGGCGGAAGCGATTCGCCTGGGTGTGTCGAGGGCGCTCGTTGTTCACAACGAGGAGCTTCGGAAACCGCTTCGCGATGCCGGTTTTCTTACCAGGGATCCGCGCATGGTAGAACGCAAGAAGCCGGGACGGCCGAAGGCGCGTAAACGCTTCCAGTTCTCGAAACGTTAGGATATTATCGCGTGCCCATCATCTGCATCATGCAGCGGGCACAAATAACACACATACGCCCGGACAGGCAGAAGGGTGATCCGGAAGGATTTAGCTGCCTGCGTGAAAGGCGTAGAGGAAAAACCCAACACATACATGAGTGATGCAAAAGACGCGATGCCCAGGAATCGGGCCTCGATTGAAGACCTTCTCAAAGGCGGCACGCATTTCGGCCACCTGACCAGCCGTTGGAATCCGAAGATGAAGCCCTTCATCTTCATGAAGCGTAACGG
>CAZGOS010000124.1:0-8707 GCA_964527795.1 uncultured Rhodothermales bacterium | reverse complement strand
AGTGATGTCAGATTCGATCTCTTCTCTGGCGTGTTCAGCGCAAAAATCCTCGTAATCGATCAGTTCCGTAACGGTTGGAGCTTTTCCACAGGCCGCGCAGTCGGGATCACGCTTAACCTGAAGTGTTCGGAACTGCATCTCCAGCGCGTCGAACAGAAGTAGCCGTCCGACTAATGGATTCCCAATTCCGCAGATCAATTTCAAGACCTCAGCAGCCTGGATCGAACCCACGATTCCGGGAAGGACGCCGAGCACTCCACCTTCCGCACATGAAGGCACAAGACCCGGCGGTGGGGGTTCCGGGTAGACACACCGATAACAGGGACCATCCGTCGATCCAAATACAGACACCTGCCCATCATATCGAAAAATGGAGGCATATATATTTGTTTTACCCGTCAGTATACACGCGTCGTTGACGAGGTATCGGGTTGGAAAATTGTCCGTGCCGTCCGCGATCAAGTCATACTGTTCAATGATTTCGATGGCGTTATCGCCGGACAGACGCGCATCGTGTCGCTCGATCTGAACGTGGGCATTCAAATCCTGCAGTCGCCGGGCGGCCGCGTCTGGTTTTTTCATGCCCACATCGCTCTCGCCATACATCACCTGACGATGCAGGTTGCTCACATCGACCGTGTCGAAATCAATCAGACCCAATCGGCCCACGCCTGCCGCAGCCAGATACATCGCCAGCGGCGAGCCGAGTCCACCAGCGCCCACAATCAAAACTGATGCTGACTTCAGGCGCTCCTGGCCTTCAATTCCGATTTCCGGCAGCAGAATATGCCGGCTGTAGCGCGTTAGTTCGTCTCTCGATAACACGATCAGTCGCGAACGATTCTTTTAACTACAAGGATGGCTCTTGGGCTCTTTCGGCGGGAAGAACGTAAAATCCGCGTCGTATACGGTTCAGACAAACGAAAGTCCCACGTTTCTCCAGGGTCTTCTTCGAGTTGTTGCGCCCAAGATGTTGTGCATTTTATTTTCAGAACGCACTTCTGTGCGTGCGATTCCCTTACATTTCGATTTGGCTTACGGTTCGCGTAACTACGAACATAGAATTGGCGTATCCGTTAATTAATTGCGGAGGAAGATGCCCATGGATTCGATTTATTTGATAAGTCTGATCGTCGGTGGGTTTTTCGTGCTGCTCTCGATATTCGGCGGTTCCGAGCACGAAGCTGATTCGGATGTGGACACTGATTTCGACCACGATTTTGACCACGATTTTGACGCGGACGTCGACACCGACTTCGATATGGATGCAGACGGCGACCACGACCTGCACATTGGCGTCGACTCAGATTTTGACACGGATGTCGGTTTTGTCGATCTGCTTTCCATTCGCGCACTTTTCCTCTTCGCCGCATTCTTTGGCCTGACCGGAACACTCTTTTCCTGGTTCGGCGGCGGCGAACCCTTGACGGCCATTCTGTCTACGTTTACAGGACTGGTTGTCGGCCTCGGTGGGAACTACGTCATCAAGAAGTTTGCCTACGAGCACGTTTCGAGCAATGTGACCTCCGAGCATCTGAAGGGAAAAACGGGTCGTGTCATGCTACCTTTTGGCCCGAACGACCGGGGGAAAATTCTCATCGAAGCCAAGGGTAAGCGCATGCAGGTACTCGCGAGGTCGTTGGATCCGGACACCGACGAGACATTCGAACAGGGAGAGGAAATCGTAGTCGTACGACTCGATGGAAATGTGGCGGAGGTAATTAAACCAGATTAATAAAAAGCTCTTCGGGTTCCACCGAAGGTGGGAATCCGGTTGAGCTGTCAAACAGAAAAGTAAACCACCGGTACGGGGTGAGCCCCAAACGGTGGGAGGTGAAAGATGGAAATTCTTATTGTTCCAGTTGTCTTGATTCTTGGCTTTCTGGCCATTCTTGGGATTGTCAGAGCCAATCTGAAGATCTGTCAACCCAACGAGGTACTCATTTTCAGTGGTCGCAAAAGGCAATTGGGGGACGGCTCCCGCGTAGGCTATCGAGTCATACAGGGAGGTCGTGGCTTTCGCATACCGATCATCGAAAAGGTTGATCGATTGGTTCTGAATACTATCCCGATTGACCTCACGGTAACGAATGCCTATTCGAGAGGGGGCATCCCGCTCACCGTGCGCGCAATTGCAAACGTAAAAATCTCCTCCAGGGAGCCTGTGCTGAACAACGCCGTCGAACGGCTGCTTGGAAAGCATCTTGAAGATCTGCAGATGCTGGCCAAGGAGACACTTGAGGGAAACCTACGTGGTGTGGTCGCCCTGCTGACTCCTGAAGAGGTCAATGAGGACCGGTTGAAATTTGCGAAGGAACTCGTTGAAGAAGCGGATAACGATCTGGGGGCGCTGGGTCTCCAACTGGACACACTAAAGATTCAGAGCGTCGAGGACGACCGCGGTTATCTCGACGCCATCGGCCGGCAAAGTACGGCGAGCATCATCTCGGCGGCAGAAGTGGTTGAAGCTGAGAATCGCCAACTGGCCAAACTTGCCGAGGCGGATGCCGATCGCGCCATCGTTCAAGCTCAGAACGACGTTCGAATTCTGAGGGCCCAGCTTGCTACAAAGGCTTCCGCGGAAGAAGCAAAGATTGAAGTCGCGGCGCAAGTGGCGCAGGCAAAAGCCGAGCAGGAGTTGGCCGAGCAGGAGATTATGCTGTCTGAAAAACGCCAACGCGCCGAAGTAATTGTCAAAGCAGAGGCAAGCCGGCAGGCCAAGGAAGAAGAAGCCAAGGGAAACGCTGCCCGCATCCTGGAGGACGGTCAGGCCGAGGTCAACATATTGGGCAAGAAGCTCGAATTGTGGAAGGCAGCAGGCTCTGATGCCGAGAAACTCTTCCTGATTCAAATGCTTCCCGACATACTCACGGAAGTCATCAAAACGGTGGACAACCTCGAGATCGACAAGATCACCATCGTCGACTCGGGAGGCGCCGGCGCCGGCGTACCGGCCGTTTTCAGTCAGATCGCTGGAGCAACGCCTGCGCTGCTTGAAAGCCTGAAAGCATCAACCGGAATAGACGTAGCCGGCCTGTTGAGTCGGGCCTCGGAATCGACGGCCGAAAGCCAGGTGGTTTCACCACCGGTCGCCCCGCCACAAGTGGCACCTCCACAGGTGGACGGTGGCGCCGGTTAGTTGCCGGCGTAAAACAAAATAATCGTTTCGGACAACGTTCCGGACTACACTGCGGACTACGTTCCGGACAACACTACGGACTACGGCTATGGATGCGGACGCGCCATCCGCGCGTCCGCATACGTGGTCAGTTTTGGTGGAGACAGCGCCCGTTCAAAAGCATTTACCCAGTCCGACGCCCTCGACAGCCGAATTCGTGTGATCGTGCCCGAGGGCAGCCGCAAAATGCCCATCCAGGCCAGACGATCGGAGCTGACAAGCACTTCTGCAGACGCGTTCCGACCTGCCGAGACTCTTCCCTCAGCGGTGAACCAGCTCGGAACCATGGAAAGAATGGCGTATGCGAGATCGTGGGCCGACGTACCGCCGGTACCTGGCGAAATGCGATAAAGCGTATCAAAACGGCCGTATACAAGCACAAGCGCGTCATTGCGGTCATAATCCCGTTCATAACGGTTCGAGAATCGAATGCCAATTCGTCGGCTTCTTCGTTCAACAACCACATCGACCGGGTCTTCACCATTGGGCGTTCTGATCCAGATATTTTGCGCAACCACCGTGTTGCCGGCCTTCCACGCTGTCAGTAGTTTCGCGACTTTCGTGGAAATGTGAACATCGGCACGATCGGAAGTGAATGAAGAAGACGGAGGAATCGGATTCCGACCCGAGCGAAGAAGCCATTCGACCGTCGGATAGGCTGATGCACGTACCATAACTGCTGGCGGTAAAGATTCTGGATTTCATTTCTGAACGTCATTTCTGAACGTCATTTCTGAACGTCATTTCTGAACGACGTCTCTGAACGACGTCTCTGAACGACACTGCGCCGACAAGGTATTCATATGGCTATGACATCTAATTGTCATAGTCCGAAAAAAAATTCATTCCGCGTCCGCCCACGATTCGCAGAAAAGAGTGAAAAGTCCGTCGTCCAGTTCATCCAGATTGGATAAACGAAACCGATTTTCGAACAACCCGGGCCCCATCTGAAATGTCTGACGGACACGACTATCCGATACTTCCCGCCGGAGTCGTATTCCGATGTCTACATGTTTCTGCCGCAGTTTAACAGCGACAAACGACACTCGGCGCTTGAAGAGGATGGCCGTTTTGGCCGGTTCGACCCTGCATTCTCCGCACGTCAGCACGGCCTGCTCGATGCCATGATAAAGAGCTACGATGACCGGTGTCTTTCCATGAAAATGATCTGACAGCTCATACTTTCCGCATGAATGCCACTGATTCGCATTCGCAAACGAGCGAGAGCATATCGGACACGTCCAGGCCATTATCGAATCCCAACACCCGGGATTGCCGTTGGATCGTCGTTGACGTGCAACCGTGCTGGACGTTCTTCAGGCCAGACCTCACTCAGGTTGCCGGCGTTATAAAGTCGACCGTTTTTCATCACATATCGAATCCTGTTCGTATTGCGGATGTCATCGAGTGGATTGCCGTCCATAACGACGAGATCAGCCAGTTTACCCGATTCGATGGATCCCAGATCCTGGTCCAGGCCAATTGCCTCGGCTCCAAAAATAGTCGCCACCCGAAGGGCATCGTGTTCGCTCATTCCACCAGACTGCACCGACCAGAGCTCCCAGTGATAGCCGAGGCCCTGTAACTGGCCGTGGCTTCCGATACCGACTCTCCCACCCTCTTCCACGATCTGCCTGGCAATATCCGCGTGCTTCATAAAGATGTGTTCATCTTCCCTGAACCAACCTGAAGGGCCGGGACCGTTGCCCTGGCCGCGGCGACGCGTCATGCGATCGATGACCGAGTGGGGTGAGAACCGCCTCAGTTTCGCATCGTCATGGGGATTTTCACGGGTGAAATAATAGGCCTCCGCCCACGGACCGCCGTAGGAGACAAGAAGTGTCGGTGTGTACGTTATGCCGGTCGTCGCTGCCAGTTTTACGACATCCGAATACAGCGGATAGACAGGCAGTGAATGCTCCTGCCCCGGGTACCCGTCGATCATCATCGTCAGGTTGTATTTGAAATCCAGCCCGCCTTCGGTCGTCGGCATCAGCTTCTGCTCTTTCGCTGCTATAATGATCCACTGGCGCTGCTGACGGTTACCGGCCATGTACATTTTAATGGTCTTGGTATCGTAATAATCGCTGTATCGTTTCAGAAGATCACGAGCGGCATCGAGGTCCTTGATAGGGTCCGTCACATAACCACCGAAAACGCCGGGACCGGTGGAATAAATACGCGGGCCGAGCATCGAGCCTGCCCTCACAAAATCGCCATACGTGAGCACATCTGTGGTTGCCGTCTGCGGATCCCTCGTCGTCGTCACGCCATAAGCCAGATTCGCCTGGTAGATCCACGACGACGGTTTATGGATTCCCCAGGCGGGCCACATATGGCTGTGCGTATCGACGAACCCCGGTGTAATAGTGGTACCTGAAACATCAAATTCGCGAGCGCCATCCGGCGTAGCTACCGCGCTTGATCTGCCTACGCCCGTTATGCGATTGTTGGTCACAACCACCGCCCCATTTTCGATGACTTCGTCACCGTTCATGGTGACCAGTCGAGCCCCACGGAGGACGAGCGTTCCCTGAGGCAGGTCACGGGTCGCTTCGATGAGCACACGGCGCTCATCCGGCTCATACGGTTTGGTGCCTTCCTCCTCCTCATCTTCGGCATCGCCGTCTTGGGCGTCGTCGTCCCCTCCATCTTCAGCCTCGTCGCCTTCGTGGTCCTCTTCGTCTTCACCGTCTTCATCTTTCTTTCTGGCCTCCTCTTCCTTTTTCTTTTTCTCTTTGGCTTTCTTTTCGGCGGCGATGACGTCGTCTATTCGTTTCCCTTCTGCGAGGTCGTAGCGGAAATGTGCATTTCCGATCGACCAGTGCACCATGCTCGCATCGGCACTCCACGTCGGGAACTGTCCGCCGATTTTCGTCAGGCGCCTGGCAGGGAATGAAGCGTCTTCTGGTTTGGCTACGCTAATTGTGGGCGTATCGCCTCCCAGCATCGGCACGGTTACGACATAAATTTCGTTGTTGATTTCGGCAAGAGCCTGATCTCCCACCGGAGCCATAAGCATCAGACTGGGCCTGTTCGGCTGCTTCGCACCGGGACGCGATTGGCCGGTAACCTTGACATACGCCTTTTCGTCCGTTCCGTCCCATCGAATCGAGATCAGACCCTTCGAGCCCGAATAGAGATAGATTCGATCGGAATCTCGGGTGAAATGCGGCCGACCTCGTCCTTCAGTCGCCGCAATAACATGGATATCACCGCCGTCGGCCGACACCCATACAAAATCGTCTGAAGTGCCAAAACCACCCGGACCCGTGACGTCGCGGAACGCCCGCGCAGATCCCCTGATGGCCACGATGCGTGTTCCGTCGGGAGCCCAGACGGGTTGCTGATAAATCCCCGAGAGAGTAGTCAATCGAACGGCGTCACCCCGCCCGTTCGAGCGCATTTTCATGATGTGGCCCTCTCTTCCGTCCCACGTGACGTAGGCGATCCAGTCACCGTCGGGTGACCACGTCGGTTGCGCCTCGGTCTCATCACCGGACGTAATACGTACAGGGTCTCCGTCCGGATAATCCATGACGTAGAGTCGATCCAGCGCCGTAAAGGCCAGCTTCCCGCCATCCGGAGAAGGCACGGGTTCCCGGATTTGACGAATGGTAAATGTGGGCGTGTCTTCGATGGGATAGTCAAAATCGACCTTTGCCCCCAATCCTATATCCACGTTCACCTGAAAAGGGATCTCCGTTCTTTCACTGCCGTCGATCGGGACTCTCCAGATCTTTCCACCGTACGAGAGAATCAGTGCTTCAGAATCCGGTGTAAACGCCATGCCCGGAAGCACGTCTCGTGAGGCCACGGATTCCTGATCGTCGCGTTGTATCGGGTAGGCGAACCACCGTTCATCCCCCGTTTCCAGGTCGCGAATAATTAGTCCGGTATCCGCTTCGTGCCGTGTGCCGTAGACCAACCATTTCCCGTCCGGGGACGGAGTCGGGCGAAGCGCCGATCCATACCGGGATACACGCGTGACGCTCTTCCCCGTCTCGCGGTCATATTTCGCCAACAGGTATTGAGGAAAAGACGCATTGTACTGCCACGTGCCGGTCCTTCGGGCGTACCAGATGTATCGGCCATCCGGGCTGAAAGCGGGACCGGATGTACGAAGACTGGTCGGCTCTTTGATCAGCTTTGCCCCGGAACCGCCGTCAATATGCGCCATTTGAATTTTGACTGGAGAAAAGCCCGTCCCTTTGGCCACCACATAATATTTACCGTCCGGAGACCAGTCGGGAGACTCGTATTTGTTGCTCTTTCCCTTTGTCAACTGCCTGGTCTCGAGCGAATCGAGATCCATCGTCCAGACATTTTCACCCCCATCCCGGTCGGAGACGAAGATGATTTTTTTACCGTCCGGGCTGTAGCGCGGCTGCGAATCGAAAGCCATTCCTGTCGTCAGCGTATCCGCCGTTCCGCCGGAAACGGGTATCGTGTACAGATCTCCGAGAAAATCGAATACGATCGTTTCACCATCCGGGCTGACGTCCAGCGATATCCAGGAACCATCTGTTGCCGTGTACTGGAGCCTCCTGTCCGCCGGTAGCGGAAGGTCCTTCTTCTCGTCGATTTTGGTTCTGGTCGTGTCTTCCGACACTTCGGACTTGTCATCGTCCTGCGCCCGCGCAACATTCGCGGATGTGCAGAGAAGCAGGCCGACGAAAAACAGGGACAAAAAAAATCGGATACGCATAGCAGGTTCGCAATCTAGTTCTCTGGAATTGAGCACCGTTGATCGAGCAAAAAAGGCTCAACAATCGGTAACATCTGAATGAAAATCGCCGCGTACGGTCGGGGACAGCCGCGCTACACCAGGCAGACGATTCAATCCGGTTTCCGCGAAGATAACAGAATCGCACAAGAATCCGGAGAACCGAGCATTGAATCTCTTAGTGAATCCACCACGAACGTGGTGGGTGTACGGAATGTGTACAGAATATGCTCAGAGCGTTGCGCGACCAATCGTCACTGAAATACCTTTCCTGCCCAGGCGCGCCGCAACGTCGATGCGCAGCGGAAGTCGGAACGGATACGTCAGACCGATACCCAACTCTTGAACCCAGCCACCGGGAGAATCAGTAAGGATCTTCTCCCAGATTCGCCCGTGCGCACCGAACAACACGACGCCTGAACCCTGCTCAGCCAGACCCCAGAGCCCGAGTCGTTCCATTAGCGCCGTCGTAAAATCGTGCTCCCAGAATATCCCGGTAATCCGGGATCCTGTCATGGGGCGGTCACCGAGCGTCCGGAATGAGCCCGGTTGCGCGTAGAAACCTGTTCTTCCGTCCAACAGATCAGATCGTTGCAACGGAAGCTTCCCTCTGAAGGTTGATCCAACGAGCGTAATGCGAAACCTGTTCGGCCGATCCCGCCGGCGAAAAAACGTCACGGTCCGCCACGTGAGCGATCCCCGAACGGAGGTAAAGTCAAAATCCGAACCGAATAGCGAGAACGGCACATGCTCGGCAGCAATCGCCACAGACAGATTTTCCACGTCAGCCTCCAGTCGCGCCT
>CAZGOS010000123.1:0-8716 GCA_964527795.1 uncultured Rhodothermales bacterium | reverse complement strand
GGCAATGGCGACGTTTCTTAATCTGGTTGCGACGGAGCCGGATATCGCGCGTGTGCCATTGATGATTGACTCTTCCGACTGGAAGGTCATCGAAGCCGGGCTCAAGTGCGCGCAAGGCAAGTCCATCGTCAACTCGATCAGTCTCAAGGACGGAGAAAAGGCGTTTGTCGAAAAAGCCGGACTCGCACGTCGCCTCGGGGCTGCCGTTATCGTCATGGCATTTGACGAAGACGGGCAGGCCGACACGTACGAGCGTCGCATCTCAATCTGTGACCGCGCTTACCGCATCCTGACTGAACATGTCGGTTTTCCGGCCGAGGACATCATTTTTGACCCGAACATCTTTTCCGTTGCTACGGGCATTGAAGCACACGATACCTACGCAGTCGATTTTATTGAAGCCACACGCTGGATAAAGGCGCACCTGCCGCACGTGCATGTTTCAGGCGGTGTCAGCAACATATCCTTTTCATTCAGGGGTAACAACCGGGTCCGCGAGGCGATTCACACGGCTTTCCTGTTCCATGCTATTGCTGCTGGAATGGATATGGGTATTGTCAACGCCGGGCAGGTCGACGTTTACGAAGAAATCCCGGAAGACTTGCTTGAAGCGGTCGAAGACGTTCTTTTTCATCGCACTAGCGATGCGACCGAGAGTCTTGTCAGGCTGGCTGAAGAAATTTCCGGTGAAACGGATACCGAAGAGGACCGCGTCGAAGAATGGCGCCTGGAGAGCGTGGAAAAGCGTCTCCAGCACGCGCTTGTGAAGGGAATTACGGAGCACATCGAAACCGATACCGAGGAGGCTCGGATCAAATTGCACAAGGCGCTCGACGTGATTGAAGGACCGCTCATGCACGGTATGAATCGCGTAGGCGAATTGTTCGGAGCCGGGAAGATGTTCTTGCCACAGGTGATAAAAAGTGCCCGAGTCATGAAAAAGGCCGTTGGGTACCTGATTCCGTTTCTTGAGGAGGAAAAGAACGGTGGAACCGGTTCACGCCGGCAAACGCGCATTCTGCTGGCCACGGTGAAAGGCGACGTACATGACATCGGGAAAAAGATTGTGGGCGTCGTTCTCGGATGCAACAACATCGATGTAGTTGACCTCGGTGTCATGGCGCCGG
This sequence comes from uncultured Rhodothermales bacterium, assembly GCA_964527795.1. Taxonomy (GTDB): domain Bacteria; phylum Bacteroidota; class Rhodothermia; order Rhodothermales; family UBA10348; genus SMXL01. The sequence continues at coordinate 7,589 of CAZGOS010000123.1, read as the reverse complement.
CCGAAAAGATTCTCGACGAAGCTGTGCGAATTGGAGCCGACATGGTCGGACTGAGCGGACTTATCACACCCTCCCTGGATGAAATGGTGCACGTGGCCCAGGAAATGCAACGCCGAAATCTCGATTTACCCCTTCTGATCGGAGGTGCCACGACCTCCGAAATTCATACAGCCGTAAAGATCGAGCCTCATTACGCAGCCCCGGTCGTGCATGTGTTCGACGCTTCACGCAGCGTGCATGTCGTGAGTCAGCTTGTTTCCGAGGATAAACGGGACGAGTTCGCAGAGGGTGTTCGCAAATCGTACGCGACGAAGCGGGAACAGCATGCCGGGAGACAGGGACGGATCAGTTATCTGACTCTGGAGGAGGCGCAAGAGAACGGGTTGCAACTCGATTTTGATGTGTACACTCCCCCGAAGCCGGCCGTTTCGGGAGTCGGCAGCGTCGAGGGTGTGTCGCTTGATGAACTGGTCGAATACATCGACTGGACCCCGTTTTTTCAGACCTGGCAGATGAAAGGGAAGTATCCTGCCGTGTTGCAGGACGCGGAAAAAGGAGAAACCGCCAGAAAACTCTTTGGAGACGCCGAGACACTGCTGAGCAGCATCATCCGGGAGGGATCGCTTCAGGTGAGCGGTGTTTTTGGACTTTTCCCGGCAAACCGGCGCGGGGATGATATTGATGTCTTCGACGACGACGAGCGCCAACATGTTGTCGAAACCCTTCACATGCTTCGGCAGCAATCCAAGAAGAGCGCCGGCAAACCGAATCGTGCATTGTCTGATTTTATTGCTCCGTATGGATCGCCGGATTATATCGGAATGTTTGCCGTCACCGCTGGACACGGCGTAGACGATCTCGCTCGTTCGTTCGAAGCCGAGCATGATGATTTCAGTGCAATCATGGTGAAAGCCCTGGCCGACCGTCTGGCTGAAGCTTTTGCGGAATACCTGCATCAACAGCTACGCACAAAGTACTGGGGGTACGCAGCCGATGAAACGCTCTCGAACGAGGAACTGATAGCAGAACACTACGCCGGGATCAGGCCCGCTCCCGGATACCCGGCACAGCCGGATCACACGGAGAAGGAAACGATCTGGCGACTGCTCGACGTGGAAGCGAAAACGGGAATCAAGCTGACGGAGAATCTGGCCATGGTTCCGGCCGCGTCCGTATGCGGGATTGTTTTCTCGCATCCGGAGACCGCCTATTTCAACGTTGGCCAGATCGCACAGGACCAGATTCTGGATTATGCTCAACGGAAAAAGCGATCCGTGGAAGAGATGGAGCGATGGCTTGCATCGCGTCTGAATTATGATCCTTCGCTGCGCATGACCGCGGATAAGTCGATCACCTGAGCGGACGTACCCTCCTCGCAGGATTCTGCTGCTCGGACTGCGAAAAACCAATTCTTCCACTATCTTCCGGCTTTCGCCCGGTGTGCGCTCGCACCGAGGAGGAAATCCAGTAAGGAGGAAGATTTCCAGTAAATACGAATCCTGTTCTTTAATCGTTTTCTTGAATCGAAAGGCACAGCCCACATTATGGAATCCATTCTGAAACTGCAGACCAGGCGCCGGGCCGCCGTCGACGCTCTACGAAGCGCGGATGCATCGCTCGGCCTTCAGATCGCCGGTATCGTGGGCTTCGCGCTGTTGACCGCGCTTGGTTCTCAGGTACGGCTCTATGTATGGGAGGTACCTTTTACACTGCAGACAATCGCCGTCTATGGCAGTGGACTGTATCTGGGCGCCCGCAACGGCCTTCTGGCTCAATTGCTGTATCTCTCCATTGGGCTCTTCCTGCCGGTGTATGCAGGGCCTGAGTACGGCATGGCTTTTCTGCTTTCCGGCGTGACGGCGGGGTACCTTCTCGGTTTTCCGGTCGCCGCATTGCTTTCCGGACTGGTATCCCATCGGTGGAACGGTCCAGTTGGAAGTGTTTTCTCGCTTGCCGTTGCATCAGTCGCACTGTTTGGACTGGGCGTTACCTGGTTGCATTATGCGATGGACCATGCAACGTGGTTCGAATCGATTGACAAGGGATGGATCCGTTTCGCAGGTGTAGACGTTGCCAAAATTCTTCTGGTGTCCATGATATACTCCGGATCGCGGAGCGTATCCAGGAAATGATCGTTCGGCCACGCCATGACGCTAGATATGCGGCCAACGTGTGAGCGATGCGGCACGGATCTTTCCATGCATGCCGAGGCGTATATCTGTTCGTACGAATGCACTTTTTGTCCCGACTGCGCACGGGTAATGAACCGACGATGCCGAAACTGCGAAGGAGAACTGGTTCGACGACCTCTCCGCGTAAAAATAGTTTCTTCCGACTAGGCGGTACGGATAAACGAAAGCATCCGAATTCGCTTGTCTCCGGGTTTCCGGGTACGGTCGTCTTCATTACAACGGTCTTCATTACAGTGACAGCGTCTGTTTCGCTGGCGCAGACGGGAAATCCAGGAGCCGAGGGCACAACCGCTCAGGAATCCATACTCGACGATCCGGAGCTTCTCATGCAGGGCCGGCGCGGTCTGAATGCGCTGTATGACATGCGGTACGAAGAAGCCGATTCCATCTTTACCGGGATTGAAGAGCGTTATGGAGGGCATCCGGTCGGGCCGTTCTTACGTGCGCTCGTCGTATGGTGGCGCATCCTTCCCAATCTGGATATGGGTCCGACAGAGGACGACTATGTTTTCTATCGTGCGATGGAACACGTGATCGAACTCTCGGAGACATTGCTCGACGAGCACGCAGATGATTTCGACGCCATGTTCTTCAAAGGAGCCGCCCTGGGTTTTCGCGGTCGGCTACGCTCCAATCGAAGAGATTGGCTTTCTGCGGCCATGGACGGTCGAAAAACCCTGGACTATATTTTTAAGATTGCTGAATCGGACACGTCAAACGCCGACTTTCAATTTGGACGCGGCGTCTATGACTATTTCGCCTCCATTATTCCGGAGCGGTATCCAATCGTTCGACCCATGATGATTTTTTTCCCGGATGCGGACCGCGACCGGGGGCTCAAGAATCTGGCTTTTACTGCATCGGAAGGAGATTTCATCCGTACGGAAGCGGCTTACTTTCTGCTTCAGATCTATCTCTTCTATGAGCCGGACTTCGAAAAAGCGCGTACGTACGCCCAGTGGCTTCGAACATCGTATCCAGGCAATGCCTATTTCCACGTATTGGAGGGACGCGTTTATGCGAGATGGTCTCTATGGGACCGAACCGTCTCGATTTTCAGGGACGTAGTCGACCGCTATGAACGAGGGCAAACCGGCTACAATATCCTTCTGGTATCGCAGGCTCTTTATTATCTGGGGCGCTATGACATGCTCCGGGGACGCCTGGATGACGCATTCGCGGCCTTTGATCGCATAGTTGAACTGAGTGAATCGATTCCGACGGACACGTATTTCAGGGTACATGCGATACTCAGACGCGGTATGATCCTGGATCAGCAGGGCAGGCGCGATCTGGCCCTCGTCGAGTACGAAAAAGTACTCGATATGGACGATCGGGGAAATTCCCATGATCGAGCGAAACAGTTTCGGAAAACTCGATACGGATCCGAATAGGAAGACGTTTTTGTCTTCGTCGCATTACCGAACCGAGCACACACAATGCCCACGCCCAGGAACAGCCTGTCCCCAAAAAAGAGTCTGGGCCAGCACTTTCTCAGGGATCCGAATACGGCTCGAAAGATAATTTCATCGCTTTCGGCTCTATCGCACGATCCCGTTGTCGAAATTGGTCCGGGTACCGGGGCGCTGACTTCGCTGCTGGTTGAGCGTTACAAACATGTTACGGCCATCGAAATTGACCGGCGCGCGGCCCAACTACTCCTGAAAACACAGCCGTCGCTAACGCTGGTGCACGCGGATGTTCTTCATACGGACTGGGGAGAACTGGCTCGTCGCGCAGGAAAACGCCTGCATATCATCGGTAATCTTCCGTATAACATCACATCGCAAATCCTTTTTTCTCTTCTTGACGCTCGCGAGCATTTGACTGAAGCCGTGGTCATGATGCAGTATGAGGTGGCGCGGCGTCTTGTGGCAAAACCCGCCACAAAAGCTTACGGTATTCTGAGTGTTGCTATTCAGCAGGTTGCGACTCCGCGCTTTCTGTTTCCCGTGTCTGCAAACGTTTTTCATCCCAAACCGGATGTGAGAAGCGCCGTCGTGAGAATAGACTTTTCGGAAAAACCCGCCTATTCCAGCGATATGGATCACGAGTGGACACGGACAGTGGTTCGTTCGGCCTTTAATCAACGCAGAAAGACGCTCAGAAACAGCCTCAGGGACCTCGCTTCGCGAGCAGGTCATGCCGTCCCGGACGCATTTGCGGGGAAAAGGGCCGAGGAGCTCACGCCGGAGGACTTTGTCGACCTCGCAGGGTATCTTCAGTCCGGCTCGTAAACAGGCCCGTTCACTTTGTAAACGGGTCCTTCCTGCTAACTCGAAGCCTTTTCTTTAATACGATGGAGACGGTGCCCATCAGCAGTCCGGAAGAAACTCCACGTTCCAGCCCGATTATCGAGATGGACGCGGAATTGATTGAAGACATCACCGCCCTGGTTGAATCGAACCAGCACGGCATGGTGCTCAACGTTCTGGCTGATCTCCATCCGGCCGATCTTGCCCAGATCCTGACCCATCTGAACATCGAACATGCGCGACAGATCTTCACCTGGTTATCCGTAGAGAAAGCGGGAGAGACCCTCGCCGAACTCGACGACGACTACCGGGCAAGACTCGTCGAAGAAATGCCGGAAGGTCGATTGGCGGCGATGCTGGACGAACTCGAATCCGACGATGCGGCAGACGTTATCGCCGATCTCCCGGATGAAGTTGCGGAAAAAGTCCTGCCTGCTCTGGAGGATACCGAGGAGGTTCAGGAACTGCTTTCCTATGAGGAGGATACGGCCGGCGGAATCATGGCGGCCGAATACGTCGCCGTTCCTGCGAATTGGACCGTTGCGCAGACAACCGAAGAGGTTCGCCTCGTTGTCGAAACGGTCGAGGAGATCTACGTGGTTTTCGTCGTCGATGATGAAAAGCGTCTGCAGGGCATCGTTAAACTCAAACGCCTCCTGCTGTCTCCGGCGTCGCGTACCATGGCGGATATCATGGATGCGGATGTGCACTCCGTACCGACGAATCTGGATCAGGAGGAGGTCGCGCGCGTGATGGAGCGCTATGACATGGTGTCCCTTCCCGTTGTAGACGACGGCGGCAGGCTCGTCGGCCGAATTACGATTGACGACGTCGTGGACGTTATCAGGGAGGAAGCGGAAGAAGATATCCAGCGCATGAGCGGCGTTTCCGGTGGTGAGGAGCCGACCGATTCCGTGATTCGAATCGTTTCCCACCGCCTGCCCTGGTTGCTGGTCGGACTTGCGGGAGCCGGTCTCGCTGCAGGCGTTATCTGGATGTTCCACGCGACGCTTGAGAGAGCTGCGGTTCTCGCGGGATTCATTCCAATCATAATGGCGACCGCTGGAAACGCCGGCATCCAGAGCTCGGCGATTACCGTGCAGGGCCTTGCATCAGGGGACATGTGGGCAACCGATCTGAGGCGCCGGGTTATGAAGGAAATGCGAGTAGCCCTGTTGAACGCGTCGATATCAGCGCTCGTTCTGGGCCTGGCTATTCTGCTGATTGCTCCGGCGTTAATGGGAGGAATCACACGTCCGTGGCTTCTGGCGGGTACCGCCACAGCGTCTCTGTTATTCGTGATTATCCAGGCTACGACCCTCGGAACACTGATTCCGCTGGTTTTGCATAGAATGGGTATCGATCCTGCGCTCGCGACGGGTCCCTTCATCACGACCAGCAACGATATTATTGGAATACTGGTGTTCTTCCTGCTGGCTGAGTTGCTCTATTTGTGAGTAGAAAGCCTGAACAGAGCCGAAATTTCCGAGCGTGTCTCAGCTTCCCGTGAGATCAGGGACGTCGTCCAGCCCGTCCGCACTGTTGTATTTCGACGGACATTTCATGAGGATATTATCGGCAACGAATATATCGCCCCTGATAGATCCTTCAATGACGAGCTTCTCGGCGTCCTCAAAGTTGGGAGGCTTGGGATTGTTGTAGTGGACCTCGCGAATGGCTCCGTTCTCATCTTTCATATGGAAGCTGAATACGTTCGCATTGGCGTCGTATGCGAAAGCGCGCTCAGTCACCCAGTCACCCACGACATGTGTGTTTGTGCCGGATGCTTCCGCTTCAGCAAAATTCATATATCCGCCGACCTGCTGACCGAAATTCAACAGCAGTACGGACGTAAATGCCACTATCAAGACGATACCGATGATGGTTTTGGTTCTCATAGACTGTTGTTACCTCTATGCCTCTAAAAGCTGCTCTGGTACCTATAAATCATCTTCCTGGTCATAAATGCGGTCTTCCAGGGATCGTTCCAGGTTTCCCAGTTTGCGATCGGTTCTGTGAATAAAAAATATGATGCCCAACCATATGATCAGAACGACGACCAAGACGACGTAAAGCTTGTCATTGGATAGCATAACCTGCTCGAGCGGCGATGGTGCGGCCGTAGGAACGTTTCCGGCCGTCCAGATGCTGTCGAATGCCGTCGCCACGGTTTCTGACGTTTTCAATGAATCCTGCATGGTTTGTAATTCTTGTTCCATCGGGTCCGACCCGACGATCTTAAAGTTCTCCGTCTCTTGTCAGGCGGTATTTGATCCATGCGAGTCGAACCCGCTGTGTATACAGCACCCAGAATAAGCCGATAAAGCCGATTATCGCCGGATAGAAAATGGCGCGCATGATGGGATGCGTGATATCGTTGAATGCGGGATTTCCATCGGCGCCGGGATGCAGGCTTTCAAGCTGCCGGGGAATGACATACAGAAGAAACGGCACCGTCGACACGGCGAGCAGGTTGTAAACAGCCGCGATCTTGGCGCGTCTGTCGGGATCATCCAGCGCTGAACGCAGAACAAAATACGCTCCGTAGATGAGCAGTTGAAGGGCGGCCATGGTCTGCCGAGGATCAAAGTTCCACCACACATCCGATCCAACGTACCAGGTGAACCGAGACCAGAAAATACCGGTCAGAAGGCCAAGAACACCGAACCATGCGCCCAAACGTGCGGCCTGCACCGCCCGAATATCCCGGATCAGGGAGCCTGACTGAAGGAACCGGAATGAGTGGTATGCCGAGACAAATACCGCCGCCATCATCGTAAACCACATCGGAACGTGGAAATAGAGATTACGCGCCGTGTGCTCCAGGATGTTGATCTTCGGAATATTGAACAGAAATCCAGCCAGCACCACGAGGGTCAGCCAGACAAGGACAAAGTTCCGGACAAAACGATACCGACCGAGTCGGACTTCGGGATGTTCTCTCAATCTTTCGCGGGGCCTGTTTTCAGGATCACCTAGAATTTTACGCCAGGCAAACGCTATGGGCAAACCAATTGTTTGCGAAGGCGAATCAGACGCACTGGATGCGACTGGCGCCGTTTACGCGCCGATCATTCGTTCCACACAAAATCAAAAAGAAGTATCGATGCCGTGATGACCACGCCGGCAAAAGCGGTGAGCG
>CAZGOS010000122.1:0-8772 GCA_964527795.1 uncultured Rhodothermales bacterium | reverse complement strand
ACGAAATACGGTTTCTCTCCGTAGACGCCTTCCATCGCTTTTGATGCGGCTTTCATGGCATCACTATGTGTATCGACCAACGCCCCGTAGCCGCCGTGAAGATCCGTAAACGTCAGCTTCATCGTCGAAGGCGTATTGTATTCGAAATACTTCCTCATCTTTTCCGTGATATCCTCCGGTGTCTGATCGGGTACGAGCCGCATGGAAATCTTTGCACTGGCCTTTGACGGAAGAACGGTTTTTGCACCCGGATCGGTATATCCTCCCCAAATGCCATTGCAGTCCAGTGTTGGTCGAGCCGTCGTGCCCTCGAGCACGGTATACCCTTCCTCGGTGCGCGCGACGCTCACTCCGACATCCTCAATCCATTCCTGGTCATCAAAGGGGAGTGATGCGAAGGTCGTTCGCTCTTCATCGGACAGCGGAATCACATCGTTATAGAACCCGGGAATTGTGACACGGTGATCATCATCGTGAAGCGAGGAGATCATGCGCGCCAACACGTTGATGGGATTTTCAATGGCTCCGCCGTAGACGCCGGAGTGCAAATCGTGAGTTGGGCCTGTCAGCGTCACTTCAACATAGGCCAGGCCCCTGAGCCCGTACGTAATGGATGGCACGCCTGAGCCGAACAGGGCCGTGTCGGAAATGAAGACGACATCTGCCGCAAGCAGAGCTTTATGGCTCTCAATGAATGCCGGCAGATTCACTGATCCATTCTCCTCCTCGCCTTCGAAGATGTATTTGACGTTCAGTGGTAGACCACCCTCGGCGCTCATGTAGGCCTCCGCAGCCTTGGCGTGCATGAATAGTTGCCCTTTGTCGTCGCATGTTCCACGCGCGTACAAGACGCCGTTCTTCCGGATCGGCTCAAAAGGAGGGGAGTCCCAGAGTTCCAGGGGATCGGGTGGCTGCACGTCATAATGTCCATAAACCAGTACGGTGGGACGGTTCGGATCCGATATATTCTCCCCATAAACCACCGGATGCCCCGGCGTTTCCATGACTTCCACCCTCGGAACACCGATCGAACGAAGGTGCTCGGCTAGCCAATCGGCAGCCAGACGTACGTCGTCCGCATGATCGGGTTTAGTGCTGATGGACGGTATGCGAAGCAGTTCTTCGAGCTCCGATACGAATCGTTCAAAATTCTCTTCTGCGTACGCAAGTGCCTTTTCCATGTCGTTTGTGGGATTAAATCGATTAGCCGAAACCCGATTCTGCAATCTAGGTGTACGACCGGGCCGTTACACGTTTCTGAGATTGGATCTGCGTGAAAAATCCGGCAACGTTCCCCGGAAACAATCCTAAAGTTCACTTTCGTCACGCCAATGTCTAAGGCGCCACACCGCTGTCGAATCGGGTCGAACAAGCCTGAAGTTGACGTTCCCTTCGGTTCTGAAAACGTCTCCCAGCTCCAGCGTTACTGTGAGATTGAAGGATCGAACCACCCGGAGCTCGAATGAAGGAACGAGTTCATCCTGGGCGATGATCTGATTCCATTGAAGACGGATGAGGCTGGAGTTCGAGAACAACCGTCTCGTTATCTCCAGGTCCTGTGCGAATCCCCACTCTCTGTCCACCTGCGCGTCAAAATCACGCCAGAGAAACGTGAAAGAGGAGTCCAACAGCGGTTCGTAAAGCGAGAGGTCACGCAGTTCATAGGCATTCCGAAAGTTGGTGAAGAAGCCCTCGACCGTTGTCTGATCGCCGATCAGCCCTCCGTAAGGGTCTCCTTCTTCGAGTGCAGGGGCAAACGGATTGCACGCTGCTCCGACACTGAGTGACAGCGCCAATAGCATGTTTCTATGATGCCGTTTGAACATGTCTATCTACGTTGCCTCTGCTTTACGTTGCATGAATGTACCGTGCGGATCAAACCCCATACCGTATTCTCCATAATCATTACTTCATGAACGCCGCCTTCAGATCACTCCAGGAAGAGAGTGAGCCCAGCTCCTGGTCAGTCCACTCCGTCAGGTCCCACAGTCCCCCCGGCCCCTGCTCGATTACCCACTGCAGTCGTCCCTGACCCTCTGTGGGGATGTCGGGCTGCCGATGGTTGATGGTCAGTATGTATGTCGCGTCGAGTACAAATTCCGTATCGGAAAGAATTGTGAACGAACGGTCGTTCAATACGAGACCGTGACCCGTGTTCGAACTGGCGGCCGCGGTAGCGGCGCTGAAGTACTGTTCTTCCTGAGCACGGCCCCAGTTGGCAAATACGGATTCGCGGGCAAGGGCCGTCGCCGTGGGGTGGAAAGCCAGTTTTTCGTTCAGGGACCTTCGGTAATTCAACGTGTTCAACTCGGCAATCGCGGCGATAATATTATCGATTACCTGCTCCGGGGTATCGGGCTGAAAAAAAGTGCCGGCGTCGGTTAAAGGATCCTCGGGCGGGCGCGTTGAGAAGAGCGAGCACCCCGTAGAGATAGGAGCGATCACCACGATCATGAGAATCGCTTTGGTTAATCGGGTTCTCATGGCGCGTTCAGAGCGAGTTCGTATCAGGCTTCAGACGAAGAGCGGACCTTCGTATCCGTTTACGAGCGGCATGTGCTACGCAGGCCGCCTGCTGAACAGGATCATTCTAGGTGAATCTCCAGCGTACGGTGCACCCTGATAATCTCCCAAAACAAGATCCAGTTCCAGGCCGGCGCTTTTGTACAGGGTCTCGAAATCAGACTGCTCCAGAAGCGCAACCGATTCAAAGAACGTGTGCGACTCTTCGCCGCTTGCAAAAACGATTTCTTTCAGGATCCGACCTTCATCGATCCACCGGCGTTGGCTGATCAAGGTATTTCCGATCGTGCGTTCGTCGCTTGGTATCAGACCGGAAGCCACGTAGGACGGATTTAAAAAATCCTGTACTACAAACCCTCCCGGTTTAACGGCTGCGACCATGGCGTCTACGGCTTTTTGATGATCCGCCCAGTCCTCGAAATAGCCAAACGCCGTAAACAGGTTGACAATACCGTCGAAACTCTCACGTTCAACGGGATTACGCATATCGCCTTGTAGAAACGTCACATCCACACCGGCTTCCTTCGCATTCTTTCGAGCGAGTTCAATGGCGCGCGCCGAGAGATCAAGGCCTGTAACGGTAAAACCTCGTTTTGCGAACTCGATAGCATGACGCCCGCGACCGCAACCCACATCGAGAATGGCACTGTTATCAGGAGATTCGATTGTTCGTTCTATCAAATCTACCAGTGCTATGGCTTCTTCTTCGTTTCGATTGGCATAGACGACTTCATATTCGTCGCGGCTAAACCATTGTTCGTACCAGGTCATGACACCTAATCGATCGTTTTTCGATCAGTAACGCGAACTATCGCGCGTAGTGATCTCAAGGTAGTGGACAATCACGATACCGCCTCAGAAAAATCCGACAGCACTTCTTCTATTGCTCGCACGTTGGCAAAACAGGAAACCACCTTTTGTATGACTTCATCGAGCAGGATGTCCGGACACGACGCTCCGGCTGTCAGAAGAATGCGCACCGGAGGCGCATAACGCAACCATTCCCTGGTGATTATCTGAGTCCTGGACTCGAGGTCGAAGTGTTCAATTTTTTCCGCACCGTGTATCTGATCTGATCCAGTAATAAAAAACGTTGGAATGCGTTCGGCACAAATCTCAACGAGATGACTTGTGTTGGAAGAGTTCGTACCCCCAACAACGACGGCGAGATCGGAGGCCTCTTCTACAAGTGCCAATGTAGCATCCTGGTTTTCATTCGTTGCGTAGCAGAGCGTATCACTCGTATCCGCAAAATGCTCACCGAGTTCAGATTCCCCGTATCGATCCTCAATTGCCGATCTCAATACGTGAGCGATTTCAACCGTATCTGACGCCAGCATGGTCGTCTGATTGACGACACCGATGCGCCCGAGATCGCGTTCAGGATCAAAACCCTCCGAGAACCGCTCCTCAAAGAGTTGAAAGAAGTCCCGAGAGGGTCGATCTCCTCGGATCAGAGAGGCGAGCTCTTTCGCTTCGACGAGGTCCCGCACCACGACGACGGATGTCACCTGGTTCGCATGAGAAAAAGTGGCGCGAGTTTCCTCATGAAACCGCTTGCCGTGAACGACGACGGTATAACCCTGCGCTCCGATACGATCGCTCCGCTTCCAGACCTTTTCCACGAACGGACATGTGGTGTTGTAGGATCGCACATCCAGTCCCATATGCTCTAGCTCGTTCTCAATCTCCACAGATGTTCCGAACGCCGGTACAATGACAACGTCGTCCGGTGTCAGTTCGGACAAAGGGATCAGCTGCTCTCCCTGAGTTGTGCGCAAAAACCGAATCCCCCTGGACTGAAGATCTTCGTTCACTCGCGGATTATGTATCATCTCAGACAACAGGAAGAGCCGCTTTCCGGGATTCTCGTCCAACGCCCGGCAGGCTATTTCAATGGCGTTTTCGACACCAAAACAAAACCCGAAATGCCTCGCAAGTCTGATTTGGACCGGACCAAAATTCAGTAAGGAAGGCGAGCGGTCCCTCTTGAGCGGATCGATCTGTTGCCGAATCTCTTTGATCCGAGTTGCGATCGGCGATTGGAAATAAGTCGGAACGTTAAACGAGCGGGCCATTACGCATTGTGCGAGTTACTAAGCCGAGTTACTGAACCGAATTACTGAAAAACAATGTGTTACGTTCGGTGCGTAGCGGAGTTCGAGACATGCGACTCTTCAACTCTCCAGGTGCCCCTCAAAGCCTGCGATCTATTCTTGGCAAAATTTCTCGACTCCAGGAAACGAAACGTTTTTCAAGAATGGCCGTCCTGGCCTCGCGCATGAGCCACGTGTAGAAGCAGAGGTTCTGCACGGAAGCGATTTGAAGCCCCAGTATTTCTTCGGAGATGAACAGGTGGCGTACGTAGGCTTTGGAAAAATCCTGCGACACGGAACTCGGCAGCCCCTGATCTATGGACGAGAAGTCGTCTTTCCACTTTTTGTTTCGAATATTGATGATGCCGTCGGTGGTGAAAAGCATACCGTTTCTTCCATTGCGTGTCGGCATCACGCAGTCAAACATGTCGATTCCGCGGGCGACATTCTCGACGAGATTGGCGGGTGTGCCCACGCCCATGAGATAGCGCGGCTTCTCTACCGGAAGAAAATCATTTACAACTTCTACCATGGCGTACATCTGCTCGGCCGGCTCGCCGACAGAAAGTCCACCGATCGCATAACCCGGAAAATCAAGATCGATCAGTCGCCGGGCGGACTCGCGACGAACGTTGGCATAGACGACTCCCTGCACGATGCCAAAAAGATCCTGCGCATGACCGTATCGCGCGGTTGTCGTAAGAGCGCGCTCTTTACATCGAGCCGCCCATCGGAGCGTCAGGTCATTTGACGATGCTGCATACGTTTCAGATACGTCGCCCGGTGGACATTCGTCCAGGACCATCATGATATCCGAACCAATTTTCCGCTGTATGTCAATGACCGACTCGGGGGTGAATTGGTGATACGATCCATCAATATGGCTCTGAAATTCAACGCCCTCTTCCGAAAGCGTACGCCGAGATGAGAGTGAGAAAACCTGATAACCACCTGAATCCGTCAACACGGGACCGTCCCAGTTCATGAACGAATGAAGGCCGCCCGCCTGCTCGATGATTTCCGTTCCCGGCCTCAGATACAGGTGATAGGTGTTACCCAGAATAATTTGAGCGCCTATCGGATCCTTTAACTCGCTCGGCCAAATCGCTCTTACACTACCCACCGTGCCGACGGGCATAAAAACAGGCGTTTCGATTTCGCCGTGCTCGGTGCGAAGTCGGCCGGCCCGTGCATCCGAGGCTTCGTCTGCGTGTTCTAGAACGAACTCCATGCAATCACGCCACACGTAATGAAGGGATCGTCTCGTCCCGGAGAGTTGCCTCGATTAGCGCCAACAGGTTCTGAGAATCAGAAACGTCCAATCCAACCGCAATTATTCGGTCGCTTGTTTCCAGCACAAGAATGAAGGGCACATTTCGATTGATGCAAGGCGTAACGATCCCGTACGGATGCGTATTACGGTAGTATTCCAGCAAAGAAATCCGGGTCGCTCGGTGAATACTCTGAATCGGAAATATCTGCTCGATGCGACCGGTGCGAATTCGAAGTTCCTGTCCAGACCATGTTACCACACACCCTCGCTTGAAACCCACGCCTACAAAAACGATGAGAAAACCAAGAGCGCCCAACTGCCAATTCCAATAAGCGGTTTTGTTCGAAAGGCCACCCGAGGGATCAACCAGGAGTGACCATGCAACCAGGGAACCCAATACCACAACCAACACGAGTGCACTCGCCGCGACGATGTAAAGTGACGCGGCACGAAGCCGATCTTCAACGAGATGAAAAATGAGCAGGCCCAACACGGAATTCGACGGCCGAAATTGACCCGGTATTCGAAAGATGTGCATTACGAATGGGCCGGGTTACTGATTCTGGCGTGTGGAATCTGCGGGTGGCCTCTTGCGTTGCACCTGATCGGACAACCGAGCTTCCAGCGCTATCAATCTTTCCTCCCAGGCCAGCAGATCTCTTTCCCGCTCCGAGATGCGACGGAACGATTCGCTTATCGCCTGTTCGCGAACCTCAAATGGAGCTTGCTCCATGCTTCCTCGCTCTTCAAAATACCGACGGAAGAGCCAGTTGTGTTTGGCTGCTTCCATGAGTTCGGAGAATCGGAAAGCACCGAGCGCTCCCCAGGTCGCAGCATTTTCAGCGACTACCGATACCGCGCGCAGATCGGCTACGATCGTATTGAGCGTATCCGTAGTTGCGAGGATAGAGTTGTAGACCGCCGGGTCATTCAGCATCCTGGCAACGGTGCCATCACCTTCGTTCACTTTGGCTACGACAGATTCAATACCCTCCGTGGCACGCGCTGCAAGATCTATCAGAATTTCGGCGTTTGCCTCTGCGCTCGTTGAAAGCGAATTCAGAATGAGTCGGGTTTCGTTGGTTGTCGCGACGAGTTCATTGTAGAGTGTCGGATCGTAAACAATCTTTCCCAGTGTTCCTTCACCACGTTGAACGTCGAGCATGATTTGTTCAAAAGCGTTGGCAGCCTGCTCAAAATCTTCCACCGACGCCAGTGTCTTGTCGGTTATCTCAAACAGGTCAAACGGGTCAACTCCCGGCAGGAAGTCCTCTTCCACGACAGGGTCCGAAGGTTCTGGCGACGAGACCAGGACAATGATTTGTTCTCCAACAAGGCCGTCGCTCTTGATCTGGGCCTGCGTGTTACGGAGAATCAAATGTTGCGCGCGCAGACTGATGCGCATAGAAACAATTATTCGTTCTCCGGGGGCAGAGGGGAGCTGAACGTCGCTGACACGGCCCACGTTGACACCCTGATATTGCACCGGCGCTCCTTCCTGCAGTCCTGCAACCTGCGTGAAACGAGATTTGACAAGCATCGTGTCACTGAACAGAAATGTCTGGTTGCCGACCGCAAACAAACCCAGGATGAAGAGTATAAATCCTACAGCGACAACGATGCCGACTCGTGCCTGGCGTTCCATGAATCCCTAGATATTGGTTAGTCGGTTCAACATACGCTATCCATAAAAGTTACGGACCGCCGGATGATCCACATTGCGGATCTCATCCATTGAACCGCCGGCGATAAAACGGCCATCATAGAGGAAATACGTATCGTCTGCGATGATTTCGGCGCACAAGATGTCGTGCGTGATGGCGATGGACGTGATGCCCTTCTCATCTCTGAGCCGAAGGATCAAATCCGAGACTGTGCGAACCGATTCAGGATCGAGGCCCGTAGTGGGTTCATCATATAAAAGGATTTCCGGTTCGAGAACGATGGCCCTGGCCAGCGCTATGCGCTTTTGCTGGCCTCCCGATAATTCAGCAGGATAATGGGTGCGCTTCTCGACAAGCTCAAACCACGAAAGTGTTTCTTCGATTCTGTCAATCCGCTCCGACTTCGACATGTCGGTATGTCGGAATAGTAAAAATTCGAGATTCTCTGATACCGTCATGGAGTCAAACAGGGCGCTACTCTGAAAGAGATAGCCGATGTTCAGCCGGATCTTGTCCATTTCGTCGCTCTCGAGCGTATCCACACGTTTACCCTGCACCCATACTTCGCCGGAATCAGGTATCAGCAGGCGAACAATGTGCTTGATCAACACACTTTTGCCCGAGCCGGATCCTCCCATCACCACCGCGCTTGTGCCGCGCTCGACATTGAGGCTCACGCCTTTCAGTACATCGAGCGAGCCGAAGGATTTTCGGATGTCGACAAGTCGAATCAGCATGTCTGATCGGGTTTGCACGTGCGTGTAAAATGCCTATACGGAACCAAATATTAAGATGGAGAGCCTGACAAGTACGACGTCGGCGAGAAGGATAAGAAGTGATGACACGACAACAGATTGCATCGCCGCCCGTCCCACTGCCTGTGTGCCACCCTTCACATTATACCCCAGATAACAGCTGACAATGCCGACGATAAATCCAAACAGACTGGTCTTGAGGGTGTCTACGACGATGTCGCTTATGCGAATTGTCATGAAGGCCGTAGAAATATAAATGCGATAATCCATGTTCGTTGCGAGCGACGATTCTATGAAGCCTCCGAACATAGCGACTGAGTCTGTCCAAGCGGTGAGTATCGGAAACATCAGCGTGCATGCGATAACACGGGTGATGACGAGATAGTGAAAGGGCTTCAGAGCAGCCACTTCAAGGGCGTCAATCTGCTCGGTGACGCGCATGGAACCAATTTCGGCGCCAA
>CAZGOS010000121.1:0-8797 GCA_964527795.1 uncultured Rhodothermales bacterium | reverse complement strand
CTGGACGTTGACTACATGCCGGAGGACCTTGAGCTTTACGATGTGCATCTTCAGGAGGGCCTATCCTGCGCCGGATGTCATGGAGGCGATCCGACGTCCGATGATGAAGACATCGCCATGGATCCGGATGCCGGTTTCGTCGGCATACCTTCGTTTTCGGAAATCCCCGATTTCTGTGGCAAGTGCCACGCCTCGGCGAGTTACATGCATGATTTCCAACCGATGATCCGAACGGATCAGTTGGCTCAGTATTCCATCAGTGTGCACGGACAGCGATTGCTGGAGGGAGACGAAAAAGTAGCCAATTGTACGAGTTGTCACACCACACACGCCATACTGCCTGCCTCTGATACACGTTCTTCCATACATGCCTTCACTTTGCCGCTGACGTGCCGCGAGTGTCATTCAGATCCGATTTACATGCGGGAGTACGACCTGCGAACCGATCAATTTCGGGAATATGCCAACAGTGTACATGGCAGGGCTTTATTGGTAGATCGCGACACGGGCGCACCGGCATGCAATGATTGCCATGGCAGCCACGGGGCGTTGCCTCCTGAGGAGAGTTCGGTGACTCAGATCTGCGGATCCTGCCACGTCAACAATATGGATTTATTCTCTAAAAGTCCGATGACGCAGGTATTTTCTGAGCAGGAATTACACGGTTGTGAAGCGTGTCACGGATACCATGGCGTTTCCGTCGCCGACGTTTCCATGGTCGGTACGGGCACGGAATCGGTTTGCATGGATTGCCATGATGAAGGTGATGGAGGCTATCAGGTGGCCGGCGAAATCCGTACCGAGATGGACATACTGATCGCTGCATTGGACAGTGCATACACAATGCAGGACGAAGTTGTGCGGATTGGAATGGATGATCTTGATATTGATTATCTGCTGCGTGAAGGCCGCCAGAGCCTGATCCAGGCAAAAACGACGGTGCACACGTTCGATTCGGAACGAGTGGCAGAGTTGACGTCGGAAGGCACGTCGAAAGCGAGGGAAGCGATGGTGCTCTCCAATGCGCAGATTAGTGATCAATGGAGCCGTCGAATGGGTTTTGCCCTGGGTTCGCTCTTCATCACTATTTTGGCAGTAGGTTTGTATCTGAAGATTCGTGAGATAGAAACAACGGATAAGGCTAAGGCTATCTCGCCGCAAAAGTCTGAGTAATCAATCACCAGCCATCTCGATCAGGGACTAAACGTGAAGCATATCATGAAAAAACTGAACAGCATACTTTTTCTGCTTCTTCCGGTGATACTCGTGGGGTTGATCGTAACCTCCGATTCAGTTCAACCGGCAGAGACGGAAAGCCGTAGCGTGCTGGTCGATTCCACTGAGTACGTCGGTGCGGCCAAGTGCAAGACCTGCCATAGAAAACCAGAGACCGGAGAACAGTATCCAATCTGGGAGAATAGCGCGCACTCCAAGGCGTATGAAACCCTTGCTTCAGACGAGGCGAAGGTGATCGCCGTTGAAAAGGGGATCGACAACCCGCAAACCGCCGCTCAGTGTCTGGAGTGCCATGTTACCGCCTACGACGCGGACGCATCGCTGCTTGGTACCAAGTACTCGATCGAGGACGGTGTCGGTTGCGAATCATGCCACGGGCCGGGTGGCGAGTACTACAAGAAGAAGACGATGGAGTCCATTACGAAAGGCGAGATCGATGGTGCTTCGGTAGGTCTTCTGGTCCCGGACGAGGCGACATGCACGTCGTGTCATAACGAAAGAAGCCCGAGCTTCAAAGACTTTGATTTTGAAGAACAATTCGGTACAATTGCCCATCCGATCCCGGACGAGAGAAAAGCAGCGCTGTAATTCTGGGTAAAGCTCGGAAGGCATGGTATTAAACATACACGTTCGTCGTTTGATGATCGTGGCGGGCCTGATGGGCGTGACCGTTACAGCAGTTGCCCAAACACGACTCGACGGACAGTTCTATTCGCAGGTCTACGGCCTCGAAAACAGGAGTGATGGGCAGCAGTGGGACTTCTACCAGGGGCTCATCCTTCGTCTACGACCTGCCGACGTACCCGGGTTGTCGTTGAAAACCAATTTCCGTCTTGCTCGAAGGGGTGATCCCTCCGACTGGGATGAGGCGATTTACAATGCGTACGTGGAATATCGGAGACCGGGATCGAAATACGCCGTCCGTGCCGGTCGTCAGTTTCTCTACCGCGGAGTAATCAGCGGATCGATGGATGCTCTATCCATTGAGGCATTTCCGTCGGCGGGTCTCAATCTTCAGTTTATCGGCGGGTTCGCCGTTCCCTTCGATCGAAGTCTGAACATTCAAAGCTGGGATAACGGCGGAGTGCTCGGTGCGTACGGACGGTATCAGATTTCACCCAATACCAGGGCTACCGCGAGCTACATTTCGAGGCGGAGCGGAGGGAAGGTGGCCTGGCATCAGCTCGGAGCCGCCGTCAACGGTGTCTTTAATCGCCAGTTCTACTACCAGGCGCAGATCGAGTATAATCTCGAGGAAAATACCGACCAGGCCATGCGGTATCGAGTCATCTACGTTCCGTCGAGATGGTCCATTTCGGCCGAGTTCGTCAGGCAGAGGCCACGCGTATACGAAGATTCGTTCTTCAAAATATTCGAACTCGAAGCCTTCAACCAGGTGAGAGCCGGATCTTCTTATAGAACGGATCAATTTGAAGCAGGTCTGCAGTTCGTACATACGGTCTTCGACGAAGACGAAACAGCGGACGAGATTTTCGCAACGCTGGCGCTTGGTGTGGGAACGGTGGGTTTTGTCTACAAATCCGGATACGGCGGCGAGAGTACCGGCGTCTTTGGAGATATCGAGGTGGATCTGCTGGACAATCTTTCCGCAAGACTCAGAAGCAGCTATTACAGCTACGAGCGTCGCAGCGTATCATTCACCGAGGATGCAACGTCGTTTGCAGGAGGTTTCAGGTACCGCCCCGTACCATCCGTCATACTCCGGGCCGAGCTACAGGAAAGCATAAACAGCGCTTTTGATGATGACCTTCGGCTTTATATTCGGGCATCTTACCTGATCGACCATAATTAGCTCAGAAATAGCCCAGAACTAGCCCGGAACTAGCCCGGAACTAGCCCGGAAATACCCCGGACGCCACACCACGTACTACTTAAAGGGGACAGGACCTCATCCATGCCGTGAGAAATTTACTTCCCATTTCGATCATCCTGATACTGGGCGTCTTTCTCGTTCGTGCCCAGTCGGCCAGATATGGATATGAACCGGGCTATTTTCCGGGCTATTTTCCGGACAATGTTTCGGGCAATATTTCGGACAATATTTCGGACAATGTCGAGGCATCCGGGTCCGACCTTATTTTCAATCACGCCTACCACATTGAGGACGAAGGCCTGGAATGTGCAGATTGCCACGGAGATGTGGAGGAAAGTGCAAGCGGTCTGGATAATCTGCTGCCGGATATGGACGTATGTTCAGATTGCCACGACGTCGAGGACACGGACGAATGTTCCAGTTGTCATATGGACGACGAACCTTCGGAAGACGTGCTGCGCATCGAAGACTACAGTCCGCTGTTCTCCCATGAGACCCATCTGACGGCCGGGCTGACCTGCGAGAGCTGCCATGAAGGCGTCGAGGCGAAGGAATCGGTTGATCCGCTCATCCTGCCTTCCATGATAGCGTGTCAGGACTGCCACGAGACAAAAGCCGTCAGCACGACGTGTTTAACCTGCCACTCGGCGGATGACTCGTTGAAACCGGAAAGTCACGGACTGGATTTTGACCGCATCCATTCGGATTTCGTGCGGAATGAAGCGCTTACCGTCGATGGTGAAAAAACCTGTGCTACGTGCCACGAAACAGATTTCTGTCAGGAGTGCCACGAGGGCGACAATCTTGACCGCCTGACGCATCCACTCAACTGGGAGTTTACGCATGCGCTCGAGGCGCAGTCGTTCGAAGTCACTTGCCAGAGCTGCCACGTGGAGCAGCAGTTTTGTGCCGATTGCCACGCGGATCGGTTGATTCTCCCGCACACGCATACGCCCGGATGGGCGAACAAACTAAACGGTGGTCGTCACAAGATTGAAGCGGCCAACGATCTCCAGACGTGCATATCGTGCCACATAGATAATGCGGAAACGGTTTGCGGCGACTGCCATACGGGTTCATTCGAAGAGGACTAATCCATGAGAAATTGGGCTCTTTACGCATTCGTGCTCATTCTCTCCGCCGGGTTGGTGGTTTCTTGTAGTACCCCGGCGGAAACCATTGAATTCAGCGAGCACCCGGCAGGTTGGGCTTCTCCGGGTTCGGACAATTTCCACGGGCTATTTGTACTCGAAAGCGTTGGAAAAACAGACAACTGCGCCAGTTGTCACGGCGTGGAATTGAAAGGAGATCTTTCCAAAGCCGTTCCGAGTTGTTTTAAGTGCCACGCCGCGTATCCGCATCCGGACGGATTTGCGAACAGCGTTTCAGACGAGTTTCATACGGTCGCGATAGCCGGCGAGTATTACTGGGACATTACGACATGCCAGAGTTGTCACGGTGCTAATTATGCGGGCGAAAACTTTCAGGAAAAGAATTGCCTGACGTGTCACACGGAGGCCGACGGCCCCGAGGCATGCAATACGTGTCATGGAGATCGAGACAGTCCGGGAAGTTTTGCTCCGCCGGAAGATCTGAGCGGTTCTGACGACACGTCGTCGCCCGGAGTAGGCGCTCATCAGTTCCACCTTGCCGCCAGTACCCTTACAAACGCTCTTACGCCTGCCTGCAGTCACTGCCATGTGGAACCGTCCTCGTTCTCGGCAGATGGTCACCTGGATGACGGTCCTGCCATGGCGGAGCTCCTGTTCAGCGATCTGGCAACGGACGACGGAACTCTGGCGACTACGTATGATCCAGCCAGTCAAACCTGCAGCAATGTTTATTGTCACGGAGGTTTCGAATTTCCAAAGTCTGAAAGCTTATATCCGTTTGTCTATACGGACGATGTGATCGCTGGTAATAATCTGATCATGAGTTGGACGGACGTCGGTTCCGGAGCCGCAGCATGTGGTACCTGTCATGGCCTTCCTCCTACAGGGCACTCGCCCATTCCCACCTGCGAGAATTGTCACGGAAGTGTCGTCGACGCGAATAAGAACATCATCGATCCGTCCAGGCATATAAACGGCGAGATCGACGTATTCTAGGATCGCGAACGTTCCGGCTGAAATTCACCGACGCACGTCGGTTGCCGACTGACGCGTGAATAGACGTATTCCAAGCGTGACGAAAATACTGATCTATTTTGTTCTGGCCGGGTTACTTTTCGCGGCTTGTGGGATCGACGCCGATTCGTCGGGACCGCCGAACGTCATCGTCATTTTTGTAGACGATGTCGGTTATGCTGATCTGGGTGTTTATGGGAACCGCCGGATCAAGACACCCCATATCGATCGACTGGCCGAAGAAGGGATTCGATTTACCGACTTTCATGTGCCTGTGAGCTCGTGCTCGCCCTCACGCGCAGCGCTCCTTACGGGTCGCTATCCCAACCGGGTAGGTATACCCAACGTTCTCGGTCCGCGCAGTCGGATAGGTATCGATACGTTGCAGGTGACCCTGGCAGAACTTTTGAGGGCCCGGGGATATGCAACCGCTACGGTTGGAAAGTGGCACCTGGGTGATCACCCTCAATTTCTTCCGACCAACCATGGATTTGATTCCTACTTCGGGCTTCCTTACTCCAACGACATGAGTCCGGTCGTTGCGAACAATGCACGGGAACGCGCTCGAAATCATCCTCCGCTGCCGCTCATTCGCGATACAACGATTATTGAACGCGAGCCCGATCAGAGGTTACTCACGCAGCGGTACACCCGAGAAGCCGTCTCTTTCATTCGAAAGAGCGTGAACCGTCCGTTCTTTCTCTATTTCGCACATACTTCGGCGCACGTTCCACTTTACGTTTCAAAGGACTTCGAGGGCCGATCGGCTCAGGGCATCTATGGAGACGTGATCGAGGAGATGGATTGGTCGGTCGGTGAATTACTCAAAACCCTGGATGAACTGGACCTGCGAGAAGACACATTTGTCTTTTTCACGTCTGATAACGGTCCCTGGCTTGTCATGGGCGATCACGGCGGGTCTGCCGATCCGTTTCGAGAAGGTAAAGCCACTTCGTTCGAGGGAGGGCACCGCGTGCCCGCAATAGCGTCGTGGCCGGGTCGAATCCCCGAAGGGCGTATTTCAGATGAAGTGACAACGGTCATGGACCTGCTACCCACGATTTCATCGATAGCCGGGATAGTATTGCCCGACGAGCTTTCGATCGACGGATACGACATCATGCCGATTCTTTCGGGAGATACGACGGCGGTATCCCCGTACGATCACCTTTACTTTTTTCGTGCTGGAAATCTCCAGGCCGTACGACGCGGTCGATGGAAACTGCATGTGCCGCACGCCTATGTCACGCTCGAAGGGGGAGAGGCAGGTCTGGGCGGAATTCCCGGTGTCTACGCTTCGGCCACTATCGGGCTCTCACTGTTTAACCTCGATATCGACGTTGGTGAACAGTTGAATGTGCTCGGTGAGCACCCCCGGATCGCTGCAGATCTGCTCCAGTTGATCGAAGAGGGACGTCGTTTACTCGGGGATCGCGCAACAAATACGGTAGGGAGTGAAGCAAACGAACCAGGCCGGGTCGATAGACCATGGCATGTTCAACGGCAATAACACGAGGCAATAATGCGAAGAAATAACAAGCGGGAATGACGAGCAGAAATCATGCGTGCGTCTGAAGTTCGATTCCTTTTTGTTTGCTAACCCGTTCTGTCTTACGTAGCGTTCAAATACAAACCTTTCAAGTTCTTGTTTCACTTTCTTCCGATACGAAAATGCAGAAGTATTCCCGCCTGATTACCGTTCTGGTTTTCTTTCTTTTCGTGCAGTCGACGGCTGTTGCCCAGGATCAACTTCCGCCCAATTTTGACGAGTACGTCCAGAGTGTGCTCGATATGTATGAAGTACCCGGCGTGAGCGTCGCCATTGTAAAGGATGGGGAGGTATTGCTTACCCGCGGGTATGGTGTCAAGAAACTTGGAGAGCACGATCCGGTCGACGAGCATACGCTGTTCGGTATCGCGTCGAATACGAAGGCATTTACTGCGACGGCGCTTGCTTTACTTGTCGAAGAAGGAAAGCTGGAATGGGACGCTCCCGTGGTCGATTATTTGCCATGGTTTCGGATGTCTGATCCTTTCGTGACCAGAGAATTGACGATTCGAGATCTTCTCGTTCACAGAAGCGGCCTCGCTCTGGGAGCCGGGGATCTTCTCTGGTGGCCCCCGACGGACTACAGCAGAAGAGAAATCGCAGAGAGGCTTCGTTTTCTACCTCTGGCAACGAGCTTCAGATCGGCCTACGCGTACGATAACGTGCTGTACACGGTAGCCGGGGAAGTGATCGAAGAAATCTCGGGACAGACATGGGAAGACTTTGTGCAGCAGCGCATCCTGGATCGTATCGGAATGACGGAGAGCAACGTGAGGCATTCCGTTTCAGGCACGGGGCATAATACGGCAACGACACACGCACGCATTGGCGGCAAAGTCCGGATCGTAAGACCGTTCCAGAGCGACAATACAAACCCCGCGGGCGGCATTAATGCCAATGCGGTCGATATTGCCAAGTGGCTTGTCGTTCAGCTCGATTCCGGTCGGGTCGCCGTCGACGACAGGTTGTTTTCAAGGAGCACGACCCGGGAACTATGGTCTATTGTGACGCCCATTCCAACGGGCACACCTCCGCCCGAATTGGCGCCGCTCAAAAACAATTTCAGGGGGTACGCACTCGGATTTGGACTACGTGATTTCAGAGGAAAGAAGTTGGTGACGCACACCGGCGGTCTTCCCGGATATGTGTCGCTCGTGATGATGATACCGGAAATCAAACTTGGGGTGGCTGTTTTCACGAATCAGGAGTCGGGCGACGCGTTCAATTCGATCGGCTATCACGTGCTTGATTATTATCTGGGCACCTCCGATCGAAACTGGGCGGAGTCATTCAAGGTCGTTCGCGCACGTCGCTCCGGTTCGGCACCTTCCGTCGATGATCCGTCCCTGCTCGTAGCACCGGTGGAAACGGAACCGTCGCTGGCGCTGGAGGCGTACGCCGGCATGTATGAAGACGTCTGGTACGGCGCAATTGAGATTCGCAGGACCGACGCCGGACTGGAAATTTCGCTCACGCATACACCGGACCTGACGGGTGAACTGATTCATTACAGGAACGATACGTTTATTGCCAAATGGTATGATCGTGAGCTCCGGGCGGATGCGTTTGTGACATTTGCTCTCAATCCGGACGGATCCATTCATGAAGCGAGAATGAGGGCCGTATCGCCGGCTACCGATTTCAGTTTCGATTTCCGCCATTTGCTTCTAAAACCCGTCAGATAATACTGGAAACCAACCAGGTTACGTCAGAAACCGGTCACGTAGCAGTCGAGACACGGGTTCTCGGACCCTCTATCGAGGCGCGAGAGCACCACGTCTTCAGGCGTGGGTGAATCGCGCTTGTATTGATAAATTACCGGAACATATACATGTGTTGATCATATGTATTGCATGTCCCAGATTGCACGATATAAATATCGTATCTATCCGAACGACGCGCAGCGCCGAGCGCTTGCCTGCACGTTCGGCTGCGCGCGGTACGTATACAACTGGGGACTGGCGCTGCGGAGTGAAGAGCCTATGACGTACGCCCGCTCAAGCAGGCGCTTGACGGCTCTGAAGAAAGAAACCGAATGGCTAAACGATGTGT
>CAZGOS010000120.1:0-8809 GCA_964527795.1 uncultured Rhodothermales bacterium | reverse complement strand
CGAATCCTCTTGCGTTTTCGGATCTGACATTGATATAACCAAATGTCCGAAATGGTGTGCGGACGACAATCTCTCCCGGTTCTCCTATACCGCACAACTGTTTGTCTGGAGTCATGACAAGCACCTGCGTCTGAGGAAGTGACGTTCCAAGCGGTTGCACTCCAGGGTTTGCTTCGACCGGGACTCGATACCAGCACTTAACGAGCGTCGTCTCTGTCGGACCGTAGAGATTGATGATCCCGCATCCAGGGAAAACTCGGCGCCATTGCTCTACGAGGCGATCCGTTAACGGCTCTCCTGCAAAAAAAGCGTGGCGAAGTGCATGGTCTTCTCTTTCACTTTCCGATTCAGATAACCATAGTTGGGCAATTGTCGGAACCATATGCACGATCGTAATCTTCTGCAGCTCGAGCCAGGTCAGGACGGCCTCTGCGTCAAATTTGACTTTCGTCTCTGGTATACAGAGAGCAGCTCCGCTGGTGAGCGGTAAAAAGATATCTCGCAGAACCGGATCGAAGGATAAACCCGACAGCTGGGCGATCCGATCGTCGGGGCCGACATCGAATGTTTTTCGCTGCCACTCCAGAAAATGACTTAGTCCCTTATGACTTCCCAGAACCCCTTTCGGGATTCCTGTAGTTCCGGATGTGAAAAAGATATACGCCGCGTCTGCGGGGCCGACAATCGGAAGCTCGTTTTTTGTTACAGAATCGCTGAGGAGATGCTTTTCGGCGGCGTTCTGAGAACTTCCCAGCGGGATGGAAAGAGCATCTTCCTTAACGTGCTGAACTGTTCGAAGCCGAATCACATCGCGGTCGTCATCCGGTGTCAGCATGAGTTTTGCCGCCGCCTGCTCGATCATGACCTTCTTTCTCAAATCCGGAAGCGCTGAATCGAGTATGAGAATCACGCCTCCGCTTCGCATCACCCCTAAAACGCTGACGATCAATGCGAAGCCTGGTGACCCATCGACGGCAACGACGTCACCCTTTTCAAGGCCGTTTGTGAGAAGCCCGCAGGCGACTTTTTCTGATGACTCTGCGAGATCAAGGTAGCACCACGTCCGGTCTGCTCGTGAAATCGCCGTGGCAAGAGGCGCCTTCATCGCCCATGACAAAAACTGCTCCGGCGCGGGCCGATGGTGTGGTTCATCCAGCTCTTTCGCAGGATCCGGCAGAATGGCCCTGGCACTCTCAGTCACAAGCGAGTATTCTGACAGACGCTTTTCAGGGCCGGAAACGATCTGCTCCAACAGATACTTGTACTGCTCCGTAAAGCTTTTCATGCTCTCCGGGCTGAATAGAGCCGACTGATAGACCACGCTCATGAACAGGCGACCCGACTCCTCACCGACATAAAGTGAGAGCGGGAAACGTGCCGTGCGATGCTCGAGACGTAGTATCCGTACCTCCATGCCGCTTAAATCGAGTTGTGCCCACGACGGCGGTACAAAGTTGACCATCGAACTGATGATCGGATCGCGCTCCAGGTTGCGCTCGGGACTTAACGCCTCGACCAGCTTTTCAAACGGCAGATTCTGGCGCATATAGGCGTCCAGATTAACATCGCGCACGCGTTGCAACAGCTCTCTAAACACGAGATCGCCGGAGAGCCGGGTGCGAAGCGGTATCATATTCAGAAAAAGGCCGATCGTCTGCTCAACTTCGATTCGGTTCCTTCCGGAAATGGGAGCCCCGACCACCAGATCCTCCTGACCGGTAAGACGAAAGAGCAGGATCTTGAAGACTGCAAGCAGCGTCATGAACAGCGTGACTCCTTCACTGGCGCCAAGCTGCTTGAGGGCATTCGTCAGTTCCCTGGACAGTTCGATGGATTCGTCCGCGCCGACGTGCCGGTGAACGTCAGTCCGGCATACATCGGCGGGTAATTCCAGCTCGGACATGCCATGGAGCTGTCTCCTCCAGTAACCCAGGTCGTCGCGAAGCGCCTCGCCCAGAAGCCGGTCGTGTTGCCACTCGGCAAAGTCGCCGTACTGAATCGTGGGTTCGGGAAGACGGGTGGGCATTCCTGCAGAAATCGTCCCGTAGAGCGACGAAAGCTCATCAAAAAGTACCTTCATGGACCAGCCATCCGAAATAGCGTGATGCATTAAAAGAAACAGGAGACTTCTGTCAGCACGGAGCAGATAAACTTTGACTCGAAAAAGGGGTACCGATGACAAATCGAAAGGCATTACACTCTCTTCGCCGATGAGTCTGAGAGCCTCCGATTCGCCTCCCTTGTCAGAAAGTGCGGTGAGATCCACCACGTCTATCCGTACCGAAAAAGGATTGACAATGACTTGCACGGGCTCGCCGTCAACGACGTCAAAATGTGTGCGGAGCGATTCATGGCGCCGGACCAGCTCGGAGAAGCACTGTTCGAGCACCGAAACATTCAAAGATCCGTATATCTGATAGACAGCCGGTATGTTATAGGTGGGTTTGCCGGGATCGAGTTGATCCAGAAACCAAAGCCGTTGCTGCCCAAACGAAAGCCGCGTTACCTCGCCTGGATTTCGGCGTGAAATGGGTGGTATTGACATGAATCGACTACTTATCCAGTTGCGCCCGGAAGGTACGCTTCTGACGGAATGGGTGATTCTGAGTGTGTGTATTCTACAAAGTTCGTGCCGCCACGCGACTGGATCAATACGTTTCCGGTCGCAAAGCCGAAACCGGCTCGGGGTCCAACCGCCAGGTGTACTTCAAAACAGGCACGGATGCTGCATTTGCACGTCCCCGTATTTGTCGAAATCCCAATCATCTCACGAGCGTCAGCAAGCCTGTTTTCGTATGGCCAATTGTCATCAATCGGTATATATACACACCGCTTGCACGTCCACCTGCGTCCCAGTCAAAATGATAGTTGCCTGCCGGAAAGAATCCATTTACGAGCGTTGCCACCTTTCGACCCTGGATGCTAAATATCGCCAGATTCATCTCCGAGGGTTCGGGGAGCCTGACTTGAATGGTGGTTGACGTTGAAAAAGGAGTGGGGAAAATGTCCAGTTGAGGCTCTGCCGAAATCCGAGGTCGGGGTTCCGGCACAATAGACGTCGTTTCTTCCTTCTCTTCGAATACGATCATACTCCAGTATTTTAGCGATGGCAGTGTCAGCGTGACCTCTGTTCCCGCCTGATTGAATGATAATTCGACGGGAGATCCCTGATATACATCGGGCGAGGCCGCCCACACCCGCTTGATGGACTTGTCCGTCGAGAGCTTCAGCTCAATCCCGGTCAGCGTGGCAGGTATGACTTGTGTCCCAAAGGTGTCGCGCCACTCCATCGTGGTCACATCGGTAAAGTTCAGCAGGTGAAGGATCTGCTGACCGGACCTCTCGCGTGCAATACGAAGGATTGAGCCGGACCTGGGCGTACCGGAAATCGAAAAACCAGGAGCGCTTACATCCAGGCCGGCGTACTGCGCATCGTCCCTTAGAAGGTTTTCGTAGGCCACCAGCACGTCGTAGTAGGCCACCAATTGTGCGTGCAATTCCGGCGGCATCTCAAGGTTGTCATTCGGAAAGTATTCGTTTGCCAACATGTGCTCACCCATCTCCAGGTGTGCTCCGCCGTGCGCAAAAATGACCGCATCAGCGAACAGAACGCCGGGCGTATTGAACTGGCCAGGCCGGCCTGAGAGACCTCTGTTGACGTAGCCGGCGATCACCGTTTTGCGTCCCAGTACCTCTTCGTTGTACACCAGGATGCTTCTGAGTTCGGAGAAGAGATTGTTGGGATCCCAGACTTCTGTGTACAAAAACTCCACGGGACTGTTTACGATACCGGATTGGCCGTATTGGTTGACGGCATTCATGACCAACCGAACACCAAGTCGGTCGCCGGCTGCTTTAAGGAAGGTCTCAAAGGCAGAGTCGAGCTGCACCGGGCTTCCCTGAGCATTCCACAACGTTCCGCGATCTCCCAACTGATCGACGTGCCAACCGTCGAACGTCAGCGATTCGAAGACATCGGCCATCTGCGTCAGCAGGTAATCAGTCCATCCTGCGTTGCCTGGATCCATCACGTAGATATCGCTGGCCCAGGAGCTCGGAAGTGGATGGACGTCACGTGTCTGCAGAGCGGCATCCTGGTAGAGGTACCACTGCGCCGAGACCCCGTCGAGTTCTGCATCGGCCCACGCGCCGTAGAGCAGGTTATAGGCCATCGCCGTCATATTATGCCGATCAGCCGACTCCAGATAGTCCACTATGGTCTCTCGATGGTTCGTGCGGTTGGCTACATCGATCCATGTGGCGGCTGGAAACTCCGGAGTACCGGCGAGCGGCTTGTGGTGCTTGTTGTGCCAATCGTAGAACTGAAGACCATTGATGTGAAATCGATTCAGGCGCGTTACAATTGCATCAATTTCACCGGCATCCATTGCGCCGAATTTCGACAGGAAACCGTATCGAGGAAAGACCCGCCAGTCCGACGAAACATCCACGGCAATATTCACGTGGTCGAGTGCCGTAGTGTCATCCAGGAGGAAACTCTCGACGAGATAGCCTGTGAAGTCAGTACCGGGCGCAGTCCAGGACCAGGTGTATTGCAACGACGACAGTGGCACCTGTACCGATTCGGCGACGGTTTCGAAAAGGTGCCGGTAACGGATAACGAGGGATTTCCCGGTCGGCGGTTGACGGAAGGTGATCGTAATAGCCACGGTTTCACCCGGAGCATAGCGTGCTTTGTCGGTCGTGACTCCGTCGAACCACGCGCCCGGCTGCGCAACATCATAGGTCACGGGTTGTGCCGAGACCGTGTGCAATCCGGCCGTGCACGCGTACAGGCATAAAGTTAGAACGCACCTGCGTATCGCTCTCGACATGCGTACGGACGACATACTATCTGGTGAATTTGTACGATTCACGTATCCACGTTCTGTCTCAGCCAGGCACGAAGTTGCCGGCCTTCCTGATGGTTCGGATCAACCTGGAGGAGATTCTGCACTGTTTCCAGAGCGTCCACCAATCGATCCAGCACAACATATGCTTTGCTTAATTGGATCAATATCTGCGCATTTTGCGGCTCAAGCGCTGTCGCCCGCTCCAGGTGCTCTATGGCAGTCTCCGCCTGCCCTCTTACAAGCGCAATGTTTCCCATCATAAAATGCACCGTTGCCGACTCCTCAAGCTTATTTGCGATCTCGAAGTACACAAGTGCCTCGTCAAGTCGTCGCTGCCGGAGCAGTATATCACCTGCTTCGGCGTAAGGTCTGGGTAGAAACGGGTACTGCTGGATGACGGCAAGCGCTGCCTGAAGGGCACGATGGTAATCACCCAGCCCCCTGTAGTAAGCCATAAGTCCGTTGGTCGCTTCGTACCAGTTGATTTCTTTTCGATAGAGATCAAGCGCGAGTTCTTCGATCTGGTTCCTCGCCTGAACGGTATCCAGTGATTGGTCCACAACCCCGGGCGGCTGAAAAGGCCAACTAGCCATCAACTGCCGCAACCTGTATGCGCCGAAGAGGGAGTCGACCGCAGTGAACAAAACCTCACTGCGAGCGATCCGGCTGGGCACATAATGACTCCACGCGCCGAAAAGATCGGCCTGTCGAAGTGCCTCGTAGAAAGCATCGGCTATCAGGAAGTAGCCGTCGACGTTGGGATGCAGGTGTTCGAGCATCAGGTCCGAACCAATGATCCCGTCCCCGGCAGATTGGACCAATCGCTGCTGGGATTCAACGACCGTGACTCCCGCGCGTGCAGCCTCCTCTCGGATGATTTCATTTATGTCCTCGGTTGCACGGAATCGCAGCTGGTCTCTGTCTTTGGCCGCCAGATAGGCGATCCGTGCCTCTGCATAACGGCCGGCACTGTCAAGCAGGCGAGCCCTGGCATAGAAGGAATTCGCCGCCAGACTATCCATCCGGATGGCCGCGTCGAAGGCCGCCAGGGCGGCTTCCAGATCTCCATCCCGGGCGGCATTCGCACCTTTCAGCAAGAGGGCCTGCCAGGCTTCGGCATCGGTCTCCGGCGCCAGGCCGCTGATAAATGGCTTGTGCGCGCGTTCATTGCTCGCCAGAGTACCGATAAAAACGGGAATGTCTTCTTTAAGGTAGCGTGACAGCAGATCCCTCAGATTGCCTCGAAACTGCGCCAGACCGTGGCGATACTGCGGCGAGTTCAATGGAATCATGCGCTCACCGACCATGCGCTCCATCAGGGTCTGCCCGGGCGGCTGTCCTTTCGCTCGACCCCCGAAAAATGAACCCGCTTTTACCAGAAGGTCGCGAAACGCCTGCAGGATACGCAGGTTCTGCAGGTCCAGGTAGAGACGGACCACGCTGCGGTACCGTCCCAGCGATTCAACCGATCCGACACCGAGCGCCCCGTAAAACTCGTTGTGTCCGGCATAAATCAGAATCGCGTCCGGTTTCTGCGCGATGATTTCGTCTGCGAAGTCGAGCAGCGTATAGGAATTGACCGCCGCGAGTCCGGTATTGACCACTTCGATCGTACGCTCGGGAAAGGTCTGCTGCAGGCGTTGCTCGAGCATGCGGGAAAAGCTGCCGCCAAAGTAGTAGGGATACCCTGCTGCGCTGGATCCGCCCTGGACGAAGATGCGAGTCGTGTTCGTGTCCTTCTCGGCCTTGAATACATCGCCGATTCCTGTCGGCACGCGTTCCTCTCGTATAAAATAGCGCCGTGCTACCTCATGGTTCTGCGTCAGGTATTCGGGCGCGTTGGGAGCGGGGACGAACAGCGGATAGGAATCGCCGTAACCGAAAAGGCGCAGCGCGCCCTCGAGGAGAACGAAGAACAGGATGGGGAAGCACCATATCACGAGCGTCAGGAATCGACGCTCTCTCGGGGACAGCGTCGGCTCGACCGACTTGCCAGATTTCGCGGACTTCCGTTTCATTTCATCCGGTCGGCATCAGGTCGCCATTTATCCCGGCCTCAGGCTTGCTCAAGGCCATCACTATTTGACCAATACCATATGCCTGGACTCCACCCGGTTTCCGGACTGAAGCCGGTACAGATAAACGCCGCTCGGCAGGTACCCGGCATCGAACTCAACCTTATGCGCTCTTGCAGGGATCACTCCGTCCACCAACGTAGCAATGCGTCTGCCCAGTACGTCGAAGACATCGAGTCGAACATGTCCGGGTTCCGCCGTGGCAAATCGAATCGTCGTAGCGGGGTTGAACGGATTGGGATAATTTTGTTCGAGCACGAACTCAACAGGCACGTCCCTCGATTCCTCGGTATCGACGGTAATCAGTCCTGGTTCAGGAGTGTCGACCTGGCTGTCCGTGAAAACATGAAACTCACCGGGTTGCAGGTTGAACGTCATTGACGCCTCCGTAACGTCTAACGACGTGCCTGAAAAGAAATCGTACCATGTTCCAGTGTGGGCAAACGTGACCGACGTCTCGCGGGGAAAAACGTCGAAATTACCGACAATCGTTGCCTCCATCTCCGGGTGCGCGAGTCCGATGCTCTTGACGCCCTGATTCAAATTGAGCGTGACCGTTGTTTCCGTGCTTCTGAATACCAGGTTGCCGCGGCGAAGATGGATCAGCGCGGCCCATGCTTTGTAGAGTTTCATACGAAGTGATCCTTCGCTTGAAGCCTCGTCCCTGTAGTCCCATCGGATGGGTTTGGGTGACGTACGGCCGGGTGCAAACGGCGGACAATCTCCGCCGCCGCCGCTTTGCAGGCACTGCTCGCCCGCATCGCCGTAACCGTACCCGAGCTCGCCGAACTGAAACATCATTTTCGGTCCGGGAAGAAGGAAAAAGAAAGCACCGGCCATTTTCATGCGGTCGAGAGCCGTAGCCAGACGTCGTGTATTGTACGGACCCGGATCCGTATTGCACCGATCTCCTCCGAAGGGCGAATTGGCGCACGCGCCGAACTTGATGTTCTTGAACATGAGCCACTGCTCGTCGTGGCTTTCCATGTATGAGATCAGGTTGGGTACGGGCCAGTTTCGCCCGCCGGGGCCGAAATAGGCCCGTCGAAAATTCGCGTCCGAGTCGTTGTACCCCATCGTCGCTTCGTTATACGCATGATTGACATTGTTCCAGAACATCATGCCGGGCCGCCCTTCTCCCGTCCGATAAGTCCCGAGTTCACGCTCCTCCCGGTCCTCGGCGAAGTGTTCAAGAATCACGTACGCCTCTGGAGCAACCGCCCAGATCTGGTCGGCCATGCGTTTTAGAAGCCGAATTCGTGAGGCGTCGTAGCGACCGAACGCGGCTGCATCGCTACCCGTGTTATTCTGGGTGAATCCTTTAGAGAGATCGAAGCGAAAGCCGTCGATCTTGAATTCGGTCATCCAGTAGGCATTGACCCGATCCAGCCAGTACTGGGTATACGTGTTCTCGTGGTTGATGTCGAAAAAGACGTTGAATGCATGGCGTGCCGGTATGTTGATCCATGGATTGTCGTCGGCGGCGCCATATAGTTTGATCACCGGCGAGGGGAAATCAACGTGGTTATAGACGACGTCCAGGAGCACGGCGATGCCACGCTGGTGGGCCGCATCGACGAATCGTTTCAGGTCGGTGGCCGGTCCGTAATATTTGTCGGGGGCAAATACGAACTGCGGCTGGTACCCCCAGTTGATGTTACCTCCGAACTCCGCGATCGGCATCAGTTGAATGGCGTTGATACCCAGACGGTCCAGGTAGTCGAGCGTATCGACCAACGCTCGGTAGTCGTGTTTGGCAATAAAATCGCGGACCAGCAGCTCGTAGATGACAAGCTCTCCCTGCGGAGGCCTGTCGAAGTCCTCAACGAGCCACGGATATGGAACGCGCCCCGTCTGCAGTACCGATACGAATCCCTGTGT
>CAZGOS010000119.1:0-8815 GCA_964527795.1 uncultured Rhodothermales bacterium | reverse complement strand
GAGCCAATCTTCTACTCCGAGTACGGACCTTATCAATTTATTGAAGCTGAAGATCGTTTTGAACTCTACGAGGAACTCTGGCCGTTCGAGGAAGGCAAGACCGATAGTTTGTTTGTGATGACTGAAGACAGTCGAGGGAATGTTTGGATGGTCTTTCCTGATAGTGTCGTTAAAGCAATTCCGAATTTGGATGGAACATACACCTTCAATGTCCCTGAAGCTCTGAAATTCAAGAAGACGAGCACATCTTCCATACTAGTCGAGGAAGATGACGTTGTCTGGTTCAATGATGGTTCTGAGCTTATTCGATACGACCCCAAGCTGGATATACCGGCTGAGTTTACTTACAACGCTCTCATCAGCCGCGTATCGGTCAATGGACGTCTCGATGCGATACATAACGGATCCTACAGAGGACCGAATGGTGGTACTGTTTTAGATCAACCCGCTTGGGCCATCCCGACCCTCGGATTTGATGAAAAAGATCTGAAATTCGAGATTTCGGCGACAACGTTTTCGCACCCGGATGATGTTCGATATCAGACCTGGTTGGACGGTTATGACGAAGGCTGGTCACGGTGGATAGATCAAGCGGAGTACTATATCAATGGGCTTAATGAAGGGAGCTATACGTTTCGTGTTAGAGCCCGAAATGCGGCAGGTAGAATAAGTCGAGAGGCTAGTTATTCCTTCGTCATACTCCCACCGTGGTATCGTGCCTGGTGGGCATATTTGATTTATGTAACGCTTGGTGCGCTATTTGTCTACTCCGTCCGGAAGTACTATGTGATGATGAGGGCCCACAAACTTGCCGCCGCGCAGGCGGAAGAGTTGGCCCGCGAGAGGGAAGTCAATAAGGTTCTTCAAGAAGCCAACGAACGTCTTACCAAAGCAAACCGACTGAAAGACGAATTCTTAGCTACGACGTCGCACGAGTTGCGAACGCCTCTCACCGCCATTCTTGGTTTTACCTCTGTTCTCCGGGAGGAAATTCCAGAAGATGCAAATTATCGGGAATTCCTTGATATCATTGAGGATAGTGGTAGTCGCTTAATGGAAACCTTAAACTCTTTGCTTGATCTCGCGAAACTAAGAGCCGGCATGATGGAGATTAATCTGGAGACATGCGATATCTATTATCAATGCTGTAACGGGATCTCCGGCATGCAAGCGGCGGCGGAGCGTAAGGGATTAGAGATGTTTGTCGAGCGGCCAAAAGAGACCATCTTCGTAGACCTGGACGTGCTCGGATTTCTACGTATTTTGCAGAATCTGGTCGGTAATGCGATCAAGTTTACGGAAAGCGGCCATGTCAAAATCGTGCTGGACGTGGACGACGATCTTGTTCACATGAAAATTTGCGACACGGGAATTGGCATAGACGAGGAATTTCTACCGAGGCTCTTTGACGAGTTTATGCAGGAATCGGACGGACCTTCCCGTTCGTACGAAGGATTTGGACTCGGTTTAGCAATCACGGCACGATTGGTTCGCCTCATGCATGGAAGTATCTCCGTTGAGAGCAAGAAGGGCGAAGGAAGTCAGTTCATAGTATCATTGCCTAGCGCTGAGCCCATCAAAGGAGAGCCAATTAGTGTTCGCGGCTTTGGCGGAGTCGACGCCACGAAATCATAGTGGGCACGCTGTGTAAACGAAAACTCCGTACTCTAGCGAGAGTATGCTGAGATCTGGTCTTCGTCGGTTGGAATTCCGCTTTCTCCACAGCGATCAACAGTCGACTTTTGCATCCAATTCGTCCACGTTCTCCTTCTTCGTTTCTTCTCCAATGCCCGAAAAACGTTCGAGTACGTTCGCTGAGGTGACGTCGGAACGGAGTGCCACATGAGCCAGATTCCATCTAAGGTGGAAGTTCTAGGGATCGATTCTTCGTATATGCTAAACGCGGAGATTGTGCATCATTCAGAACGAACGGATTTTTCTTCTTAAGAACGTATTCAAGACAGAAACTCTCCGAGCATACGAACGAGAGATTAGCGAATATGTACGCGCGAATACACCGTCGAACCAGTAATCAATGGAAGCACATTCGACATTTGAGCGCGCATTTATCCAGGCAGTTAATCTTTGGCGGCAAACCGAAACTGTGAAAGAGTTTGTATCTGGTAAGAATGTGGTTCGGATGGCTAACGAGCTTTTGGGAGCTTCCGAGATTCGACTATATCATGACAAGGCCTTGTATAAAGAGCTTGAGGGTGGATATACACCGTGGCATGCAGACCAATATTATTGGCCTCTCAGTTCCAAACAAACCTACTCGGTCCGGATCCCTCTTCAGAAAACACCGTTCGAGATGGAACCGGTATCGTTTAGCCGCGGGAGCCACGACGACGCTTGTGGTAGAAATAGTCTTCCGGCGAGCACGTGGTACTACCGGAGACGAAGGCGCGATCCGGCCGAACGCGATCGAGCGCTCAAGGAAGACGTCCTCGCCGTCATCAAAGATCATTCGGAGTACGGCTACAGGCGGATCCTTCCGGATCTCGAAGCGCGCACAAGACGAAGGGTGAACCACAAACGGCTGCGGCGGGTGCTGAGAACATACCAGCTCGGGCTGCGGCGAGCGCTTCCGCTCAACGGGCGTAGCACCGTCGACGAGGTGCTCAGGCGCTTCCGGGGCCATCTGGACCTATTGAAGGTGCGCGCCGAGCCCCGCCCGATTGAGGTGCTCTCGACCGATTTCACCGAACTCGTCTATGCCGGAGGGAAAGCCTACTTTATGGCCTACCTGGACATCGGCGGCAAGCTCGCTCTGGGATGCCGTAGGCAAACACGCGAACCGGGAACTCGCTCTCGCGGCGTGGGAAAAGGCGAAGGCGGCGCTCTCGGGCCTGGGCCGCTCGACCGAAGGCATCATCATCCATTCCGATCAGGACCCGGTGTACAAAAGCCACGACTATCTCAAGCAGCTTCTCTTCGAGGACGGGGTGCGCATCTCCTACTTGGCAAGGGGTTGCAAGGACAATCCCTGGATCGAATCGTTCTGGGGGCGGATGAAGACCGAGATCGGATCGCAAATCGCCGAAGCCGGGACGCTTAGCGAACTCAGACGTATCATCGAAGAGAGAATGGACTACTTCAACACACGCCGGCGGCACTCGAGGATCGGGAATCGGGCGCCCCTGCACTACCTGTTAACCAACCGGGAAGATACTACGACGGTCGTAGCCCAGACCGGCTCCTAAACCACTACGAAAAACGGGGCCCAGATCCCATGCTGATAGCACAAGAAAGCGATGACTATTATATACATGGTAGATGGAATCCGACTTGCCCCCTCCAAAAGATCAGAACACGAGGTGGACCGCGAGGCATTCATTCAAGGGAGAGAACCGGGCGAACTGGCTGATACTTACATGAATCCGCTTCTTAATCCATAATTCGGATTCGCTTGCGTTCGGATATGCAGCTTTCGAATTCGTTCGTCTCTGCCACATGTAACCAGAGATCCAATATTATCATGATGAGGTCGATTGCGCACACACGGAAGGACGATGATTTGCGAAGCAGATCTTCACACTCGAAAGTCGCTGTGAATTTGTTAGTCACTCTGGGTCTCGCTCTAAATCTCGGAGCGTGTATGCAAAACAACCCGGATCGACTGTTCCTTAATGGTACTATTTGGACGGGAGACGACGATCACCCGTGGGTTGAGGCACTTGCGATTCAAGGTGACAACATCGTTGCGACAGGATCGTCGGATCAGATGCGTGCGCTCGGTAGTGTAGATACCGAATCAATTGATTTGGGAGGCGCTTTTGTAGTTCCGGGATTCATTGATAATCACACGCATTTTCTCTCGGGCGGTTTTCAGTTGGCCGGCGTCGATCTACGATCGGCAAATAGTTCGGAAGATTTTTCGTCTCGAATTAGAAACTTTGTATCCACAGTGCTGCCTGGCAGATGGATTACGGGAGGAGATTGGGACCATGAAGCTTGGGGAGGAGACCTACCCGTGAAAGAGTGGATAGATGATCTCTCTCCCGATAATCCGATCTTCGTCAATCGTCTCGACGGTCATATGGCATTGGCCAATTCCGTAGTGCTACGGTTAGCAGGCATTACTGCAGAAACGCCAGACCCGGACGGAGGAACGATTGTCAGAGATCCGGATACGGGAGAACCGACGGGTGTGCTCAAAGACGAAGCGATGTCGCTTGTTTATCGCGTCATGCCGGATCCGTCGGACGAGGAAATGGATCAGGCTTTGCAGCGCGCTGTCGATCATGCTTTATCAAGGGGGATCACCCAGATCCACGATGTAGGGAGCTTTGGCGGCTGGACTGATCTGGAGACATTTAATCGCGCGTACGAGGCTGGCACTCTCGACCTTCGTATTTATGCTTTCGTCCCACTTTCTACGGGGGAGCGTCTGGCAAAGTTTGTGGCCGAGAATGGTAAGGGGAATGCCTGGCTGCGATGGGGAGGACTGAAAGGTTTTGTAGATGGCTCGCTCGGATCTACGACGGCGCTCTTTTATGATCCCTATGATGATGAGCCGGAAACGTCCGGACTCCTGGTCAATGATACGACCGCCATGCGCGATCAAATTCTGTATGCGGATAAACAGGGACTGCAGCTAGCCATTCACGCGATCGGAGATAAGGCTAACGACTGGCTGTTGACCGTTTTTGCACAGGTAGCTTTAGAAAACGGCGAACGGGACAGACGCTCAAGAATCGAACATGCACAGCATCTTTCGACGACGGCCGTTTCGAAGTTTAAAGAACTGGGCGTTACGGCCTCCATGCAGCCCTATCACGCGATTGACGATGGGCGTTGGGCGGAAAAACGAATAGGTGTGGATCGGATAAAGACAACATACCCTTTTCGCAGTCTTCTGGATGCGAGTGCAAATCTGACATTTGGCTCCGATTGGACGGTGGCTCCCCTCGATCCGCTGTTGGGTATCTACGCCGCCGTAACGCGTCGTACGATAGATGGTGCGAATCCGGATGGGTGGGTTCCTGCTGAAAAAATCACTGTTGCAGAAGCGCTTCGAGCATATACAGCGAATAGTGCCTATGCAGGGTATATGGAAGAGATCAGTGGAAGTCTGGAAACCGGCAAATTAGCAGACTTTGTGGTTCTGTCAGAGAATCTGTTTGAAATCGACCCTGTGGCGATACCAGATGTCCAGATACTGCGTACGGTAATTGGTGGACAGGACCGATACGTAAGCGAATAATAGAACGTAACATGGTGCGTCTCTGGCGGCTACTTCGGTTCGGTGTTACGCTTGTCTGGTACGCCGCAAGAATGTCGTTTGGAGGTCTGCGAATGTCTGAGCGCGAACAGGCGCGATACGTTGCGTTCCTCCAACAAAAGGGAGGAATAGCTCTCTGTCGATCTGTGGGCGTCTCGGTGGAAGTGGACGGATCCACATGGGTAGACAGGCCAATTCTAGTTGTGAGTAATCATCTCGGTTTACTTGATCCCTGGGTGCTTTCATCGCAGTTTCGAGTTGCATTCGCTGCTAAAGTCGAGATGGGAACCTGGCCGATATTTGGGTGGGTGGGTAGATCCACGGGGCTGATATATGTGGATAGGGAACGCAGAATGAACACTGGAGGATTTGTAGAGAAAGTTCGGCAGCGGATGCGCCATGGTGTGGGAGTCCTCGTTTTCCCCGAAGGAACCACAAATGCCGGCGATGATCTTCTACCGTTCAAAACCGGTGGATTTGCCGCTGTCGCAGATATGCCCGACGGATATGTTCTGCCTGTGTACATGTGGGCGAAGAAAATCAATGGGATCCATACAAAAGTTGCGGACCGAAAAATTGTCACGTGGCCCGAAGAAGACAGCATGTGGAAGAATGCCTGGGAGCTCGTGGGTCTGGAATCCATAACAATGGAGGTCAAGGTCGGAGACCTGATTTCAACAGCTGGAAAGGATCGAAAAGAGCTGGCACAATTGGCTCAGGATCAGGTTGAAGGTTTGAAGCGTTTGACAATATTGCACAGCAAGTGAGGCGCAAAAACGGATTAGATAAATATGGAGCAGTCAACGTTCGTTGTCAGATAGATTCAAGATGTCGAATACAAAGGAATCGGCCACACCCAACCGGAGTACAGTTATTTCGATCGGACTCGTTCTGATCGGATTGTTCGCAGGAATTCTAATAACGCTTCTTGTGAATCAGACTGGATCCACTGGATTTCAGAGGCCATTAACAGTTGAACGCGTGGAGCTGGGCTCCACCGGTGCGTCGGCGCTGATCCCTGTTCCGCTAACGGATGCTCCACCTGTGTTATTTGATGCACTCTCATTGAACGAGGCATTCAAGCACGTCGCAGCCAGGGTTACGCCGTCAGTTGTGTTCGTTGAGGTGCAAGCTAATCGCGGCGGACTATTTCGCAATTTTGGGAATCAGTCTGGGCGGTCCCTGGTTCCTCGAAGCGTTGGAAGCGGCGTAATCATCAGCGAGCAGGGGTATGTGGTTACGAACAATCATGTCATCGAAGGCGCCGAGAGGATTGTAGTTACACTTCAGGACAAGAGAGAATATGCCGCGCTGGTCGTAGGTATGGATACCGATACCGACCTGGCTGTCCTGAAACTCGAAAACGGAAATTCGTTTCCGTCTATTGCTCTCGGAATTTCCGCTGATTTGGAAGTTGGAGAATGGGTGATTGCTGTTGGAAATCCATTCCGTTTAACCTCAACCGTCACAGCCGGTATCATAAGTGCTCTAGGCAGACGAGTCGATGTGATTCCCGATCAATTCGGGATAGAAGACTTCATTCAAACAGATGCAGCGATCAACCCGGGGAATTCCGGTGGTGCTCTCGTGAACCTGAGAGGTGAACTCATAGGAATTGCAACGGCTATTGCGACTGAATCCGGTTCATACGAAGGGTATGGATTTGCCGTCCCCGTTGATCTCATGGAGCGCGTCGTAACGGACCTGATCAAGTTTGGACGTGTTAATCGTGGCTATTTGGGTGTCAGTATTCAATCGCTAGATGCGGCTGGAGCCGAGCAACTGGGATTGGATGGAGTGCGTGGGGTCTATCTGCAGGATGTGGTCGACGGTCTGGCAGGGTATGAAGCTGGATTGCGTGATGGCGATGTATTGTTGTCGATCGACGGTGAAGAAGTGTCCGAGCCCAATGAATTACAGAGCGCGATAGCTCTTCGACGCCCAGGGGAAGAGTTTCCCGTCGCAGTCTGGAGAAACGGTCGAGAACGCGAATTTATGGTTCAACTGAAAGGACGTGATGATCCAATGTATCAGACCTGGTTTGCCGATCTCGAAGCGGAAAGGAATGCTCGCAGCATTCCTGAAAACGTGCCGATGCCACCAGCCGTAGATATCCAGAACCTTGAAAATTGGGGGATTGGAATCGCAGGACTCGATGCTCGATTTCAGGGTCGTTTTCGCGTTCCCCACGGTGTGTATCTCGCCTTCGTAGAGGAGGATGGGGCGTTCGGAAAGGCCCATGTTCCTCGCAATGTGCTGATGACAGCGGTGGATGAGGTCGTGATTTACAGTGTCGAAGATGCGATTTCTGCTCTTGAGTCCGCAATGGAAACCGCTGATGCGATTGTTGTGAAAGTAATGCGTACCGACGGTATCTCTCTCTTTTTCGAAGTCGACGTGCCGCAGGAATGATTCGATATCTAACCGCGGGAGAATCACACGGCGACGCGCTCGTTGGTATCGTGGAAGGAGTTCCGGCCGGACTGCATCTGGAGGCGACATATATCAACACCCATCTTTCGAGGCGGTGGCTTGGATTCGGACGCGGTGGCCGATCCAAGTTTGAGCGCGATACCATCCGTATTCACTCCGGCGTCCGGTTTTCGAAGACGATGGGAAGTCCCATTGCCCTGAAGCTGGAAAACGCTGCGCATCAACGAGACCAATCCGACTGGCCCCGTCAAATGGCGGTCGAAGGAGACGGCGAAGACGTTGATCCAGTGACGCTTCCTCGCCCTGGGCATGCAGATCTGGTTGGTGTCTTGAAGTATGGATTTGACGACATTCGCCCGGTCATAGAACGGTCGAGTGCGCGAGAAACAGCCATGCGTGTCGCCTGCTGCTCTGTTGCGAGGTGCTTACTCAAGGAATTCGGAATCGAGATAGGCAGTCACGTAGTTCGGATTGGCGATGTTGGATGGACCGCCCCTGATGAATGGCGAGATCGAGTCAACGATCTTATAAATAATGGGGCAGAAACACTCTGCGAGGTTGCGGATTCGAGCGAAGTTCGAATGCTTGACTCGGAACACTCGCAGTCATGTATTGATCGTATCAAGGAGACTAAAAAGTCAGGCGATTCCCTCGGGGGGGTATATGAGGTAGTCGTGACGGGTCTGCCGCCGGGATTAGGGTCATATGTGCATTGGGATCGGAGGCTCGACGGGCAGCTTGCACAGGCCATTCTATCCATTCAGGGACAGAAAGCCGTTGAGATTGGGGACGGAATTCAGGGCTCTTCGCTTCCAGGATCGGAAGTGCATGATCCGATCGTAAAGGACGGGGATCGCTATGCTCGCACGCAAAACCGCGCAGGAGGAATCGAAGGCGGGATAACGAACGGTATGCCCGTCATTATTCGGGGTTACATGAAACCCATCCCCACCCTGACTAAACCGCTTGGATCCGT
Organism: uncultured Rhodothermales bacterium; assembly: GCA_964527795.1. Classification (GTDB taxonomy): domain Bacteria; phylum Bacteroidota; class Rhodothermia; order Rhodothermales; family UBA10348; genus SMXL01. The sequence continues at coordinate 182 of CAZGOS010000119.1, read as the reverse complement.
CGATATCGCTAGTGGAGAGGCAGGACCGACCCGTTACGAGAGAAGTGATGTCACCAGCGTTCCTGCTGCTTCCACCGTAGCTGAGGCAACGGTTGCCTACGTTTTCGCCAATGCCTTTCTAGAGAAGTATGGCGGTGACAGCATAGAGGAAATTCGAGCCCGCTTTCTCAGGAAATAGGGCG
>CAZGOS010000118.1:0-8944 GCA_964527795.1 uncultured Rhodothermales bacterium | reverse complement strand
GGCGCGGTCTGACGATTCTGACGCTTTACCACCGACGTTCAGGTCGATCCTCTAGTACTTCGTTACGCGGCTGCGTGAAAGGGGAGGGAATTCGGCCTCAGAAACCCTGATTCACTGAACTGCTTATCTCATCCATTGTTAATCTACATCGGTAAATTTCGATCAAACGATGGAGTCCAAAATGGATGACGTTTATATAGTCTCTGCGATCCGGACACCCATTGGACGTTTTGGTGGATCGCTTGTGAATCATTCTCCGACGGATCTGGCAGCCCACGCCATGAAGGGTGCACTGGAGGCGGCCCTGGTCGAAGGCAGTGATCTTGATCTCTACATTTTCGGGAACGTACTCAGTGCCGGTCACGGTCAATTGATTCCACGCCAGGCCGCACTCAAGGCCGGCATTCCAGATACAATCGATGGCGTGGCTGTCGATATGGTTTGTTCTTCCGGGATGATGAGCATCATGCAGGCATCAGCACTCATCCGCGCCGGCGACGCGGAAGTCATATTGGCCGGCGGGACGGAATCGATGTCCGACGTTGGTTTTTATCTCTCTTCACGGGCCAGATGGGGATATAAATTCCTGATGGGCAATCCCGAACAGGTCAAAGATCTTCTTCTCTACGACGGGCTGACGGATCCGACAACGCAGGAAGCGATGGGTGCACAGGCAGAGCGAGTAGCGAAAGAGAATAACATCGATCGCAGCGAAGTCGACGCCATCGCCGCCGAATCACACAGACGCGCTGAAGCTGCCTGGTCGTGTGGCGCCTTCGATAACGAAGTTCTTCCCATAGAGTACCGGAAGAAACGAGAGACGGTTCTTCTGACAAAAGACGAGGGTATTCGCACAGATACTACCACCCAATCGCTTTCCGGATTGCGACCGGCATTCGACAAGGAGGGTATCCTGACAGCGGGAAACAGCAGTCAGATCAGCGATGGAGCTGCAGCCCTTGTAATTGCCGGGGCAGCCGCCGTGGAACGTCTAGGTCTCAAACCGATGGCGCGCCTGACGGGCGGGGCCTGGTCGGCAGGAGAAACGTGGCGCTTTCCTGAGGCTCCGATTCCAGCCGTACGTAAACTTCTGAAGCGCACGGGCCTTACGGTCGAGGATTTTGATCTGTTTGAGAACAACGAAGCGTTCGCCCTCAACAGCGTTCTATTCAATCGCATGCTGGGTGCTGATCTCGAAAAATTGAACGTGCATGGCGGCGCCGTAGCGCTTGGACATCCGATCGGATGCTCAGGAGCGCGCATTATCACGACGCTCGTCCATGCCATGCATACACACGACGTTGAGAAAGGACTCGCAGCGATCTGTCACGGAGTTGGTGGTGCTACGACGGTAGCTGTGGAACGCACATAGTCAGGTCGTTTCAATGACTGTGAAACGGCTTTCCCGGAAGACATCCGAGGCGATTGAAAGTATCGCTTCGGTCGCATCCGAGTGGCTGGATATCGATCATGCAATCCGCGCGCAGGCAGAAAAGGAGACGCTCGCGGCGAAGAATCGTTTTACCCGGGAAGCACTTGTCTTTGCAATCAATCAGCAGATGAGTCTCCTGACACCGGAATCGCTGACAGCGTGGGCCCTCAGGTTGCAGGGCTCGGGAGGTAAGACCGTTGGTGTTCTGAATCCTGGCAATATTCCTTTTGCGGAATTGCAGGACTTTCTTGCCGTTATCTTAGCGGGGCACCGCTATGTGGGAAGCACGTCGTCACGCTCACCGATTCTTCTGCCCGCCTTCGCTGATGAGTTGCGGACGTCAGGATTGCGCATGGAGGTACGCTTTACTGATTTTGATTCCGTCTTCGAAGAGGCAGATGCGCTGATCGCCTCCGGTACCTCGGCTACAATGAGAACCGTTGAGAGAACAGCCATAGAAAACGAAATTTCTGGTGCTTGTCTTTTGCTCCGCGGAAACAAGTTCAGCGTGGCGGTAATCGACGGCGCAGAAGGGTCTGATGAAAAGGAGGGATTGGCCGAGGACATATTGCTGCATGAAGGGTTGGGATGCCGGAACGTCGCGCTGATATGGGCACCCGACGATACAAATCCCGACTCCTACCTGGATGCGATGGCGGCCTTTCGGGCAATATATCCATCCCATCCCGAATCAAAAGGAGCACTGGAGATGCAGCGGGCATATCTGAAAGCCGTCGATCTGCCGCATGCTTACGGAGACGGACTGGAGTTTTTGCTGTCGAAGGGCCCTCCGGACGTTCAAATGCCGCTGCATGTACGTTGGGCCGAGTACTCGAACACGAAGCAGGTGGAACAATGGTGCGAAACGCAGCGTGGCGGGCTCCAACTCGTTGTCGCATCCGATCGAATTGCATTGAAGATTCCAGACGAAGTTGAGCGAAGAAACCCGGGGAACGCACAAAGACCCGAATTGGGATGGCGTCAGGACGGCGTAGATATTGCAGAGTTTCTGCGAGAACTGTAACACAATTAGGGGCCTATTCTGCCACGGAGTAATATCGCTTGAGCGCAGTCTCAATTTGTGTCCGGAGCGTGCGCCAGTCGCCTGTGGCATCTTTTGTGACCGTAATGAACTCCGGGAGAATAAGCACGTTTGTCACGCCTCGGAGTTCAAATAGAGCTCGAGCCAGCGGATGCGCTTCGGCTGCCTCGCTCGAAGCGAAAGCGAGAAGCCCCGAAGAGATGAACGTACCTCGACGCTGAGTAATTTTGATGCTGTTCGGATTCGGTGTGGGTTGAGATATAAATCGAGCCATGACCTCGATCGTCTGATTTCTATCAATTCGAATAAGAACGTGCCATATGTGTCCAAAATAGTCAAATTATTGAGTATTCTTTAATTGAGACGTAAACGGATCTGAAAACCGGAACGGAGTCTCTGGATGGGAACAGAACAGGAAACGGCGAAACGGAAGACGGATAAGGGCACGAATGACGGTGGTCGCATCGATCGAATCGCGGACCAGACGCGGGGTCTTGTCGAAGATATCAAGGAGTGGATTGACCTGAAGGTTCATCTCGTGCAGCTCGAATTGGAGGAACGATTTGAGACGCTTGCGAACAACATTCTGGCGACCGTTCTCGTCGTTGTTCTTGCCTTCATTACCGTACTCTTTGCCCTTATTGCGGGGGCACTGGCTCTGGGTAATTGGCTCGGTGATCCGCTCTGGGGGTTCCTTATTGTGACAGGCGTGCTGGCTCTTCTTACCGTGGCGGTGCATCTCGGCAGGCCGCGTATCGTAAAAGCACCCTGGAAAAAGAAAGCCAGGGAACTGCCGGCTTCCAAAGAAACCACTGCGGCGGCTCAAATACCTCTAGTAGCTGAGTCGGCCCTAACAGACGGAACTGATGGTTCAAGTGTTGAAAAAGACCAGGGAACAGGTTAAGGCGGACCTGCAGGAACGTAGCGCATCAATTTCGAATCGACTCGAAGCGATCGAATCTGATTTGCCGGTAGCTCCAAAACAGATCAGGGGTCTGCTGGGTAAAAAAGCGCTCGTAAAACTGGGAGTTATCGTCGCCGTCTCCGTTGTCACCGGTGCAATTATTCTTCGGTTTCGAAGGGATCCGGACAAGGCGTTCCGAGAAGAACTGGATACGGTTTCAGCTTCGATCGGAAAAGAGATACGGAAATACATGAATCGTGGCCTTGGCGCGGACGAAGCAGTTTCAAAGGCCCTGAACAAGCGTCCACCCGTCGTGCATGTTGGGTCCGACGGCGGATCTTTGTTGTCTGGTGTTGTGTCAACGCTGTCCCGTCATATTGCCTCGGCAGTTGGACCTGTGATCGCGGAGAAAATCGCCGATCGACTGCGAGGCGAAACGGATGAGAAATAGGCGAAGACGCTACGGCTTCAGGCATCACCTCCACTCTTTCAATCACCTGAATCGTACTTTCCTCCATCGCAGAGAACGTTCTCCAATTTTCCGTATTTAGTCATGCGAATTGCCTTATTTGGCGCACCCGGTACGGGGAAGGGATCGCAGGCAGCACTACTCAAGAAAAATGAAGGCCTCGAACACATATCGACGGGCATCATCCTGAGGAACGCCATCCGAAATGGATCGGAGATTGGTGCCGAGGCCGGAAAATACATGGAGACCGGCTCGTTGGTCCCGGGCCCCATCGTTCGCAAACTGGCCGAAGACGCGATCGCGAAGGCAAACTTTGATCAGTATGTACTCGATGGCTATCCGAGAACCATTGAACAAGCAGAGTGGTTGACTGAATTCCTGGACGAGCATGATTCACCGCTCCTGGCTGTCGTATCCCTCGTTGTCCCGGACGAAGTAATCGTCAATCGAATCTCCAAGCGACGCGTGAACATCAAAACGGGCGAGAATTTCCATCTCGATTTCAAACCGCCTCCTGCTGATATCGATCCGCAGGACATAATTCAGCGTAGTGACGACCGACCCGAAGCCATTCTGAAGCGACTGTTGGTCTATCATGACCAGACGCAACCTGTCGAGGATTATTATCGAGAGCGAGACCTTCTTCTCGAAGTAAACGGCGTAGGTTCATTCGAAGATGTTAACGAACGCGTTATAATGTCTCTCAGGGAATTTCAGTCAGCGCATTAGTCCGCCTTTTTTGCATATGCCGGCGGGAGATGTCGACGAGTAATAATCCGGAAAAAAGTGCATAACGGCGATAAGGTCGCGCATATCGAGGCGCTTCGAGACCGCATTAATTACGAGCTGAGTCAGCTCTTCAAACTCGCTGAGCCGGTCGAGCTTAACGATGCGATTCGTTATGTCCTCCGCAGCAGGGGAAAGCGATTCCGCCCCATTTTGACGCTGCTGGCTGCCGAGATGTATGGCTGCGAGATCGAGAACGCCATTACTCTGGGTCTGGCGATGGAAGTATTTCACAACTTCACGCTCGTGCATGACGATATTATGGATCGTTCAGCCATGCGACGCGGGCGCGAGTCTGTGCATGTTAAGTGGGATGAACCTACTGCGATTCTCGTTGGGGATTACCTGCTCGGCTTGTCGTATCGCTTACTCTCCGAGGTGAGTCACGCCAGACTGTCCGAGATGATTGCGCTTCATCAGCATACGCTTCGAATGCTGTGCGAAGGTCAGTTCTGTGATATGGCCTTCGAAACCCGCAAGGATGTATCCGTTGACGAATATCTCTCGATGATCGATCGAAAGACGGCCGCGCTTCTACAAAGCTCACTGCAAATGGGCGGTCTGGCAGGCCATGCCGGTGGCGAGGAGCTTGACCGCTTGAGGGAAATCGGGGGACATATCGGACGCGCGTTTCAGATTCAGGATGATCTTCTGGATCTGACTGCCGTCGATAGTCGATGGGGTAAGCCTATCGGAAATGACCTGACTGCCGGAAAGAAAACATTCCTGCTGCTGACGGCACTTGAATTATCTCACGGAAGCGATCATGAATGGTTTGCTTCTATCCTGGATGGAGGTGGTTTACCGGTGCGGAGAATTCCCGGGGTGAAAGAAAAAATGGAAAACCTGGGAGTGCTTGAAGCGGCCAAAACATCTATTATATTTCACTCGGATGAGTCACTTCGCATTGTTTCATCGCTTCCGGCGGGACGATCGAGGGAGTTGCTCAGTTTTCTAATCCGCCAGATGCAGCAGAGGCTTCACTAGTCGGATCGTAGCACGAACGATTCTTTTTCATGATCGAAAGAGAAGTAACAGTAACCAACCGGGCAGGTTTGCATACACGACCTGCTTCCATGATTGTGAAGAAGGCCTCCGAGTTCGAGGCCGAGTTCTTCATACATAAGGACGGGTATGAGATTAACGGCAAGAGCATTATCGGAGTGATGACGCTCGCCGCAGAGCAGGGAGCCAATCTGATGCTTGTTTTTGACGGTCCCGATGAAGCCAACGCAGCGGACGCTCTAACCGATCTTTTTAAAGATGGATTTGGCGAAGTAAAATAAGATCTGTACTGTTTCAGGCTCTACTGACACGCTATTTCGAATGGACGAGTCCTTAACGGATATTTCCGAACCGACAGGCCCTTCCGATTCGCGCCGACCGCGAATTGAAAATCGACTGAAGGGTATCGACGGCGCTCCCGGCATCGCAATCGGGCCGGCCTATCTGTATGCAAAGGTTTCTTTTGCCGTTAAGAAGCGCACACTCGACGATACTGAACTGGAGAATGAGCCGGACCGGTTCGAACAAGCTGTTCGCAGGTCGGAACGTGACCTGGAAAAGATCATCGATATAACACGCGACAAGCTGGGAGAGGATAGTGCCGTCATCTTTGAAGCCCAGTTAATGATGTTAAGGGACGAAGCGCTCTATGGGGCGGTTGTTCAATGCATCAAGGCTAACAAAATCAACGCCGGCTTTGCTGTTCACGACGTGATGAGCAAGCACCGAAAAAGCATGGAGGCAAGCGACAGTGAATATCTTCGTGAGCGTGCGAGCGATTTGCAGGATGTTCAGGATCGCATCATCCGTCATCTGCGAAGGGTTTCCATTTTGTCGGCGATTGATCCGGATACGATCGTTGTTGCCGAAAGCCTGACCGCGGCCGATATGATTCTATTCAGTCGTCGCGGAATACTCGGGTGTGCAACTGATTATGGCGGGCAGACTTCACACGTGTCCATTATGGCCCGTGCACTCGGATTGCCGGCAGTTGTAAGTATGCACTCGGTTACGGACGAGGTCGAGTCGGGGGATGTGTTAATTCTGGACGGGATCCGTGGGGAGGTCATCGTTAACCCAACGACGGAAACGCTCAAACGGTATAAAACGAGGCAGGAACGGTATCAGCGTCTCATGCAGGAGGAGAAGCAACTGGTTCCTCTCGCCGCCGAAACCATTGACGGACATCGCGTAGGACTTGAGGCCAATCTGGAACTTCGAGAGGAAATCCCGCTGCTGAAAGAATACGGTGCGGAAGGAATTGGTCTCTTTCGTACAGAGATTCTCCTCTTAATGGAAGGGCGTCTGTCGATTTCGGAAGACAAGCAGTTCTCTATCTATAAGACGGTTGTCGAGAGTACAGTGCCGGGTACGACGACGTTTCGCGTGCTTGATTTAGGCGGCGACAAAATGCTTCCGATGGCCCACCGCGAGCACAATCCGTTTCTGGGCTGGCGTGGAATTCGGGTGTTGCTCGACAGGCCCGAGATTCTTATCCCACAGATCCGTGCCATTCTTCGCGCTAGCGCATTCGGTTCAACGAGGATTCTGCTGCCCATGATCACGATGCTCTCAGAAGTCCATCTCTTCCGTGAGCTGCTCCGAGATGCCATGGGAGGATTAGAGGCTGCGGGCATTCCCTTCGACCCGACTATTCCTGTCGGTGCCATGGTCGAAGTACCGTCGGTAGCGCTTATGGCAAAGCAGTTTGCGCCCATTGTCGATTTCTTTTCAATCGGTACGAACGATCTTACACAGTATACCCTGGCCGTTGATCGCGGCAATGATCTGGTTGCTGACCTTTATCAGGACTTGCATCCTGCCGTGCTTCAAATGATCAAGTATACCGTGGACGCCGCCAGAGAAGCAGATATCCCGGTAAGTCTGTGTGGTGAGTTGGCCACGAATCTGAGGGCGGTACCCGTGCTTATCGGGCTTGGCGTCGATACGCTGAGCGCGTCCCCCGTCTACCTGCCGGCGATAAAACGCGTTGTACGGGCCATGACACTGGCCGAAGGCAGGCAACTTGCCAAAAAAGCGCTGGCCTCGGAAAATGCCGAGGAAATCCGGAATATGCTCGATCGCTGGCTGGACGAACACGCGTGTGGTGTGGCGTTCTTCCTGGAGGGCGACAACAATTCCGAGTAGGGCATTGCTCGATATTTTGAGATTCAATCCTGCCGTTCAGGTCGCCTTTTTGTCGTTACGGCCTGCTCTATTAACTGCGCACCCCGCGAAAAAGACACGATGGGGCATTTTAGGCTACCTTCGGGAACGCTCGTCATATCGTCGCGTAGCGCACTCAACTGACCGGGACGAAGGAAAGACCCGGGTCGAACATCGATCGTTTAAACCGAATCAGATCGTAGCTGCAAGTGCATTTCGTATTTCAACGAAAACGACTGCATTTCATTGTTGCGTGCGCGCTCTTAACGCTCGTCGCGTCGGCAGTACCGGCGAGCGCTCAGTATCGCTATTTCTTTGGTCACAACAAGATCCAGTACAAGGACTTCGACTGGCAGGTTCTAAAAACGGATCATTTCGACATCTATTACTACCCTGAGATGTTGGAACTGGCGGAACACGGCGCCTATTTCGTCGAAGAGGCTTACGGTGAGCTCCAGAATAGATTCAACTTTTCACTCAATCACCGGGTACCTCTGGTTTTTTACTCGTCCAATCTGCACTTCAAGCAGACGAATATCACACCCGGTTTTATTCCCGATGGCGTGGGCGGCTTCTTTGAGTTTTTGAAAGGCCGCGTCGTAATTCCTGCAAACGGAAATCTGCACCGGTTCAGGCGCGTCATCCGGCACGAGATAGTTCACGTTTTCATGTACAATAAGGTACTGCGTGTTCTTCTCGACCATCGCAAAACGACGGATCGGTTTTTACCGCTCTGGTTCACTGAAGGCCTGGCTGAGTACTGGTCGGGGGATCCGGATCACCAACACGAAATGGTTATCCGGGATGCGTTGTTTACGAATTATCTGGTACCGCTTGAGAGTATGTATCGCATCTCCGGCTCGTTCGTGATGTACAAACAGGGCGAAGCATTCTGCCGATTCGTCGCCGAGCAGTACGGTGAGGAAAAGCTTGTTGAAATGCTCGACAATGCCTGGAAGGACTCTGATTTCCGAATCACAATCGAAGTGACTTTGCAGGAGGATTTTGATGACGTGTCCTCGAAATGGCAGGACTGGCTGAAGGTGCAATACTACCCGAACCTGCCTGATGTGGAGATGCCGTCCCTCATCACCGACGGCCTGTCAACCGAGGGATTCAACGCCAAACCAACGTTTTATC
>CAZGOS010000117.1:0-9100 GCA_964527795.1 uncultured Rhodothermales bacterium | reverse complement strand
CTCGAATCAGGAATTAGCTTGAACACATTGCGCCTTGGCATCTCTCGTGCTAGTATGGCAGGTACCTGTTCTAATGCCGACCAACATCCCTCGACCAGGATGTGCATTTCCCGATATAAGCCCGTTCCCGGCATAGCATGTGTTCAAGCCCCGCGTTCGCCGCCGGTGATTGGGCCTGTTTCGTCCTATTCCGAAAAACGAGGAGCGTGGGCAGACTGGAGAGAGATCTCCGAGTACAACTCTGAATATACCGGCCAGAAGCCGTTTACATGAAGGTCAATAATAAACACTATCGAACGATCTGGACGGCTTCGGAGGGTGAAGCCGTCGAAATAATTGATCAGCGCCGGCTCCCGCATCGATTTGAGATCGAAAGGCTAACCACTCACTCTGAGATGGCAAAGGCCATTCGCGATATGCATATCCGCGGTGCCGGTGCGATCGGAGCCGCCGCCGGTTTCGGCATGTACCTTGCCGTGATTTCTTCAACTGAATCGTCGGTCGAGTCTGCGATTCAACGAGCTGCTGCTGAACTCAAAGCTTCACGACCAACGGCTATAAATCTGGAATGGGCCGTCGATCGACAACTCCATTTTCTCGCGCAGGCAGACACCCATGCCAATAAAAAGGATATTGCCCTTCGTATTGCCCATGAGATTGCCGACGAAGACGCAGAAGCCTGTCGACGCATTGGCGAGCACGGACTTGAAATCATCCAGCATGCAAGCGCGGCAAAACAGGGAGACCGCGTCGATATTCTTACGCACTGCAATGCAGGCTGGCTTGCGTTTGTCGATTATGGAACAGCAACGGCTCCGATTTATGCAGCGCACGATGCCGGCATCGACGTCCATGTGTGGGTCGATGAGACGCGACCCAGGAATCAGGGCGCCAGACTTACGGCCTGGGAACTGGGCCGGCACGGGGTGCCATATACTGTAATAACAGACAATACGGGTGGGCATCTGATGCAGCACGGCATGGTGGACCTGGTGATTGTTGGAAGCGATCGAACCTCCGTTACGGGATTCGTAACGAACAAGATTGGAACCTACCTGAAGGCACTCGCTGCAAAGGACAACAATGTTCCGTTCTACGTTGCGCTGCCGTCATCCTCCTTCGATTGGAAGATTCGAGACGGCCTTGCCGAAACGCCCATTGAAGAAAGGCACGGTGATGAGGTTAAATTTGCACAGGGTCTTATTGACGGCGATATCCGAAGCGTACTACTGACACCCGAGGACAGCCAGACCGTAAATTTCGGATTCGACGTCACACCTCCACGCTTGGTCACAAGACTTATCACGGACCGCGGAGTCATGCATGCGAATGAATCAGACATCCTGAACTTCTACCCGGAGAAACGCTGAGTCGAGCGATGAAACGATCCATGAAGAACGACGGAATTATCAAGTTTGACTGCGACTGGATCGACGGCCCTGCGCCGGGCTGGCACAAAATCCGGACGTTAAACGAGTGGCGTCAGTTGATGTACGACGTTGGTCTTATTGGGGCCTGTAGCGACGGCATCGGATTCGGTAATATCAGTATTCGCGATATACCGGCGCGCGAGTTTATCATCACGGGTTCGGCAACCGGTAATTTGCGAACACTTCGACCAGAGCACTTCACACGCGTTCTCGATTATGATTTCGATGAGAATCGCGTTCGCTGCAGGGGTCCGATAAAGGCCTCTTCAGAATCTCTGACTCATGCTTCTTTCTACGAAGCGTCCCGATCCATCAACGCCGTCATCCACATTCACCACAAGGAGCTCTGGCATAACTACCTCAACAAGCTCCCGACAACGTCGCCGGAAGTTGCCTACGGCACGCCGGAAATGGCCCGCGAGGTATTCCGGCTGTTGAAAGACCACTCTCGACCGGGGAAACAGCTTGTCGTAATGGGTGGACATGAAGAAGGAGTCATGGCGTACGGTGACAGTCTCGGGCACGCCGCCTCGATTCTGCTGAACTGCTGCGATCGTTTGTTCCGGCGTTCAAAATCCTAAATGAAACGGCCGGGCCATTTGCTTTCCACCGAATAATTTGGCTTATTCAGATTAACCCAGACAATGACATTAGATGACCCCTGTTACCCCACCAACAGATCGGAACTATCAACCGAGGAGGACGATCATGCGTAAATTTATCACCCTATTCTTTCTAATCCCGCTACTTGCTCCCCTGGCAAATGCCCAGGACAACGACGCACCCTCCAAAGAGGCGATGATCAAAGAAGCCTTGAGCGCCGCCATTCCCTCCATCGCAAATGATGCGACCGTTATGGATTGGGAGGAAAACACGCTGAAGGAAGGGTCCAATGGATGGACGTGCCTGCCAACACCTCCGAACAAACCCGACCTCCAACCGATGTGCCTGGATCATCATTGGCTTGCCTGGGCCCAGGCCTGGCAGGGTCATACGGAACCGAATATTGAGGGTATCGGATTCGGATATATGTTGGTAGGGGCAGGAGCCGATAGTAATTCGGACCCGTATGCTGAAGGACCGACGGATGACAATGAGTGGATGGAATCCCAGCCACCCCATATCATGCTGCTTGTCCCGAACGCGAGCGCTCTTGAGGGTCTCCCGACAGAATTCGACAATGGTGGACCCTGGGTCATGTGGGCGGGCACTCCGTATGTCCACGTAATGATCCCGACGAAATAGGCCGCGCCGGCTTATTTGCATCGTAGAATGTTGGCCGATTTGTGAGGTCCGGCTCTATCAACGAGTGAAAGTCGGATTCTCCGATCGCTTATTTCGACGAGCGTTGCTCTTTCTGTTCGCTCCGGAAGCGGTCTATTGCCCGTAGAATCAGTGGATCACCGCTTCCCTGCATTTGACTCCAGACGGTGTTGACGGCACTCTTGTAACTGTCCACTCCCATTCCGGACCAGAGCGAGACGCCCCACTTGCGACACGTTCGTTTGAGATCCTCGCCCAGCAGGTGTCGCTGCACCGGTTCGCGATTTGTCTCAGCGATATAGTCCTGAAGGTTGCTGATGCTTTTGTTCTGACGGTTGCTGGAGAAATAGCTCACGGAATGTCCGATACGGGACACTTCGCTGTACCAGTTGCGAGGACGTCCACCCTCATCACTTACACGACGGTCAAATCGGGCAATGCTTTTGAACTCTGGGATGACGGGCAGCATCTGTCGGCACAGGCGGGCCAGGTCCAGGACCCGAATGCGCATATCTATTCTATAGTATAACTCGAACTGATGTTTTCTATATCTATGCAGCCCTTCCTTTTTTCTTTTCACGGCCGCTGCAAATGCTTTTCCGTCCGTAACACCGGGCGGCACGATCAGATGGATTTTCGTGACGTTTTTCTTCGAATCGAAGCTCATTCGCAGTCCGTCTATCGTTGGAATTTCCCCTTTGAGCGACGCCAGCGGTTTTTCTACAACGGACCGTGAGATGATCGTCTCAAACAACGGAATCACCATATCGAGCACGTTCACACGCCCAAGAATATCATCACGTTGATCTACGAGACGCTCCTGCTCTGCTGAAAACTCAAGCGGCGAATAGGTAGAGAATTCCTTCCAGGCGCTCTCACAGAGCTGGAAGCTGGTCTGCTCGGGCAGACAGTCCCAGAGAACAAGCGAATTGAAGTACAGAAGGTCGTCCAGGAAGCTTCCTTCGCGATTAGGCGTCATGTAAATCCTCAAATCGTGTCACAGTGACCACGCAGAGTATCGGCTGGTATTGGCGATAGGTATAACACGCGTATGCAGGAATCTGAGGACGCCCAATTCGTATTCCGGCCGGCCGTGGGCATTTCTCCAATCGCCAACCGAGGCAACCAGCACGATCGAAGCTCGATTCTAGACCAAATCGGTCGTTGTCGAAGCAACCAAACACCGGTCAGATCCTATTCACCGTCGATCTCCCGGAACTGGTTTATCGGCGACTCGATTTCCGTATACCCGCGCGTGCCCAACAGCGAAAGGTCGAACTTGTCGGTCGTTAGATTGGCGACAAAAATAGTCGTACTGAACATCGTTGTCTGAACCTTTACAGGCTCTTCCGACGATACACCTGCAAAGGCAGTAACGTCGGCTTCGTCTTTCGCTTCAAGCACGGCATCCAGATCCAATTCCTTGTCAATCGGGCCTGTCACGAAATAGGATCTGGTTTCGATGGGAAACCCTTCGATTTCAGAAAACTTCTCAGTGGCCTTCTCCATGCTTTCACTCATTCGCGCATCTCCAAATGCGGAATAATTCAGCTTTGCGTTGAGGTCGGACCCAGACATGGCTTCGAGCATCAGTTCACCGGCGCGAGCATCAAACGCCGCAAGGGTTTTTGAGCCTCCGAACTCCTCGGCTGTCCAGATTTCCATGACGACGTAAAATTTGCCCTTTACTTCCGCCGTTTCTTCCGACTTGGCGACGGTCTCAACGATTACGATATTCTGTTGTGCCTGGATTCCGCGAATTTTCTTACGTTTACCCCTCTTCACCGTGATATCCGCTTCCAACTCATACGATGGGTGGTCCTCTTCCGCCGATGGTGGTGTTGGCGCCGGCGCCTCTTCCATTCCGGCTCCCATGTTGTCCACGGCTAAGGCTGCCGCGTCGAACATTTCTCCAAAGCCCTGCGACCAATATTCTTTCTGCTCGTGATTCAGAAACACGTAGCGTTCGGCATCCAGGTCCGTTAGCGTACCGTTGGTCTCGTATTCGGAGAGCTTTTTATCGCCGTGCAACATCACCGTCTCAACGGTGGCATTCCCGAACATGTCACTAAGCTGGGCCAACTGAGCCGGCAATTTCACGATGGACACCTGGAGATACTGAACGTATTCCGCGTCGACCGGGCCACGCGCGTTCGACTTGATGTCGAGATCGTCCTTGCCTTCTCGCTTGATAATGCCTTTTTCAAGGTCGACGGAGGTCTTCGCCTTGGGCATGGCATTCATCAACATGTCGCTGAAATTATCGGCGGCTTCATCCCACAGCGCATTGACCATTTTCTCCACTTGTCTGTCGAGTTCCTGCTGCGCGCGCAGCTCGACCTGCTCTTCCGCCTTCTTTTTGGCTTTCTTGAGCAGTCCACGGATCTGCCTGCCGTCGGCAGCGGACGAAGCCACAACAGCTATTCCAACAAGGAGAACAAGAATTCTAAACAGTCTCATGACGTTACCTCCGATGCAGTAAGCAGGATGTTCATTGCGGGGTTATCCAATAGGAATTTTACCAGGTACGAAAGTTCGGCATTCCGGCGTAGAAAAAAATGATCTTCATTGTTTTCCGATTGAATCGAGCGGTGGGTAACGACAAAGAAAAGAGATTAGAAGGTAAATGGCAACGATTTCGCATCATCCCCTGTTGTGACTTCTGAATACCAGTCATTTCACTGAGTTGTCTAACATGGTTCAGCCGAATTGGGCTGTATTGTTAAGGACAAATAGACAATTAAAAACCCGGTCTCCGTAAAATGAGGACCGGGCTCTTAACAGGCCCTGGATCGAAGCCGCATTGGACCGCGTTATCGTTCTCCCGCTGCTTCCATAGCTGCCTCAATGATTGGACCGACCACAGACGTATCCCAGTATCCGTATTCAATAACCGTCTTCCCGTCTTCCCGCTTGGATCTTATGTGTACGGGAATATTTACCACTTCGCCGGTCGATCTTACCGTTCCACTCCACATGCCCCATAGCAGAGCCCACGTCTCACCCTCGTTCTCGACCACACCAAATACAGGATCGATGAACTGAATGTCGTCGAATACCTGGTGGATCGCCTTGTGTTCTTCCACACGCTGCTCGAGTGTAATGCCGTCCGCGGAGTTGTTGTAAAACATCACAGTATCAGCAAAAGCGGCTTGATAGGTCGCCCAATCCGCCTTTTCGTACGCTTCTACTACTGTTTTCATTTGGTCCACAAGGGGTCCCTCACTCGTAAACGTGCCCTGAGCGAAAACGGGAGCCCATGCGCTTACGGTGAAAGCAAGAGCTACCACAAGTACTAGTTTTTTCATGGTGGGATGGTCCTCTAATGATTATTCATATTTATGGAAGATGTCGATCCAGGTGCGAATTGTCAAACGAACTCTTGATACGTGGTGGATTTCAGGTACCTCAAGAAAAATGGACCTCCTCTGAGAATCACAATCTGATTGTCGGTGTAACACGACATCAGCCCCTGGCGTTTTTGTCGATCGACCCGGAATCAATATCATAGATGTCGATGGAAACCTATCGGCAAGCTCGCTCCTGTAACCAATCATGCATAGAACTCGACTCACGATGTAGTCCGTGTCCACCTTCATCCATCATATCAGCACGAGTGTTCCGAGAACGGCCTATCCACAGGAAGTGATCGGTGAGGCCATGATGCGACAACTGGATTCGGACGGTAAAGGCGCCAGGCTGCTACGCCGGATTTACCGGCACTCCGCCATCGAAAAGCGTCACAGTGTGATCAAGGACTATCGCCACGGCGAGGGCGATGGACTCTTTTTCGACGCCAACGACGGAAGCTTCCTGTCGCCATCGACGAAAGAGCGAAACGCCCTGTACACCCGGGAAGCCCGAAAGCTGTTTTCTGAGACGGCACGAAAGGTGATTGATGGATGCGCAGGGATCGATTCGCGAGATATCTCGCATGTAATTACCGTCTCGTGCACGGGCTTTTTCGCACCGGGACCCGACTATTACATCGTAAAAGACCTCGGACTCGATGTATGCACCGAGCGCTTCCATATCGGATTCATGGGATGCTACGGTGCATTCCCCGCTCTGAAAATGGCCAGGGCATTCTGCCGAGCAGATCCAGAGGCAGTCGTGCTTATGGTTTGCCTTGAATTGTGTACCCTGCATCTCGAGCCGTCCGAAGATATCGACGACATTATCGCTACCTCGGTTTTTTCAGACGGCGCCGCGGGGGCAATTGTCAGCGCGCGATGGCCCGATCCGTCTGCATCCGCGCTGCGAATCGAATCACTACTCTCGACGGTTGCCCCTGACAGCGAGGGGGATATGGCGTGGACCATCGGTGACCGCGGTTTCGACATGGTGCTCTCAACGTACGTGCCGCGAATACTCCAGGCGAACGTCGATTCGATCGTTAACGCGCTCCTGAATCAGAACAGTCTCTCATTCGAGGATATCGATCACTGGGCCATTCATCCCGGCGGTCGCGCTATTCTCGACAAAGTCGAACTGGGACTTGGGCTTGAAGAACATGCGCTGGATGCCTCCAGGCGGATTCTTCGTGAGTACGGAAACATGAGCAGTGCAACGATTCTCTTCGTATTGGAGGAAATTCTTAAGGCGGGAAATATGCATTCGAGCGATACGATGTATGCCATGGCTTTCGGTCCCGGACTCACCGTTGAAAGCGCGCTCCTTACGGGTGTCTAGATGCCAACCGTATTTCTTCGATATCGACAACCCTATTTATCCGAAAACATGGAGGATCCATCCTGTGATCCGGAGATGCTTCGCAAAACGTATGCGCAATTCATGTACGTTAATGGCGTCATATCGGGATGGCGGCGCGTTTACAGGCGCTGGATTCGTCCGCATCTGTCGGGTAATCCATCCAGGCTGCTGGATATCGGGTGCGGCGGCGGTGATCTCGTTGAAAGGCTCGCTCAGTGGACGTCCCGCGACGGTCTGAATGTCGAAATCACGGCGACTGAGCCTGACAAACGCGCGGTAGACTTCCTCAGCAGCCGATCGCTCCCAAACAATGTAGTCATCCGGCAGGCAACTACAGGGGATCTCGTACGTGAGGGCCAGAAGTACGATGTAGTCATCTCGAATCATGTCATCCACCACCTGGATACGGACGAACTCGAACATTTTCTGAGCGAATCAGCCGCGTTGGCAACCAAGCTGGCGCTACACAATGATATTCGACGCGACGACTTCGCATACGCGGGATTTCTTCCGACGGCTCTGCTATTTCGCAGGTCATTCATCACGGTTGACGGGCTCATATCTATCCGGCGATCTTACTTACCCGACGAACTCAGGCGCATTGTTCCCGATCCGTGGCGCGTACGGCCCATGCTGCTCTTTCGGAACCTGCTTATCTGGCAGCCATGAGCAATAAGGACACCGATGTGATCATAGTGGGAGGAGGTCCGGTCGGCCTCTTTCTGGGGTGTCTATTGCTGCAGGACGGGATCTCATGCCGGATTCTCGAACAACGAGATAAGCCGTCAGAGCATACACGATCAATTGGCATTCATCCGCCGGCGCTCGATCGTCTTGCGGAGGTGGGAATCGCTGACGAACTGATTGGGAATGGCATATCGGTTGCCGAGGGGATGGCTTTTTCCAATTCGAAGGTCCTCGGCACACTGACGTTCGAGGCCTGTCCACCTCCCTACCAGTTTGTACTCGCGCTTCCTCAGTTCGTGTCGGAAGGCATACTTGAGCGCCGACTCAGAGAGCTGGATAACTCAACAATGATCCGGGGAGTAGAGGTCACGGACGTTTCCGAAGATGCCGACCACGCGATCGTTATCGCCGGCGAAAAAGGGCGCCATGTGCGTTTTCACGCTCGTTATGTAGTCGGATGCGACGGCAAGGACAGTCAGGTCCGTAAATCCGCCGGTATTGCCTTCCCCGGTGGCGAATACAACGATAAATTCCTGATGGGGGATTTCGACGATACATCGAATCTTGGCGCACGGGCAGGCATTTTTCTGACCGATTGTGGTGTGGTCGAGTCTTTTCCGCTTCCCGGAGAAGTCCGTAGATGGGTAGTCAAAACGGAAGGCCTGCTGGAGAACGCAACGCCGGATACTCTGGCCGAAATGATCCGGGACAGAACGAATTACGAGGTGCCTGCAGGTACATGCACCATGATCAGCGCATTCTCGGTATCTCACTATCTGGCTGCTCGCATGGCCCGAGGTCGAATCCTGTTGGCAGGCGATTCCGCCCATGTCGTCAGTCCCATCGGCGGCCAGGGCATGAACCTGGGCTGGTTGGATGCGTGGGCGGCGGCTGCGGTTCTATCGCAAGCGGTTCGCGCAGGTGCTGCTCCGACGCAACTTTTCGAAATCTACAGCCGAAAGAGACGGAGGGCGGCGAAAGTCGCTCGAAAACGAGCGGAGTTCAAC
>CAZGOS010000116.1:0-9138 GCA_964527795.1 uncultured Rhodothermales bacterium | reverse complement strand
AATACCGTCAGCATTCCTGTTAGAAGAAACGACCACCAGGCCCAGTTGCCGTACGTCCCGCCGCCACGAACGATGTCCGTAACGAGGTTGGGTGTATCGGTCGAAAACGTCGTGGCTACCATCGAGATGCCGAGCAGCCACCACGGCATGGATCGTCCACCCAGGAAATAGGAGCTGAAGCTTTTGCCGGAACGCGCAGAGACGGACAGACCGACTACGAGCGAAAACGCAAAGAACGTGGCCATTATGGCCCAGTCATAAGCGGAGAGCTGCATGCTGGTTGAACCGGGCTGGTTTCTGAGCAAGGCCAAAGGTAGGGAAAAAGACCAACCGCAATAATCCGGCTATTGACTTTTGGACGGCAGGCTGCGTACTTGCTCGACCGATCCGAATCCGAGAAAGGGACCATATAAAGGGATCGTGTGAATCGCCCCATGAATAACGTTCATCAGCCGCCACAGAAACCACTGCAGAAACTTCTACAGCAAACCGGCACCGTACTGCTGGATAGTTCCTGCAGTGCATCGGCCACAAGTCTGCTTTTCCGGGCGCCGGAACGGGTACTGACGGCCGCTCGACCGAACGAAGTGCCGTCACTTCTGACAGATTTGGACGCGGCGTTGGCGGACGGATGGCACGTCGCTGGATACCTCGCCTATGAGTCCGGGTATGGTTTTGAAGCGGGGAAATTCCCGGACGTTGCCGATGAAGATTTTGCGGCATTGCTGGGTTATCCTCTCGCGTGGTTCGGTCTTTTCGACAAACCCGTCGAAATCGAGTCCGACACGGTCGAAGAGGCGCTCTCAGCTATGCGAATGGAGGAGACGTCGCTTTCGCCGTTGTCGCTTTCACTTAGCAACTCTCACGAAGCGTATATGTCGTGCATCGATCGAATCAGATCGCTGATACGCCACGGCGACCTGTATCAGGTCAATTTCACGGGCCGGATGTATGGACATACCGACGTCGGCGCTCTACCGCTGTATCGTCACATGAGGCTTCGCCAACCGGTGGCGTTCGGCGCATTTATTCAGCTCGGTGATGTTCAGCTGCTGTCAGCTTCTCCGGAGCGCTTTATAGAGTGGTCGCAGCGTGACATACAGGCCCAGCCTATGAAGGGAACCGCTCCCAGGGGAGAGACGCCGCGGCTGGATGACCTTTTCACTGAATGGCTCCAGACGGATTACAAGAGTCGCGCGGAAAACCTGATGATTGTTGATTTGCTGAGGAACGATCTGTCGATTGTCTGCGAGCCCGGGTCCGTGCAAGTGCCCCGCCTTTTTGAGGTCGAGCGGCTTAAAACGGTTCTGCAGATGACTTCTACGGTGAAAGGACGCCTTCGACGAACATGCAACGCGTCCGATCTGCTCCGTGCGCTGTTCCCATGCGGCTCGGTGACAGGAACGCCCAAGATTAGAGCCATGCGACGCATACTTGAACTGGAGAAGCAGCCGAGAGGGATTTACTGCGGAGCAATCGGCCATATCTCTCCCAACCGGAAGGGAACGTTCAGTGTAGCCATACGAACCCTCTCTCACAGGGACGGCGATATCGTGCTGGGTTCCGGAGGCGGCATCGTCTGGGATTCTGATTCGGCTGAGGAACTCAAAGAATGCCTGCTAAAAACTCAGTTCCTGGCGGACAACCCCGCAAGTTCATCGAACTCGATTGAACTGATTGAAACGATGCGCTGGGAGGGAGGCATCGCGCTGCTGGATCATCATCTGGCACGATTGGAACACTCGGCTCATATCGTCGGCTATCCCGTTCCGTTTGACGAAATATCTCGAAAGCTGGAAGAGATCGATCGAACCTGCCCGCCCGGCAGCGTTCGTGTCGTGCGGCTTCTTCTCGGGTCGCAAGGGGAAATCCGGATCACATCTCGGCCGCTCGACGACCTGATGACCGCGCCCGTGAAGGTCGGGCTGGCCGAAACGCGAGTGCATTCCGGAAATCCATTTTTTCATCTGAAAACGACCCACCGCGGAGTGTACGAGGCCGGTCGGGAAGAGGCCGTTCGCAGGGGACTTGATGAGGTGATCTATCTGAACGAGAAGGAGGAGTTGACCGAGGGAACCATTACAAACGTGTTTCTGCTTCTTCACGGTGTCTGGTATACACCGCCGCTCTCCTCAGGCGTACTACCAGGAATCGGACGGGAACTCGAGCTGGTCTCGCCCAGGCAACCTCGTGAAAAAATTCTCAACGCGCGGGACTATTTCAGAGCCGAAAAAATCGTGTTAACGAATGCCGTCCGGGGACGCATCGAGGCGAGTCGTGAAGAAATTCGTGAAGCAGATCGTGAAGCAGATTTTGAAGCAGATCGCTAAGAAATCCTGCCTCGCCAGTAACATCCTCTCAAATCCGGCGAATCGAATCGCTGTCGGCAGCCGTATCCGTATCCGTATCTGCAACCGGTAAGGACCGGCCCTGAAAACCATCCATGGATCGCATGATGCCGAAGAACAAAACCAGGCCGTCAAAGAGTCGTGTCGGCAGGAGTCGGAGCGGAAATATGGTATAAATGAACCAGGGCATGATAAGGCGTGTTCGACCTGTCTGAATCGCGCGAATCGTGCGCTCGACTACCTTTTCCGGTTTCAGAATGGGCAGAAGCCAACTGAAACGGGTGCGAACACCTGAGAACATGCCGGTGTCTACATAAAACGGGCATACGAGCGTGGTCTTGATCGGATATCCACGCTGCTTCATCTCGTTTCGGAGCGACTCGTCGAAGGCGGCCACGGCCGATTTGCTCGCGCAGTAATCGGACAGACGCGGCGTGCCGAGAAAAGCACCGGCTGAAGCGATCGTTACGATATGCCCGTTTCCGCGCGTGATCATGTCCGGTAGAAAAGCCTTCGTGATCCGAAATGGAGCGAGCGCGTTAATCGCGAAGGTTCGTTCGATGGCCTCATCCGTCAGATCGGTGATCCAGTCCCCGGAGACGATGCCCGCATTGTTCAGGACGATGTCAATATGATCCAGGTCACTGAGCGTTTCTCGGGCCGAGTGCTGAATGGCGTCGGGCGAAGCGACGTTGCAAACGTACGTGTGGAGTCGCCTGTCGGCGACTGGTCCTTCGACATTGCACACGTTTCGCCATTCTTCGGAAAGCGAATTGAGGCCATGTTCGTTGATGTCCCAGGCGGCGACTCGCGCGCCAAGTTCAAGGAATCGCAGCGCAAACCGTCGCCCCATTCCACTCGCAGCTCCGGTGACGACAACGTGCCGATTTCGCAGTTCCATAAAGAGGGAAAGAGAGATGTATTGTGTAGGGTTTTCGCGGGTAAAGATACGGGTGAGAGCAGGGTTCGTGATCCAATTCATCTGACCACCATGAAAATTTTCTGTCCCGTTACTATTCTTCCACATCCGCAGAATTAATGCGAGTTTTATGGCCTCTATCGGCGTAATATCCATGCTGTTGGAGGCCTCACGATGGTGTAATCAATGCGACGGGTATCCGGGAGGAGATAAATATGGCGGGGCGTTTTCAGGCTTCGGAAGAATTCAGAAGCAGGGCACACGTCAAATCACTCGACGAGTATCGCGCCTTGTACGAGCAGTCGATCAGCGATCCGGATGGATATTGGGCCGAGCAGTCCAGGCGAATCGACTGGTTTGAACCGTTTCACACCGTAAAAGATGTATCGTATGCTTCGAGCGACGTTCACATCAAATGGTATCTCGGCGGAAAGACCAACGCCGCCTACAACTGCGTCGACAGACACCTGGAGAAGCGAGGTGACCGGACGGCACTCATTTTTGAGCCGGACAATCCCGCTGACGAAGCCCGTCATATCTCTTACAGGGAGCTGCATCGCCAAGTGAAGAAATGCGCCAACGTACTGAAGAAGCACGGCGTAAAGAAAGGTGACTGCGTCACGATCTATCTCCCCATGATTCCCGAGGCGGCGTTTTCCATGCTGGCCTGTGCCCGCATCGGAGCCGTGCACTCGGTCGTATTTGCCGGCTTCTCCCCGGATTCGCTTGCCGACAGGATGCTTGACGGTAATTCACACATCGTGCTGACGGCCGATCAGGGTCTGCGTGGCGGGAAACGCGTGCCGCTTAAAAGCAATACGGATAAAGCGCTCGAGCGGTGCCCCGAAGTCGAAACCGTGATTGTCGTAAAACATACCGACGGTGATATCGAGTGGACCGACGGACGGGATTACTGGTACCACGAAGAAATTGCCGCTGTCTCGGACGATTGCCCTGTAGAGCACATGGATGCTGAGGATCCGCTCTTCATACTCTATACCAGCGGATCTACGGGCAAGCCCAAAGGCGTCGTTCATACAACGGGCGGTTTCCTGGTCTTCACATCACTGACGCACCAGTTGATATTCGACTATCACGACGGAGACGTTTTCTGGTGCACGGCGGACGTGGGCTGGATCACCGGCCACAGTTACATCGTTTACGGTCCTCTCCTTAACGGAGCCACCCAGGTCTTCTTCGAAGGCATCCCGACGTATCCGGATGCATCGCGGTTCTGGCAAGTCGTGGACCGCCACAAAGTGAATCAATTCTATACGGCCCCGACCGCCATCCGCGCATTGATGGCACAGGGCGAAGAATTTGTTACCAGCACGGACCGGTCGTCACTACGCGTACTCGGTACGGTTGGCGAGCCTATCAATCCTGAAGCGTGGCGCTGGTATTACGAGGTGGTGGGAGAGAAGCGTTGCCCTGTCGTCGACACGTGGTGGCAGACCGAAACGGGTGGAGTCCTGATCACGCCTCTTCCCGGTGCGATCGATCAAAAACCGGGCGCGGCCACCCTTCCATTTTTTGGAATTCAGCCGCAGGTGCTCGATACGGAAGGAAACGTACTGGAAGGGCCGAGCGAGGGCATACTGGTGATTACGGATTCGTGGCCGGGACAATCCCGAACGATTTTTGGGGATCACGACCGCTTCGTACAGACCTATTTCTCGACCTTTGAAGGCAAGTACTTCACTGGCGATGGCTGCCGCCGCGATGAAGATGGGTACTTTTGGATCACGGGTCGCGTGGACGACGTGATCAATATCTCGGGTCACCGCATGGGCACAGCCGAGGTCGAAAGCGCTCTCGTTGCCTATGGTAGCGTGGCTGAGGCGGCCGTCGTAGGGTTCCCGCACGACATTAAGGGTCAGGGCATTTACTGCTACGTTTCCCTGAAAGATGGGGAGCAATGCTCTGAGGAACTCCGACACACACTGATACAGCATGTTCGAAACGCAATCGGCCCAATTGCAAAACCGGACTTCATCCAATTTGCTCCAGGACTCCCGAAGACACGAAGCGGGAAAATCATGCGCCGCATTCTGAGAAAAATTGCCGCCGACGATTATGATAACCTGGGCGATACGTCCACTCTTGCAGACGAATCCGTTGTGGCGGACCTCATAGAGAACCGGCAAAACAGGCGTGACGGTATCTAGTGCTAGGCAAGAGATAGAACGGTGTTCGTTTATGCCGAATTTCACCGAAATCGGTCAGATTCAGGCGTATTTTCTTGAAAATAAATGGTTGGCCGTCCAGAGTCTGATCTTGTTTGCTGAAGAGGACAACCCTGAGGACATGCTGAGGGAAGTGCTATTTAGATTCAATTAAAGCCAAGGTGGCATTATGACCGAATCGTTCAATCTGGAACAGTATGGCATCGCGGTATCGCAGATCATTCGAAACGCTTCGCCGGCTCGTCTCTACGAAGAAGCGATTCTTTACGATGAAGGAGCTGCGATATCGGATACCGGCGCGATCATGTTACGATCCGGCGCCAAGACCGGCCGGAGTCCGAAAGACAAGCGCATTGTGGACGCACCCGAAAGCACGAATGACATCTGGTGGGGTGAGATCAACATCGCGCTGGATCTCGATACGTTTGAAATCAATCGAGAACGAGCGATCGACTACTTCAATGCGTGTAAGCGCGTCTATGTATTTGACGGCTTCGCCGGCTGGGATCCGGACTATCAAATCAAGGTGCGCGTTATCTGTACAAGGCCGTACCACGCGCTTTTCATGCACAATATGCTGATCCGTCCAAGTGGCGAAGATCTGACCCGTTTCGGGGAACCCAACTACGTCATCTTCAATGCGGGCCGGTTCCCTGCCAATCAGTATACGGCCCAGATGAGATCCAAAACGAGCGTCGACCTTTCGTTCGAGAAGGGAGAATTCGTCATTCTGGGAACGGAGTATGCCGGTGAAATGAAGAAGGGCATTTTCACGGTTATGAACTACATCATGCCGAAACAGGACGTGCTGTCGATGCATTGCTCGGCAAATGAAGGTCCCGACGGAAACGTGTCGCTCTTTTTTGGCCTGTCCGGCACAGGTAAGACGACTCTGTCGGCGGATCCGAGAAGGGCGCTCATCGGAGACGACGAGCACTGCTGGACGGACAACGGCATTTTCAATATCGAAGGAGGCTGCTACGCAAAAGCGATCGACCTCTCGGCAGAGAAGGAGCCTGAAATTTACAGTGCCATTCGGTTCGGAACCGTGCTTGAAAACGTGGTCTACGATCGACAGACGCGGGAAGTCGACTATTCGGACACGTCGATAACCGAAAACACGCGCGCTTCGTATCCGATCGAAAATATCTCCAACTGCAAAATTCCGGCTGTGGGAGGACATCCCGATCACATCATATTCCTCACGTATGATGCCTTCGGCGTCCTGCCTCCCGTGAGCAAACTCTCACCGGCGCAGGCGATGTATCACTTCATGAGTGGATATACCGCAAAAGTGGCTGGAACAGAAGTTGGAGTAACGGAGCCTCAGGCGACATTTTCCGCCTGTTTCGGGGCGGCATTCATTGTCTGGCATCCAGCGAAGTACGCTGAGCTTCTAGCCGAGAAAATGCGGACGCGTAATGCAAAGGCCTGGCTGATAAATACGGGACTCACAGGCGGTCCTTACGGAGTCGGCGAACGCATGTCGTTGCCCTACACGAGAGCTATTATCGACGCAATCCACGATGGAAAGCTGGATGACGTCGATACGGTTACGGATCCGATTTTCGGATTCGAAGTGCCGACCTCTTGTCCGGATGTGCCGTCAGACGTTCTGATTCCGCGTGATACGTGGACGAGCGGAAACGAGTACGACGCCGCCGCTGCAAAACTTGCACAGCTCTTCCGGGACAACTTCGTGCAATTCGAAGAAGGGTCCTCGGATGAAGTGCTCAATGCGGCGCCGAGTGTAAGCGAAGGGGCGGCAATCAACTGAGTTGATTGGGGAAAATCAACCGAGTTGACTGCAAAGACGAAGCGCCCCGAATTCGGGACCGGCATCGGGCTCAACGAACTGGATATGGGGCACTGCCGTGCGCAGGGCTGTTTGCAGGCGGCGATTGAATAAGTGGTCGTCGCACAAACCGCCCATCAGAACGGTACGCGACTCTACCGCACCAGACGCCACCCATGCAGCTTCGTGGGCCAGCGTGTAAATCTCCTCGTCGAGCAGATCGCTGCAAACGGCATCGCCTTCTGCTACGGCCTCGAGAACAATCGGGGCGATAAGGGATGTGTCCAGACCACCACGATAGACGATGTTTACCAGGTCCTCTCGTTCAGTGACGCCAAACTCTTCCGCCAATCGCCTGGTGAGGGCCGTAGGCGGACCACCATCAAAAAATCGGGCGACCGCCCGCAAAGCCCGAAGTCCTAAATTTTTTCCACTTGCCGGGTCGCCAAGAACCGGGCCCCATCCCCCGGCTCGCACGATCTGCCCGGATTGGTTTCGGGCATAGATACCGGAACCCGTACCTGCGATTACGATCATCCCGGGTTCTCCACTGAACGCACCTTCCAGGGCTATTTGTGCATCTGAATGCACCTTGATCAGGTCACCCGGATGCGTCTGTGCTTCGGAGAAGAGGTTTTCCACTTCTTGTTGATCCCGCTCCCGCGCCGCACCGGCTACCCCGGCCACGACTCGAACAACACCGTCAAATGCGGATTCCAGCCTGATGCGTGATACCAGACCGGCGATCAGACCCGCAACCTGCGCCGCTCCGACGCTCTGGAAATTGGCGCCATGCGACGTGACCTGAATGATCTCACTGGAGTCGGTAGCGGAAATGCGGCATGCGGCCTTTGTTTTGGTTCCGCCGACGTCCAGTCCGATTAGCAACGATGATTGCGGAGTGCTCATTGTACCGGTTGGAGTTCGGTTTTCGTCGCTTCCGATCCGGAAACGTCCATCTGCCCGCTCACAGGAGCCCGATTAAGTGCAAAGAAACGACCAAGGAAAGACGAATAGGAAACGACGGGCCGTTCAAATTCGAAAACGGAACCCGGATCTCTCCCGAAAAAACCCTCCCAGGCCGATGATGCTGTTCGCCATGCATGGCCTACTGTCGGCCCCCATGCGAGCGTGTTCGGGTGGCCATATCCCTGAATGGCAACGGGAAGAAACTCCTCGTTGAATTGTCTGATACGCCGGTCAATGGCGCCCGACGATGTCGTCCATCCCGGGAAGTAGACAACCAGATCCTGAACGGTCTCCCAGCGCCATTCACGCATGTCCGTACCATAGTATTCCGTGAGGAAGTCCAGAGAGCTGCGAAGTGCTCCGTGAGCGATCGCCGGTGTGAGACGATTCACCCGTCGAACGTCAAGATTCAGCCGCGTATGCTCGGCAATGGAAGCCGCGATCGAAGCGCCCCGATAGTTGTAATCCCAGTTTCTCAGATATTCAACGGCTTCGTCTTCTCGAACCGTACGAACGCGCACCGAATCAAGAGTTTCAAGGAACCTTTCCATCCACTCCGATGCGGAATCACTGAACGTATCGTGCAAAATATCCCATTCGGACTGAACTCGAGTCCGTCCTGCCACGATGCTCTCGATTCGCTTCCGAAGCGCCGGCCCGGAAGCTGAATTGGTGGCAAAAAGCACTCCATTGGGATGGGTGTACGACAATGAAGGGTTGCCGACGATCCTGGGGCCACGGTCGTCGTAAATGATGCCGTCTGTCCTGAAAAGAGAGAAAACCGGTTGAGCGCCCGACAACAGCGATGTCCAGTCCTCATTTCGCGCATTCGAATCCAGTCCCGACCAGTGGATAAGTGTTATCGAGCTGTCTGAGTCCGTATTATTGTCCGGAACGTTGCCCAGAACAAGGTCTCCATGC
>CAZGOS010000115.1:0-9189 GCA_964527795.1 uncultured Rhodothermales bacterium | reverse complement strand
GCGTACCCGGACATTCCGCTGGCTGTTTTTCCGAGGGGTGCGCACCATGCGCTCAAATCGCTGGCTGATTCGGACTATGACGTTCTGTCGGTCGATTGGACCATTTCACCGAGAGAAGCTCGCACCAGAGCGGGCCCGTACCTGGCGCTTCAGGGCAATCTGGATCCGGCCGTGCTCTACGGGCCCTCGGATGGAATCCGAGAAAACGTACGACAAATGCTGCGGGCGTTCGGGACATCGCGCTACATCGCCAACCTGGGTCACGGCATGATGCCGGATCATGATCCCGATAAAGCGAGGGTATTTGTCGAGGCCGTACAGGAATTGATGTCCGAGCATGAGCCGGACTTTTACGACCAGCGGTCTTTCCGATGACGCCGAGAGCTTTCTTAAAACACTATTCCTACGACGAGCGCCTGGTCACCGGCACATTCTACCCGTCGGAGCCATTACAACTGGAGAGCGGCGACACGGTCGGTGTGGTTCTCTTCAATCTGGGCGGGCCTCGCTGTCCGGAAGAGGTCGAGGACTTTCTCTACAACCTCTTCATGGATCCTGTGATCATCGACATCCCGATTCCACGTGTATTTCGGCATCGGCTCAGCAAGCTCATTGCCCGCCGCAGAGCAAAAACGGTACGCGAAGAATATGGCCTGATTGGCGGGGCATCTCCCATCAACGCGCACACGGAGCGGCAGGCCGAGCTGCTCGAAGAGATCCTGAATGCCGACGTCCGTATGGAATCGCAGTTCCGGTTCAAAGTCTACACGGCCATGCGCTACGGCACGCCGACTACCGAGGACGTTGCGCTGCGCATGGACACGGACGGCGTGACGAAAGTCGTTCTTCTGCCACTCTACCCACAGTATTCCAAGACCACCACGGGAGCTTCGCTCGTCTACTGGCACGCGCTCGATCAGGCCGGCGAGCTTGAAAAGCGCCCAACCGCCGCCGTATTCGAATACGCTGCCCATCCTTCGTATATCCGAGCGATAAACGCCCGCGTAGACGAGGCGCTGGTACGTTATGGATCAAGTGATCAAGAAATATTCCTGCTTTTCAGCGCCCACGGCACACCCGTCAAGGAAATGAAGCAGCGACGGGATCCCTACTGCTGCCTCGTCCACTCGACCGTACATCAGGTCATGCAGGCTCGGGGTTTTGATCGGCCTTTCAGGGTTTCGTTTCAAAGCAAGGTCGGACCGGTGGAATGGCTGACGCCGTCGACACCGGATACGCTCGTGGAACTCGCCGAGCAGGGATGTACAAACGTGCTCGTGATCCCTGTCGCGTTTGTGAGCGACCACGTTGAAACCTTGTTCGAGCTGGACATCGAAGTGCGCCACCAGGCAGAAGAGGCCGGCATCAAACGATTCGAGGTTACGGAAGGCCTTAACGAGCACCCGGCTTTTATCGAGGCGCTCGCAGACGTCACGCTACGGTACATTAATGGCGGTGCACGCGTGCCAGTAAAGCCACCCTGTGCAACATTCCAATCGTCGGAACGCACGACGGTCTGCCATCAGTGCCTGCGGATCAGGGAAGCGATTGAATGGGAAACTGCAAGAACACCAGAGCCTGACGTCGAAACGGTCTAGTCCATTCCCGAACCCGTCACCTCCTGCTCCTCTTCGCGCTCGTTGCGCTGCGCATCGACCATTTCCTCGACGTCCTTCAAGAGCTGTTTGGCGTCGTACACGATGCCGTCTTTGACGGTGTATTTCACGCCACCGATACGTTCCGGCTTGCCGGTTTCATCGTTTAGCCTGACGGCGCCAGTGCCGTAGAGCACCTTGAAGTTGGCCAGCGGATTCTCTTCAACAATCAGAAGGTCCGCACGCAGGCCGGATCGGATGACGCCGTACTCGATTGCTTTTCCCGTGTACTTGAAAGCTTCCTCTGCGCCGTGCATGGTTGCGGCCCGAACGACTTCGAGAGGATGAAAACCGGCTTCCTGAAGCATCTCCAGCTCCAGAATCGTCCCGAAACCGTACGTCTGGTAGATATATCCCGAATCCGATCCAACCGTGACCTTTCCTCCACGGTTCTTGTAGTCGTTCAAAAACTGCATCCACACCTGGTAGAATTTCTTCCAGGCAATCTCGTCCGCCGTGGTCCAGTCATACCAGTAGGAACCGTGATCGAGCCGGCTGGGCTCATAGAAATCCATGAGTGACGGCAGCGTGTATTTCTCGTGCCAGTCGGTATTGCGCGCCCGCATCACGTCTCGGCCCGCCGAATAGATCGTCATCGTCGGATTGATGTAGAAATTCAGCGCGAGCATCTCGTCCAGGAGCGCGTTCCACTCGTCGCTGCCGGGCGGATGGATCAGATTCCATTGCCGGGCTACCTGTCCGAAGCGCATCTGTTCGTCGTTATAATTCATGCCGACGGGCCACGGCTGCACGTCGTACCCGTCATAGAGCGATTCGAAGAGCCCGTAGAAGTGCGTCATGCCGCCGAGACCGAGCCGAGCGGCATCGACGGCATTCATCTGAGCGACACCCGTCTGGCCCAGGTGCGCGGTCGAACCCATACCGTTTTTGATGGCTTCGTCTATGAGCGCATCCATGATTTCCGGGCGATACGAACCCAGCTTCAGGCCGTCGACTCCTTTCTTGGCGGCATACCGGACCCACTCGCGGGCGCCCTCCGGCGTATCGGTGCTGCCTTCAAAGTCCGAGCCGCTGCCCGGACGGGCGTAGACAATCATGTGCGGCGCAACGATTTCATTGCGGGCGCTACGGGTCTGTTCATTCAGCGACCAGTCGAAACCCCCGAAAGACACGCCGCGGACCGTTGTAATTCCGTGGGCAAGCCACAATTTGTAGACGTATTCTGCCTCGGGCGTCTTCGGAAGGCCCCCGGTATGCACATGCAGGTCGATGATGCCGGGCATGACGTACATGCCATGCGCATCGATTTCCCGGGTCGCGTCGCCCGGACGGCGGTCCTCGTTGATGGGCAGACCCGGCGTTCCGACACCTCTTACCGCCGCAATCCTGTTTCCCTCGATAACGAGGTCTACGGGGCCGCGCGGCGGGCCGCCCGTTCCGTCAATTACGGTGACTCCGCGAATGATAAGCCGTTCAAACGGTCCTTCTCCTTCGTCCGCGCCGCGATCGGGCGCGGGTAGAACGGTGCGGCGACGAGCAGGCTCCTCTTCCTTTTTCTCCTCGTCCTGGGCAAGGGCGGACGTCGCAAAAAACGATGCGAGAATAACGGCGGCGAGGCTCAGCGTGAGCAATTCGACGACTCTGCGAAGCAGTCGTGGTGGGCGTCGATCCATGATTTCCTCCGTGCGCTAGTCAAATGGTCTGGCATAATGCGCAAGGCGACGAATAAAAACAAGCCGTCGCGGCCACGGAGTAGAAGGACGGCCGAAACAAAGTACCCGAACTTGCCTCGGCGTGGAGAAGTGCGTAATCTGTACGTCCTACCTCGTGCATTCCGATCCGAGCGCGCCCACCATTTCAGTGCGTGACCCCGACGGAATGCCTGCTCTCCAGTTAAACAAGGAGATACTATGATGAGACTTTTACGAACGATGCCTGTCCTGTTTGCGTCCGTGCTACTTTTCGGCTGCACATCGGTGCCCCAGGTCGACCTCGATGCGGAGCGCGCATCCCTTCAAGCGGCTGCAGAGGCATACCACGCTGCCGGCAACCCGATCGATATCGAAGCGATGATGACGCTTTATGCCGAGGATTCAAGGATAATTCCACCTGGCCGGCTTGAGATCAGGGGCCTCGAAGACATTCGAGAATGGATGTCGGAATTTGTCGATTTGACGAACTTCAATGCCGTCTTCGAAACGCCAACCATTCAGGTTTCCGCGGCCGGGGGTTATGGTTATTCGCTTGCGACGGCTACCCTCAGTTACGACGATCCGGATGGTGAGCAGGTATCCGAAACGGTACGCGACCTGCACGTCTGGGAAAAACATCCGGACGGATCATGGAAGGTCGTGGTTGACATATGGAATGAAGCTCCGGGTCCCGAAAGTTCTTCGGAAGACATGTGAACGGGTGTCAGATGAGAATCGCCGGCGCCTTTTTCTCGGCGGTTATTGCCCTGATTCCGCTCGGGTGTACGCCTGAGGCTCGCGTAGATCCTGGCGCTGAACGCGCCTCGTTAACGGAGGCGGTCGAAGCCTATCATGCTGCGATGTCCGCACTGAATCCTCAGGCGGCGGCATCCCTGTATGCGGATAATGTGATCGTGATTCCGAAAGGGAAAGCACTTTTTGAGAAGAAAAAGTCTGCTGAGGAATATCTGGTTGCGGCCGTCGGAAATCCTGGATTCCAGGCTTCTTTCGAGACACTCGTCGTTGAAGTGTCGAGCGCGGGAGCGACAGGGTTTTCCGTTGCACTCGTTACTGTGAAGATCGACGGCCCGGATAGCCCAGATGGCCCGAATGGCCCAGACGGGGACCCCGTTTTCGACCTCACGCGCGACGTTCATTTCTGGGAGAAGGATGCTTCTGGAGCGTGGCGAATTGTGCTGGATGTGTGGAATGCCGCTCCGAGCGAGGCAGACTAAATCCTGAAGTTCCTCAGTGTGTACGTGAAGTTCAGAATCAGGTAGCGGCCGAGCGTATTCGACTGGTTGTCTTCGATGTAGAACTCGTTGACCGTGCGGACGAGCGCATTGTTCTGATTTAAAAGATCGGCGACCATGAGCTTGATCTCGCCGCCGTTCCCTTTCAGGAATTTGTAACCGATTCCCGCGTTCCAGAGTAACGAACTGGAGTCGAAATCGTCTCCCAGCCCGAAATACTCCAGGTAGTTCACGCTCGTCTGGAATACGACCCGATTCCAGGGAAGCAGATTCAGCTTCACGGATGAGCGGTGATAGAAATAGTTGCCGTCGGTCTCCGAGTAGACCGAATTCTTAACGATGCTTCCGTTCATCGAGTACGAAACGGTGAAATCGACGCGCTCGCTGATATTGCTTCCCAGTACAAATCCAGCGTTCATATTGTGCACGTTGGAGATATTCTCCACCCGATTGATGAGGCCGGGCGTGCGCGAGAAGGTGTACCCGGCGTTCATGTTCAGATTGCTTTTCAGCGCAGGCGTTGGCATTCCCAGGGTGAAGAAGGAACGCAGATTCCAGGCTCCATCGATATTCACCGGCCGCGAAAACTGCGATCCCGGAGCCAGCACGACGCCACCCGCGAGTGTCATTTGCTCTTCAGCCAGAATGGTTTCGCTTCCGATATTGTTCGAGGTCCGCGAAAGACTGATGTTGGCCATTACGACGCGGCCTTTCAACGGCGCTGTCCGACTGTAGCGCAGTATAAACGTATGGGTATAGCTCCGGCGCAGGTCCGGATTTCCGGACGAGAGCTGAAGTGGATTGGAATTGTCGACGACATCCTGTAGCTGCGTGATCGATGGTGTTCGCGCGGACGTGCGATAGAAAAAGCGCAGGTTGTGGGAGCGCGAGAAATTGTACTGCAGCAGCGCGTTGGGTAGTACATTCCGGAACGACTTATCGATGCCGAATTCGGTAGGAAACGACTGATCTCCGGTAAGGAGCTCGTTTTCCAGGTTCACGCCCACCATGAGCATCGATTTTTCCCCTCTTCGCCTCAGACTGATCCCTCCGCGATGCGTGAGCGTTTCGTACCTGAATGAGCTGGAAAGCCTTGGATCGAGCAGTGAATACTCGGATGTAATCTCATCGAGCGTATTTGCCAACCGATCCGAATCGCTCTGCGACCAGGCCGGCCGGTAGTTGATCTGCAACTGTCCGACCGATCCGATGGGCTCCGTATACGCGATGTTTGTCGAAAGATTGACGCCGTTCTGATCGTTGCCGGTGCGCTGGTCGATGATCTCCGACAGACCCCGTCCGTCCATGAAATCGTTCGACGAATACTGATCACTCGAGCCGCTACGGTCATTCAGTCCCGCGCCGACGTTGACGGAAATGGTTCTGCCGGATTTGCTGAAACGGTGCCTGAAAAGCAGGTTTCCAGATCCTGTATAACCCTTGTTATCAGAGAGATAGTTGTTGGTCGTCCGGCTGAGCCGGCTAAGATCTTCGAGCGAATTAATGCCGAACAGATAACTCTCGGATTCATTTCGCTGCGCGCTGATGCGCGGCGTAAAGATGATCGAGTTGGCGTCGTCGATCGTGTACGTCATCCTCATCGTGAGGCGGTGATTGAAATTGTCGCTCCTGGCGCTGTTCGATTCGTTGTAGAACTGTGAGCTTTCGTCGGTCAGGAAATACTCTCGATCAAGCAGAATGTCACTCGTATTGTCGGACATGTTAAAAAAGTAGCTCCCTGAGACGGCAATCTTCTCACCCAAGTTGTCCGTGTAATTGAGACCGGCCGCGTGGGTCGTGTTGACACCGGCCTGACTACCGACCAGGAAGTTGCTCGGGTTGGTTCTGATACGCCCGCCTCCCGTCATTCTGCCGACAATCGCATCCCGAATTCCTCCACCACCTCTTCGATCGGCACCACCGCCGCCGCGTCCCCTGCCGGCGCGAAAACCGCCTCCCACTCCGCTGCGTCGGCCGGAATTGCCGACCACACCGAGCAGGTCTTCGATGGTAAAGTTCTGCTGGTTGACGTTGTTGCTGAGACCGATGATCGAAATACGTCGGTCGTCATCGAAAATGTTGATGTTTCCGCCCGTGACGTAACGATCATCGGATCCGTACCCGCCATACACTTTACCGAACTGCCCTCTGTTGCGCCCCAGTCGCGTGACGATGTTCATCGTCATCTCGCGGTTGCCGTCATCGAAGCCCGTAAACTGCGCCTGATCGCTGAGACGATCGAAGACCTGGATTCGCTCGATGATTTCGGAGGGAAGTGTTCGAAGGGCAAGGTTCGGATCGTCGCCGAAGAATTCGCGTCCATCCACTGTTACGCGGCGTACGGTTTCACCCTGCGCTTTTACTTCGCCGTCCTCAACCTGGATGCCCGGCATTTTGGCCACGAGGTCTTCTGCCGTCGCGTCGGGATTGACCTTGAAGGCATCTGCCAGATACTCGGTCGTATCGCCCTTGACAACCACGCGATCACGCATGGCTTCGACCACGACCTCGTCGAGCTTGAAGACGCTCTTTTCGAGGCGCACGACGCCGAAATCATAATTGGTCTCTGTTACGGCGACATTTCTCTCGAACCCCTTGAAACCCACATGCGTGAAGCGAACCCGGTATGACCCGCGCGTCGGAACCACGACAAGGAAAGTGCCGGTTCGCTGTGTGGATGCGCCGTACCGGCGGGTCGTATCGGCGAGACTCGTAGCAACGACGTTGACGCCGAAGAGCGTTGAGTCGCCCTCGGCTTGAACGACTGTCCCGGTCAGAGTGATTTGGCGGCGATCCTGGCCCTGCGCGGAACGCGACTCCAGATGCAGAAACAGAAACAGAAGCAGAAATAGGACTAGATTGGTACTAACTCTCATGAATGGGACTACTTTCGTTCTATCTTTTCAAGATCGGACGAAATCCGTACTAATGTTCACTCTGCCTGGTAGACGTGCAGGGTCGTCGAATCATTCCAAGTCTCTCTCCTACAAACCTGCGGAGAAATCCCGGTCCTTCCCGATTGGCCTTGTAAATCAGGCCAGTTGTCTTCTTCTTGTACTGTTTGAAAGCTGATTTGCAGTAACGGCTTCGAAGAACGTGATCATCGGAAGACGATATCTGCTTGCCCTCGTCGCATCTCTCTTCTGCTCCGTTTCGTTTGCACAGAGCATGGGAAATTGCGAATCGCCGCTCGGCGAGGCATACCTCGAGACCAACAACGTGAGGGCCCGCATCCCGAACACGGGTGGATTGTTCTATCGCGGACGGCCGCACGTTTATCGCGTGCCGCGCTTCTCCAACTCCAATGCAATCTTTGCCGGCGCGGTATGGGTAGGTGGCCAGGTCAACGGTCAAATACGCGTATCCGCCACGAGATACGGCCCATGGGAATTCTGGTCCGGACCGCTGGATGATCAGGGGAATCCTCCTTCCAATTGTGGATTGTATGACCGGGTATACTCGGTCAGCAGGGGCGATCTGGACATCTATGAGACTACGGGTGAGGCATCGACGGACCTTGCCGAGTGGCCGACGGGCCTGGGCGCACCGACGCTGGACGGCGGCGGCAACCTGATCGACTTGATCAACGCTCCACTCTCGACGCGAAAAAATCGTTTAGTCGATCTCGCTGCGGGTGAGCGCCCTGCTCTTATCGGGGACCAGGCGGTCTGGTGGGTGATGAACGATCTCGGCAACGTGCACGAATCAACGGAAAGCCCTCCGGTAGGACTCGAGGTGCACGGCCATGCGTACGGCATCGCCAGCACGATAGCCGCGATCAACAACAGCACGATGTATAACTACCGAGTGTTCTACCGGGGTACGTCCCGGATTGACAGTCTCTATTTCGGTTTCTGGATCGACCATGATCTGGGAGACGCAGGCGACGACTACATGGGATCCGATTCGCTGCTCGGCATGGGTTATGCGTACAACGCCGATAACGAAGATATAGGCGGCCAGGGCTACGGCACACCGCCACCTGCCATCGGACTCATGTTGCTTCAGGGACCAGAAGCAGATGCGGACGGGCTAGACAACAATCGAAACGGATTGACCGACGAGAGCGGCGAGCGCGCCCACGTTGCTTATGTAATGCGGGTAAAAAAGCCGCGCCCTCCAAAGACCGGAATCGAATATTACTATCACCTGAAAGGGCGGTGGAACTCGGGTCAAAGGATGACGCTCGGCGGACTCGGGGACGATTTCCCTGGAAGATCAGTGAATTACGCCTTCCCTGGAGATCCGGCTCAAGGTGAATTCTGGTCCATGACCAATATCGACGGCAGCGGAACGAAGTTTGACGCCAGAGATCTTCGATTCCTCGTCTCTGTTGGACCGCTTGCCCTTGATCCGGGTGAAGAATTCGATCTCACGTTTGCCATCGTATTTGCCCTCGGCGTGGACCACCTGGACTCCGTAACCGAACTCAAGAAAGCCGCGGCCGACGTAAAAATGGTCTTTGACGGCGGTTTGTTCAATATTCCCAGGGGTAAGGCCCCCTCAGATCGGGTACGGTTGCTCACTCCGGGTGACCGGGCCGCCAATCAGCCTTCTCGTACGACGCTGCGCTGGACTCCTGTCGATGACGCGGAAGCCTACGATGTCTCTCTCTGGACGGCCGACTCG
>CAZGOS010000114.1:0-9283 GCA_964527795.1 uncultured Rhodothermales bacterium | reverse complement strand
TATGACTGGTTCGACTACTGGCTGAAGGGCGAAGACACCGGTGTGCTCGAAAATACGCCCCGGGTGCAGTACTTCACGATGGGAAGCAATGTGTGGCAGACAGCGGAGACGTGGCCTCCCGAGGAAGTGGAGATGGTTACGTATTACCTGTCAAGCGGAGGCAATGCGAACACGCTGACTGGTGACGGCACGCTTTCAACCAGTGCCCCGGGCGCCGATAAAGCCTCTGATTCCTTCACGTACGATCCGATGAATCCGGTGATGTCCTATGGCGGAAACGTCTGTTGTACCGGAAATGCCATTCAAGGCGGCGCGTTTGATCAGCAGGAACAGGAGAAGAATCCAAATATTCTTGTCTACACGTCCGATCCGCTTGTCGAGGGCGTCGAAATCACAGGTACGATCGGAGTAACTATTTACGTCTCGTCCGACGTCAAGGACACCGACTTTACCGTGAAACTGCTTGACGTTTATCCAGACGGTCGTGCATTCAACCTGGATGAAACGATTCAACGAGCGCGATACCGCGAGGGGTACGACAGGGAAGTCTTCATGGAGCCGGGAGAGATCTACGAAATAGAAGTGGGACCGATGTCCACGAGCAATTATTTTGCAGAGGGGCATCGATTCAGAATCGAGGTTTCCAGCAGTAATTTTCCTCGTTTCACGCGCAATCTGAATACGGGGGGAAACAACTACGACGAAACTGAGGGCATCGTCGCTCATAACGAGATTCACTACTCGCAGGCACATCCGTCGCAGATCAGACTTCCGGTTATCAGGCGGGAGGTAAAGGAATCGAAGTAGAGAATTCCTGACGACGAATCGAACGAGTGTAGCTGTAGGATTGCATTGTTCGAAGCGAATCTTCGAAGTGCGAAAGCTTTGAGTCCCCGTTCCGGGAGGCGCCGGTAATTATTCGTTCGATGAGAGTTATTCCAATGCCCCGGCTTCTTATAATAGAGTCCCATTCCGCCACATTGTACTCGACCTACCCATGAGAACGACAATCCGATACGTTCTGCACGTTATCCTTGCGCTGGTATTATCGCAGACAGCGTTTCTTCAGGCCCAGGATCTCCGCACCACGCTTCCGGAAAATGTCGGTATGTCCTCCGAGCGCCTGGAGCGCCTGACTGCCACGATGCAGGATTACGTCGAGCAGGAAGAACTGGCCGGGGCGGTCGCCCTGGTTGCCCGGAAGGGGAAAATCGTTTACTTCAGGTCTTTTGGATTTCTCGATATCGACTCTGGCGTGCCGATGCCTGAAAATGCCATTTTTCGCATCGCCTCCCAATCGAAGGCCGTCGTGAGTGTGGGCGTGATGATTCTTCAGGAGGAAGGAAAACTTCTCATTCAGGATCCTGTCGGTAACTATTTGCCGGAGTTCACGGCAACGACTGTCGCTGTTCCGAACGAAGACAGTGGTTATGAGATCGCCCGTTCAGCTAGACCAATCACGATACGCGATCTGCTCACGCACACGTCGGGAGTGAGTTATGGGCGTGGACCAGCTGCCGAATTATGGGAAGAAGCCGGCATCCAGGGCTGGTATTTTGCGGATCGTGACGAGCCCATTCGGGAGACGGTTAAGCGCATGGCGGCGCTTCCGTTCGATG
Source organism: uncultured Rhodothermales bacterium (assembly GCA_964527795.1). GTDB lineage: Bacteria > Bacteroidota > Rhodothermia > Rhodothermales > UBA10348 > SMXL01. The sequence continues at coordinate 7,664 of CAZGOS010000114.1, read as the reverse complement.
CCCATCCCGGAACGAAATTCATCTACGGCTACTCAACGGATATTCTGGGAGCGTTGGTGGAAGAGGTATCCGGCATGCCGCTCGACGAATTTCTTCTCGACCGCATCTTCGAACCGCTTGGAATGTTCGACACCCATTTTTATTTGCCGGCCGAAAAAGCGGGTCGTTTCGCAACCGTTTATTCGGCTCTGTCGGAAGGCGGACTCGAAGAAGCTCCGGATCCCGGGCTCATGGTCGGACAGGGTGCGTATGTCGAAGGCCCCAGAGTCAGTTTCTCCGCCGGCGCCGGTTTGCTCTCAACTGCAAACAACTATGCGCGATTTCTTCAGATGATGTTGAACGGGGGAGAACTGGACGGGAACCGGGTTCTTTCACCGAAAACGGTCGATTTGATGACCATTAATCATCTCGGCGATATTGCATTTCCCTGGGGAAAAGGAGTTGGCTTCGGACTCGGGTTCTCGACGGTCGAACGCCTCGGTGACTTTGGCAAGCCCGGTTCAGCAGGAGAATATGGATGGGGCGGTGCCTACCACTCCACGTATTGGGTAGATCCCGAGGAAGAACTGGTCGTGGTCTATTTCACGCAGCTCATTCCCGCATTAGGCCTGGATGATCAGGACAAACTTCGCACGCTTGTCTACCAGTCAATTATCGAATGAAGAAACCGATATTTTCCGGCGCGAAGACATTCCGTCTTGTTCCAGTCCTGCTTCTGGCTTTCATTTCCCTGTTCTGCAGGGAAGCCGAAGAACCGGAATTGCTGGAGGGTGCGAGTTTCGCCATCATCGTTTTGCCGGACACCCAGTTTTATTCGGCCGGCATGCACGATGGAACGCCGGAAATTTTTCAGTCGCAAACGCGGTGGATTGTCGAGAACCGTGATGAACTCAACATCGCCTTTGTGACCCATTTGGGTGACTTCGTACAGAATGGCGATGAGTTTGAAGAAGAGTGGATCGCAGCAAACGACGCCATGTCGGTGCTGGACAACCCGGAAGTTTTCGGACCCGATCAGGGCGTTCCGTACGGTATCGCCGTCGGCAATCACGATCAATCTCCGGAAGGAGATGCGGATGGAACGACGACGTATTTCAACGAGTATTTCGGGGCTTCCCGATTTGAGGGTCGCGATTATTACGGTGGTCATTTCGCTGATCTAAACGACAATCATTTCGAATTCTTCAGCGCGGGTGCATTGGACTTCATCGTGATTCATATTGAATACGATCTGACTCCCGACACATCGGTTCTGGATTGGGCCGATTACCTTTTGAAATCGAACGTTGATCGTCGGGCCATCGTCGTAACGCATTACCTCATTGGATCAGGTGACGATGCTGCGTTCAGCGATCAGGGCCGTGCGATTTACGAAGCGCTGAAGGACAATGCGAATCTGTTCCTGATGCTCGGAGGACACGTAGGCAGCAATGGAGGTGAGGGGCAACGGACCGACACAGATAACGGGAATCGGATTTATTCGCTTCTCTCGAACTATCAGAGTCGGGAGAACGGAGGTAACGGTATGCTGCGAATCATGCAGTTCTTTCCTGAAGAGAATGCCATACGCGTGCGCACGTATTCCCCCTACGCCAACGACGGCCGTGGTGAATATGAGCGTGACGGAGACTCCGAGTTTGTCCTGAGATATGACATGCAGAACTGATTCGAGAAATCATCGGCGAACGAAATGACATACACTCGAACGGAAATTGAAAAGATTTCAAATGAGCTTGTCGACATGATAGACTCGGCGTACGAACAGTTACTGCACGTCGACGAGATGCAGGCTTCGACAAAACCGGCGCCCGACAAGTGGTCGAAAAAGGAGATCATTGGACACCTGATCGATTCGGCCTCCAACAACCATCAACGATTCGTCCGGGCACCCCGGGAAAGTGTATTTGTGTTTCCAGCTTATGCTCAGGACTACTGGATCGATCGGCAGAGCTACAACGACTGGTTATGGCCCGATCTACTTCAATTATGGCGCCTGTACAATTTTCATATCGCTCACGTCTGCAGGCGCATACCCGAGGAGAATCTCAACATGGAGTGTCGTATCGGTTCGTACGAACCAGCTTCACTCGGCTTTTTGGTTGACGACTACCTGGCACACCAGAAACACCATTTGAAGGCGGTGCTATAATTCCTGGATATCGTTTTGAAGCAGGCAGGCTTACGGAAGCACAGTTTTACGATGAAACACCTCTCCCGAGCCGACGAGATTCTGATGGTTTCCATCGCGTGTCTCGGAAAGCAGGCGTACAGCACGCCGATACTGGAGGAGATGCAGTCGCGTGGAGGGAAAAGAATTACAGTAGGCAGTCTCTGGGTGTCCCTGGACCAGTTGACCGGGAAGGGCTACGTTCGAAAAAAGCCGGCGCCCGACGGGAGCAGACATGGCGGACGGCCACGGGTTTACTACCGGTTGACTCCAAAAGGCGTGCGCATTCTTGCCCGAATGAGAACCTTTCAGAAGGAGTTGTGGAAGGGTGTGCCCAATCTGGACAAATACGACTTTGATTAAGGCGATGTTGAAGAGGGCTCAACAGGGTCTGCATTAGGAGGCGCCGCAATTGACCGTATTGAGCTAAACGCGGAACAGGTAGCTGAGCTTCATGAAGAAGCCGTTCGAAATTCTTTCGAGATCTTTCATTCTAAAAGCGTTCGGTTCAGAAAGACTGCTGCCATATCCGAAGAAAACCACCGTGCCCGGATTTGGCTCGTACGAAAAGAGCCAGTCCACCTGAAGGTCATTGAAGCGCCGTTCCCATGTCCGGTTGAAACTCCCTTCGCTATCGCGAATGAGAATCGGTGCGTCGGATCTGGAATTATCACGCAGGTCGTCGAATTCGTCAGAATTGTACTGAGCGACAACGCGAAAGAATATCGCCTGCGAAAGCTGGTATTCGACCTTCAGGCGAGGAATGCGCGTGATCCTTACGTGTGAACCATCTGACGGACGATCAACCTGCTGAAGATTTTGACATACTCCCCTCGATCGCAAGTCGGGAGATTCTCCGATCAAGCAACAGCCGCTACACGAAGAGGAATTACCTCCCCTCCGCCGCTGACACTGTCTCTCGGACTGGGGAATGCCCTCCCCAGAATGTTCTTGGCCGCATTCACGTCGCGGTCGTGGAAGACTCCACACTCACACGTCCATTCGCGGTCTTTGATCACCAGTGCCTCGTTGATTCTTCCGCACGCCGAGCAGATCTTGGACGTGTTTTTCGGATCCACCTTCTTCAGGTTGACACCGCGCTTCATGCAGGTCCATTCGAGAATGCCCGTGAACTCTCCCCAGGCGATGTCACTGGCCTTGCGGCCCCAGGTGCGCTGCATCCACTTTGAGGACAGCTCTTCGATACCGATTAAATCGAACTCGTCGCAAAACTCGTGAGCCGTTTCAAAGGCCCAGTGTCTGCGCTGATCTGTAATCCGTCTCTGAAGACGAGCAATACTCTTGCGAGCGGCCTCGCTCCTCCGGGTGCGCCGCCCACCGTTGCGGTGTCGCCGCTTCGAGAGCCTCCGCTGCAGAGCCTGAAGCCGTGATAGGGATTGTCTGAGGAAGAGAGGAGAATCAATAGGATCTCGTCCGTCAGAGAAGACCATCGTGTTCTTGAGTCCCCAGTCGATTCCAATGGGCGCGGCTACAGCGTCCTCACCGGGCGGCGTGGGCAAAACGATGTCTTCGACGATAGAAAAACAGATCCAGAGGTCTCCGATGCGATCCCTTTTGATTGTCACAGTCTTTATTGTCCCTGCGACGCGTCTTGAGAGCGCGAATTTGTAGTTGTGTTTACCGATGCGGATACGGTTGTCTCCAAGTAGCTTCCAGCCGGCGTGCTGCTTGAGCGTGAACGACGTATACAGGCGAGACTTCTTGAACTTTGGTCTTTGGCCCTGCTTTGCGAAGAATTTCTGCCAGGCCCGGTCGAGTCGCTCGGTTACGTCCTGCACGGCCTGCGAGCCGAGTTGCCGCCAGTACGGGTTACGACGACGAAGAGGCGCAAGGTGTTTCTGAAGGCGATATTTGCCAATGTGCTTACCGTACATCCGGTAATACCGCTTCTGGAGCGCCAGGCAGTGGTTCCAGATTGAGGCCGCGACACGAATCTGCGTGATCAGATGTTTATCGCGCTTCGAGCGGTACAGGCGGTATTTCAGGGTTCGCCTCATGACACTTAAATTAAGCTCCGGGTATGACGACTGTCTGTCATAGGTAGGCAGTCCGAATTCATCCCCTCGGCTGAAGCCGGGGCTTTCTTCGGCTTCGATCGTAATTCGTCAGGAATCGAATGCTTCCGTCAAGCCCGAACGTGGATCCGGCGCCACCGGCGTCGAGTTTTCTGTCTGTCACCAGGACGCCAATGAAGGAATTATTGGCGAAACTCTGGCGCACTCGCAGGGTGTTCGAAACCGATATTCCGCCAGACACGAGTCGACTGCTTTCTTCAAACGGAAGAAGAACGGGCGATTCGTTGTCTCTGGCACCGATGTATCCGATGCTCGTATTACCGAAACGTCCGGTCAGTTTGTTGGCAACAATGGGATCATTGATCGTGTGCGTGTAAACCGTCTGCATGGACGTCTGAAACAGATCGCTTCCTTCCTGAAAGAACGTTCTGCGCTCAGGGAAGAAGAGCGCGAACGTGGAGTTGACGTCTATCAGGGCTGCATCCGATTCGATTTGTCTGAAGTCAGGGTTGAGCGTCAGATCCGTCAGGTCAGACGTGATCCCATATTTCACATCGATTGATGGCTCCGCTGTGGCGCGATCGTTGTCGAAGGCGCCCTTCGGCCGGCTGAAATCGGCCAACCTACCAGACTGGCTGCCCGTTACCGTGGGCAGAATTTCCAGGTTCTTGCCTGCGCCAACACCTTGCATCCCTTCCGGGAATCCTAGCTGACACGAAAAACAGGGATTGTCCCGGCCGATACCAGCCCACGAATACGTGTTTCGGCTGTCACGCGAGTGCGTGATCCAGAACGTAGCACGCTACTTCTGAACGTCGGCTTTGGGAAAACGAAGACTGCGAAACGGTATAGCAATCTCAACCTGGGATCAGTTGATTGTGGTGTCAGGTCGAAGAAGAAATGCGTCTGGAATCTCCCTCTAGTTGGTTTCGCTACGTGCAGCCCGCATGGAGGTTACAGAGAAACTTCAGCGAGATGAAAAAGATTATCTACGTGACGCTATTCCGGTTCGGAGCAATAAAATCTGCAGTTCCCGAATAAAAAAACCTTAACAACCGGACGGTTCGTGTCGATAGTCTTGGGTGAAGGATATGTCCAGCAACTGCGTAATGCCGGTACTGCTACCGGAATATGGGGGTATGGAAGAACGTAGTACAATACCGAAGAAAGAAAAACTGTCGGCGGAACTCGAGTCCCTGAGGGCCTGGCAGAAGGAGCTCGTAGCGTTCATCTCTGATGGTCTGGAGGATCCAGAAGTCTCTCGAGAGGACTTTGCTTCCGGTCTGGCGCAACTGACACGAGTACTTCTCCAACTCAAGACGATCTTCGACGATACTCATGTCGTGAGCGAAACCAGCTGAAAGGGCTCAAATAGGCCGTCGATTTGCATTGGCTTATTTGAACAGTTATCGTTCCTTTATACATACCGTAGCTCCCGCCCGGAGCACGGACTTTCTATGTCTGATTCAACTTGGGAACGTTATGAATCGGCGCTTGCGCAACCAGATGATCTGGGCCGCGGTGATTCTCATCGGCTTTCTGCTAGTGATGGTACTGCTCAGCAGACTGGGTTAGCGATCCGACAGGGAATACGAATTAATTCGACGCGTCCTTTCTCCATTTCTTGTCTTGACAGGCTTGGGGCTTGCCGGGTGAACGTTTAACTTCGAGCAGTCGCATTCCTCCAATCCAGTTTCCCTGCCATGAAGTTTTTTGTCGATACCGCCGACCTTTCAGAAATACAGGAAGCCAGCGATATGGGAGTGCTCGACGGCGTAACTACCAATCCTTCGCTGATGCGGAAGGCCGGGGGCTCGGACTTTCATGAGCACATACGCATGATCTGTGAGATCGTCGACGGAGACGTGTCTGCCGAGGTCATCGCGACAGACTATGAGGGTATCATGTCGGAGGCTCGCGCGCTTGCGGCCCTTCATGAAAACGTCGTCGTCAAGGTGCCTCTTATTCTGGATGGCATCAAAGCGATTCGCTCACTGAAAGAGCAGGGTATCAAAACAAACTGTACGCTCTGTTTCTCGCCAACACAGGCGCTCGTTGCCGCTAAAGCAGGTGCAACCTATATCAGCCCCTTTATCGGTCGATTGGACGACATCTCTACACCGGGCATGGAGCTCATTGAGCAGATTGTGCAGATCTATGAGAATTACGGATTTCCAACCCAGGTACTGGTCGCTTCCATTCGTCATCCCATGCACGTCGTGGAATCTGCGATCATCGGAGCTCATGTGGCTACCATGCCCTTCACGGTGATCAAGCAGTTGATCAAACACCCTCTCACGGATATTGGACTCGATCGCTTTATCAGTGACTGGAAAGCCTATCAGGCAGCCGCAGAGGCTGGTTCAAATGGAATTGACGTCTAGTCGATTCGCGCATATTCACTTCCTTCCTATGCTGTCCTGAGCGCTGTTGACATGGTTTACGTTGCACTCGGTGAATCTGACGAAATAGGCGCCAGCTGTCACTTCCTGAAAATTCACGGCACGGGACTCTTCTTCGATACGGGTGTCGATCCGGAGGCCGATGGCATAGAGGGACTGCCGCAACTCGATCTCATTTCAGACAATTCAGAGTGGTGGCTGGATCATGCATTCGTATCACACGCCCACCACGATCACCTGGGGGCCCTGCCGGTTGTATTCCGAAAATTTCCCCATGTGTTTGCCCACATGACGCGAGCGACTCTACAGCTTGCCGATATCCTGCTGCCTGCCTCAGCGCGTCTTCAGCTCAGAAAACTCCGCGAAGGCACCTCCTCTTCCGAACCGTTATTTGAAGAGGAGGAATTGCAGACCTACGGCTTTTTATATCGGACTCACGAGCTCAGTGTGCCGTTTGATGTAACAGGATCAAGGGGAACTCTACCTATCCGCGCGACATTCTTCGACGCTGGACATATCCTGGGAGCCGTAGGTATCCTGATCGAATTTGAAGATTCAGGGTCGTCACGACGGTTTTTCTATACTGGAGATACCGGAATGCGGACACAGACAGTGATTCCGGGAGCTTCCTACCCGGACCCGCCGATTGACACGCTTTTTCTCGAATCGACGTTGGGAGCGGATCCGGACACCGAAAAGACGACACGACGAACCGAAGAAAAACGCCTGGGAGAGGCACTGGCGGAAGTACTTGGCAGAGGGGGTACGGTACTGCTACCGGTATTCGCTCTGGGTCGGGGGCAGGAGATTATCGCGCTGATTGATCGATATAAAAAACGCGGCCTCATTCCCGATGACACGCCTGTGTATACGGCCGGCCTGATGCGGGCGATCTCCGACATCTATGATAAGACACGTTTTACAACACCCCGTCTGAACGAAGATTTTCAGGTTTACGGCGTTCCGCAGTTTCGATTGCCACGTGGTCAAAACGGAACCAATCAAGCGCTGTCGGAGCCGTCAATACACGTCGTCGGAAGCGGGATGATGTTCGAGCGT
>CAZGOS010000113.1:0-9328 GCA_964527795.1 uncultured Rhodothermales bacterium | reverse complement strand
CACGGGCAGAAATCCACACCGACCTCACACGGGCAGAAATCCACACCGACCTCACGCCGGGATGAGCCCCGCTCGGACATCGAGGACGCGAGATGGACGGATCTCTGAAGTAGGCTACGCCCCATGGATCAGTTCCGCCATGAACCGTTCTCCGAGTGCGCGGGCCGCTTCCTCCGACGTTGATTCAGAGTAGACGCGAATAATGGGTTCGGTATTGGATTTTCGCATGTGCACCCAGCCTTCGTCGAGATCGATCTTTACACCGTCAGTCGTATTAATGCGCTCAGTGGCATAACGCTCGGCCATCTCATTGAGCAGCGAATCGGGATCGAGACCGGTGATATCCGTTTTCAGCTTCACGATCCTGTAGTTTGGAAGCGTTGCCCGAAAATCGGATAGCGACATATTCAGGTTCGTCAGGTGCTGCAAGACGATAGCGGCGCCGGCAAGAGCATCGCGTCCATGGTGCAGGTCCGGTAGAATAACCCCTCCATTGCCTTCACCGCCCAGCGACGCATTCACCTCGTGCATTTTGTTCACGACATTGATCTCGCCTACGGCGGAGCGGTGCACCTCCATTCCGTAACGCGCCGCGACATCTTCCACTGCGCGGGACGAGGACAGGTTTGTGACAAATGCGCCTGGCCGGATGCGCCACAGGAAATCGGCGGCGATCACCTGGGTCAGCTCTTCGCTCATATAGACGCCGCCGTCTTCGATCAAGGCGAGCCTGTCAGCGTCCGGGTCGACAACGATGCCCAGGTCGGCCGCGCTGTCCGCCACCAACTCGCACGTCTCTTTCAGATTGGATGCCAGCGGTTCGGCAGGATGGGCGAAACGACCCGTCGGCTCACAGTTGGTGCACACGATCTGCTCGTCGCGAAGGCCCAGTCGTCTGAGGAGTGCCGGAACGGCGATTCCGCCAACCGAATTGATTCCATCGACAACGACTCGAAAATTCCGCTCCGCAATCGCCGGCGGGTCGATGAACGGCAGATCCAGAATGCGATCGATGTGGCAGGACAGGTACGACTTCTCGCGGTAGGAACCTGTTGCATCGAATGCCACATAGTCGGCGCGCGCGTCTTCCGCCATCTCGATCACTTCTTCGGCTTGGTCTGGTGAGAGAAACTCACCGCGACCATTTAATAGCTTGAGCGCATTCCACTCTTCCGGATTATGTGATGCGGAAACGATGATGCCGCCCGTCGCTCTTTCTTCAATGACGGCCATCTCGACGGTAGGCGTCGAGGCAAGACCCGCATCAATGACCGAACATCCGACGCTGCGCAGAGTCGACGATACGATGGCGCTGCATAGCGGGCCCGTAATGCGTGCATCCCGGCCGATAACGACGACGGGAGTGTCGGCCTGCGTCTTGCACCATGTTCCGTACGCCGAAGCAAATCGCACGAGTACGTCCGCATCCAGGCCGCGGCCGAAAATTCCTCGAATACCGGAAATGGAAACGATTAGCGTACGGTCCATATCAATTCAGTTCTCCTCACCCATAATGCGAAGGCGTTCGAATGCGACCGAAAATACCCCGCAGAGCACAGATTCCATACGGTCGGGTTGTGTGCATCCTAAATCCTGTTTGTCCCGTACATTATTAAAATAATTGGTCCAACAGGAGGTAGTAACAATGGGGCTTATCTGGATCGTTGTAGTCGGTTTTGCTGCCGGCGCACTGGCCAAATACATTATGCCGGGTAAAGATCCCGGAGGATTTGTAGTCACGACACTACTGGGAATCGGAGGCGCATTCATAGGGAATTGGATCGGTGGACTGCTGGGCATCTATACCGTGAGTTTCGTCGGAAACCTCGTCAGCGCAACCGCCGGTGCGCTGCTAATCCTGTTCGTATACAACAAGTTTACGAACAGGCCTGGTACCTCGTGACAGAAGTTCGCGTCGGCACCGCCTCACGCGCCGTCGACATCTCTGGTTCTTTGTTGGTTGTCTTTTCAACAATTACTGCCTCGAACGTGCAGGAAGAATTGCAAAAACGACCGTAACGTTTGCGCTGACATCGATTTCACCGCTGGAATAGGCCTCGGGAATCACTTCACTCATCCCGGCGTCTTTCTGCATCAGAGAGCGATCGAATTCCATGCGTATCTGCTGCGGCCGAACCAGACCCTGCTCGCTTACCTGGATGACGGAGCCCAAGCGCGCTCCGAGCGTCTTCACCATAAGCTCTGCTTTCGCACGGGCGTTCACCAACGCCTCCTGAAGAGCTTCATGTTCAGGCCCCGTCTCGTCTTGCAGCCCGTATGAAATACCGTGTATGCGATTGGCTCCTTCACCAACAATCGAGGCGATGAGCGACGGCAGAAGATCCAGGTCTTCCAGATCCACCGTGACGTCTCGTACGGCCTGAAATCCCATATCGACATTCCGTCTCGTATCAGGGTCATATTCGCGGTACGGCTGGATGCGTAAAACATTTACCTGAATTTTCCGATCCTCGATGCCCAACTCGCGCACGGCATTCATTGTCGCGGCCGAAACGCGTGCATTGTCCACGCGCGCTGCTTCCGGGTCGAGGTCGACCGTCACGACGCCGAAGCGCACGGTTGCCTGATCCGGTTGAACTTTTACAGTGCCCTTACCCGATACCGTTACGGTCCCGGCACCAACGCGCGGTGTCTGCGCTGAAGCGTCCTGCGCGAGCTCGATCCCGGCAAGACCGGTGATCAGAATAGTCGTCAGGATCGTCCTTGGAATGATGCGTCTCATGGCGGTTAAAACCTCCCTATGTAGTCCACTGCAGTAAATTTGTGTGCATGGCAATCACCATGCCGCGAGACGTTATCCAATCTAGGGATAGAGCCGATCGAGCGTCCGTGCAAACGGGATCGCCTCCCTGAGGTGGTGAATTCCACTGATCCACGCTACTACGCGTTCCAGGCCCAGTCCATATCCGCTGTGTGGCACGGAGCCGTATCGTCGAAGATCGAAATACCACCGGAACGCCTCGGCCGGCAGATTATGATTCGCGACCTGTTTCTCAAGAAAAGCCAGGTCTGTCGCCCGCTCTCCCCCACCCACGATCTCACCGTATCCTTCCGGCGCCAGTACATCCATGCCGAGTGCCAGGCGGTCGTCCTCGGGATCACGCTTCATGTAGAATGCCTTGATTTCATGTGGAAACCGGTGTACGATGATGGGTCTGTCGAAATGCCATGTCAGTACGGTCTCGTCGCTCCCTCCAAAATCGGAACCCCATTCAAAGTTCAAGGCGGATTCTCGCCACTGTGGCAGATTCTGGAGTTCTTCCTCGATTTCTGAGAGTCGCTGGTTGATCTGTATCTCCCGAGCATCGATTCGACGCTTTTCTCCCTTCTTCGCCTGACCATATCGCTTACGATTGGCCTGCATTTCGTCCCTGATCGCCTCGCTCTCGTTTCGTAGAGATCCCCGCTCGTCGAACATACGTGCGGTCTCGGCGCTGTGAAGCAGCTCCACGGCCGTATCGTAGGTGATCCGTGGAAAAGGCTTCAGAACGCTCTCAAGAGGCGCCACATCTCGATCCAGTATTTCAAGTTCCTCCCTGCAACGCGAGAGGGCGTCTCGAACCAGACGAATGAGCATATCCTCGGCCAGGTCCATATTCATGTCCAGATCGAAGAAAGCCATTTCGGGCTCGATCATCCAGAATTCAGTAAGGTGGCGTCTGGTCTTGGATTTCTCTGCTCGAAAGGTCGGGCCAAAGGTGTAGATTTTTCCGAACGCCATCGCCATCGCCTCGCCATGCAACTGGCCGCTCTGCGTGAGGTAAGCTGACTCTCCAAAATAATCGAGTTCGAAGAGTGTGGAAGTCCCCTCCACGGCTGTGCCCGTGATCATCGGGGCGTCCAGCTGCAGAAAGCCTTTCTCCTGAAAGAACTCGTGGATGGACATGATTACCCTATTGCGAATTCTGAGAATGGCCCACTGCCTGCGGCTCCTGAGCCAGAGGTGACGGTGGTTCATCAGAAAGTCCACACCGTGCTCTTTGGGCGTAATCGGATATTCTTCCGCCTTGTGAATCAGCTTGAGGGTCGTCACGGTCAGCTCATACCCACCGACCTGTCGCTCATCTTTGTGAACAACACCCGTCACTTCGAGGGAGCTCTCCTGCGTGCACCGCTCCGACGAGGTCCACGAGGCAACGTCCACGTCCTCCTGATTGACGACGCACTGCGCAATGCCGGAACCGTCGCGAAGGATCAGGAAGTGCAATCCCTTGGATCCTCGTTTGTTGTACAACCACCCCTGAAGCGTGACCTGCTCGTTCTCGTGATCCTGAAGGTTGCGAATGTCTACGGTTTTGGTGGACATGCCGGCGTATAGAGTGTCTGAAATCGCTTTGGAATTAAAGAAAATAAGCTACGACTTCGAAACCGTCGTCGGAGAATGACCGGCGCCAAATCCTTATGAAAACAAAAAATCCGGCACCGGAAATCCAGGACCGGACGAATTCGTATGATCGCGAGTGCTACAGGTCGAGCAATTCCTGCTGCCAATTAGCCAGCTTTCGTTCACCGGATACCGTCGAGTGGATCATCTCGAACATGCCAAATCCATCGCGGTCAGCGAAAATGAATATCGCCTGGCCTTCACCAGGAATATTGTTGTATTCCCAGATCTCATACGGAACCATGTCGCGTTCGTAGAGGTGCGGCTCGATGGCCGAAGGCGGACCGTATTTGATGAGTGCCCGGCCTCTGTCCGTATTCCACCCCTCCTCAAAACTCGTAGTGTACCGATCGCTGGCGTACTGAAGCCTCGAATTGAAATCTTCCTGGAATTCGTTGAGGGGTGTTCTTGGATTCGGATCCCTTATCATCCAGAAGTTCATCAGGAATCGCCTTTTCTCGTCAAGGTCTTCTATGCCCCGAAGGCGCCTTTTTTCTGTTTCCGTCGCAATGATATCAATTTGTCGTTCGGCGAGTTCTACCTCTTCGACAGGCATCGAAGCGTAACGGCTCGTTTCAAATGACTCGTCGACCAGAACCGTCGGCTGTACGCGCTCCACCATCGGGTTGTAAATAAAGAATTTTCGTGACTGCTCGACTACCGCCGCGTTGTTTTCGTTAAGCACGGCCAGTCGAAAATAATAGGAACCACTGGGAAGGGCACCTACATCGAAGGAGCCCACCAACACGTCCGGAGACGAAATCTTTCGCTGAATGCGTTTTTGGAAATCCGCCATCGGCTGCGGAACGTTGGCTTCAGCGATATACGTGAAGGTCGAATAATTACCCGTTATCGACTCCATCTGATCAAGGCCGTACACCTCGACGTAGTAGAAAAGACGGTCCAGTCCGCTACCGAAAATCTGATTGGCGTTAGGACGGACGAGCAACCCATTCTTGTAGAAGAGATCGTCCTGATCAGAGCTTTGCTCGATAGCAACGGCCAGAGTCACGTCCGACACATTCACACGATCCGGATCCGAAAAATCAGGGATAAGCAGATCTCTCCGGATTTGAACGGCAGGCGTACCCGCTATTTCATCGGCCATTATGTCGACGTTCAGTTCATACTCACCCGGGGGCGCGGTAATGCGTACCTGGTGAATAAAATGCTGTCCTTCTCGAAGACCCGTCGTGTCTGCGATCACGAAACTCAGATCCAGAGAATCCTGCCAGATTGGATCGCTCGGAGTCCCATCCAGCGTTGCCTGCGACGAGCGGATTACTTTCATTTCAACCGGTACGACGGCAACAAATCCCCTGTCTTCGAACTGATACGTGAGCGTGCCGGCTTCGAATGCAAGGTATATTTCAACCAGCGATTCACCGTTCGAGTACGCAAACGCAGCATGATCAACGTCCAACTGAACGGTTTTCGGAGTTTGCCCCGATGCAATTGTCGTGAGACAGACCAGAACACCGGAGACGAGGATTTTCAAACAAGTGATGAGACGCATCCCTCAAATCCCGATCGTGCATGATTCAACTGACGCGGCGAACAGGCCGTCAGACCAAGGTACGCGGTCGAATAATTCCGCGCATGATAAAAGCAATTACCCCGCATTCTAACAACTCGTACGCCGGAGACTCGGAGTCGGTCCCGGCTTAAGTTTTCGATCGTCCGGGTTTATTGACTGGAACGAATGGAATCGAACGTTTCGTTCTGCTGAAGGAAACTCTCACCGCCGATTGCCAATCGAGCCAAAACAAAACCGGAGACTGTCCATCGCGGTCAATCTCCGGTTTGTTGAATGGCGTCAGGCCGTGGAGCCGAAACGGGTCATTACGAAATAAGATCAGTATCGATTTTTTGCAGAATAATACCTCACGTTAATCACTTGATCAGCGTCATCGTTGCAGATGCCACGTGCATGTCAGTGGCGGAACGAGCAACTACACGGTAAATGTAAATTCCCGATGCCAGCGACTGCGCATCGACGGAAACGGTCTGTCCTGCACCGGCGGCCATTGTCTGGACCGGCATGGTGATCATCTCACGTCCAAGAATATCCATGATGGATACCTGCACCTCAGCCGTCTGCGGAAGATCAAACTGTATGTTGGTCCGTGGATTGAACGGATTCGGATAGTTTCCTCTCAGAACGAAGGACGTCGGAAGCGAACCCTCTTCTTCAGCGTCTGTTGCTGTTGAGATCGTGAACTGCCCGGACGGAATAACAGGATCGGTGGCAAGCTGGGTTGCCCCCAGTGAGATTTTGAATTCCTGCAATTCCAACACAATTCCGGTCTCAACGGCGTCCAACCTGAACACCAGATTGATAAGCGTTCCAGACCATGCGACGGAGTCTCGAGATGAAGCAAAGCCGCCAACGAGATTTGTCGTAGTACTGTGGCCCACGGTCCACCCGCTTGTCTCACTCAACGTTCCTACATCTTCCACGCCGGTGAAAACGAAGTTTCCGCTGCTGGAAACAACTCGAAACTGGAATGAACTAAAATATCCAGTCGATTCAACATTTCCTAGATCAACCGGAACGGTAATGGTTTCACCGACTCCAGCCGTAAGAGACGGAAGTTCAACCGAAATCTGTGCCTGTACGGGAGGAGCTCCGATAAGGACGATCAGGAGAAGGGATGCGCAAGCCTGACCGAAAAGTCGTGCCTTTCTCATGATTCTGTTTTTTTCTTTGATTACCTAATTAGTTGGTTGCTGACGCCCGGCTCCAAACATCACTCTTGATGATTGATCAGATTCAAACTCAGACTTGGTACTGAAGGAAAATGATCCGGATTTCCGCTATTCAATCTGAAATCCTGCAATTCTACGTTTCCTTGAGTATCGGTACCCGGCACCAAAAACTGAAGTCGAATTAATACACCTGCCGTAGCAATTGCGTCCAGACTTGAGGAAAAGCCCCCCACGCGCCCGTTTTCAAGACTATGTCGAGACGTCCAGCCTTCCTTTTCGACCAGTGAATACGCTGATTCACTGCCCAGAAACTCCACGCCAAAGTAGGTTACAACGCGAAATTGGAACGAGCTGACGGCTGTCTCCAGAGTGTCCGTTGCTGCGACGAGCCTGACGTCGACCCAGACCGTATCTGAACCGACTTTTGCGTCCGGTTCCAGTCTGACTTCTATCTGGGCGCTCGCTGGTCGCACGGTCAGCGCACTGATCCCAATACAACAGAGAAGAAACAGCTTTAGCAAGTTCTTCAACTCACCATTCCGGGTACGTGTCTTACAGAGAAAGGCCCCAACTCATAACGAATCAGGGCCTTTCAAATATCTCATTTCAGAGTCCGGTTGCCTTTACTTGAGCAGCGTCATAGTGCCGACCCTGACACTCGTACTAGCCCCGGTTATAGCCGTAATCCGATACAGATAAATTCCGGACGACAACGCAGTTGCGTTAATCCGGACCGTGCGATTCGCGCCTGCCGACATGGCCTGCACCGGAATCGACATCACCTGACGACCGAGCAGATCCATTACCGCAACAGACACGTCGGCCGATTCAGGAAGATCAAACTGTATCGTCGTCGAGGGATTGAACGGGTTCGGATAATTCCCTTTGAGCGTAAACTCTGAAGGCAGATCCAATTCGTCCTCGTTGGCAACATTGAACGGAAGGACCGTCAAGGTGCCACTACGGGCGGCATAAATAGGAGTGCCGGCGTTGAGTACGACGTTGGTGAGTCTCAGGTCTCCGATACCTGTCGCAGAAGTTGCCGTAGCTGCTATCCAGACAAACAGACCGTCACCTGTAATCGCATTGAGTGAAAAGCCTCCGACTCTGTAGACGCCGGCGCCAGCATCGTTCCCGTTTACAACTGCGAACTCGGCCAGCGTGCCGTTACTTCCGACACCATTGAAGCCCTTCGACTTGTCAATCGTCATGAGCGCTGGATCGTAATTCAGGTCGAAATTGAACGCAATGACGTTATCGCCGGCGACGAGAGCGTCTTCGATGTTTACCAGAATTCTGAAATCCTGATCCGAGTTTGTATACGCCTCTCCGGGGCGCACGTCCGCACTATGCTCCATCGTAACGGAGATGATCCGAGTGGAAACCGTAAATAGAGCAGTTAGTGAGCCGGTGACCGCCGGATTACCGTCGTTGAACGTAAAGTTCGCCAACGTCACATTCCCTGCACTTTCAGCGTCAAGATCAAACGTCAGATAGATCAGAGTACCGGATGTCCCGATATCCGTACCGGAGGGCGCTGTTGAGAAGCTTCCCACAACACCGGTTCCAAGGTTGATACCGGTCTGGAAGAAGGAATTGCCCGATAATGTCTGAAATTCATTGACTCCGGTCCATGTAACACCTGGATCGGCGACAACCTGGAAGTTGAAAGACCGAATGGCCGGTCCCGACTCTACTCCGGAAATGTCGATTGCGACCATGGCAGACTCGCCTGGCCGCCCCGTGATTTCATCGAGAGAGACTGTCACCTGAGCAAGTCCGGTAGTTGCTCCGATCAGCGTGACCGCGAATAGGACGGCGGTCGCGTTTATCCATCTCTTTAAAGCCTTTTGCATTGGATTCTCGCTCTTCATAAGGTGATTTGCCAGATTAGTTTTGGGGCCCGCTGAGTGGGGCGCCGTTACGGCGCCCCACCTGCGGACTGTTAACACTACTTGATCAGCATCATGCGGCCAGACTCAACAAGTGTCTTACTATCCATTCTGGCAATGACCCTGTAGAAGTACGATCCGGAAGCGAGGGCGGAAGCGTTCACCAGAATGGAACGACTTGCGCCGGCTTCAATCGACTGGGCGGGAATGACCATTGCGCGGCGTCCGAGCATGTCGAAGATTTGAATCTCGACATCTGCAGTCTCCGGCAGGTCAAACTGCACGGTCGTACTTGGATTGAACGGGTTCGGATAGTTGCCCT
>CAZGOS010000112.1:0-9350 GCA_964527795.1 uncultured Rhodothermales bacterium | reverse complement strand
GGCGCTGGGAGCCGCCTACCTGGCGGGCCTGGCCGTGGGCTTCTGGCAAGATGTTGACGAGATTGCATCTCACTGGCGGGTCGATTCGTCATTCGTGGCGGAAGCGAGCGGCGAAACGGTTGAAAGCCGTATGCAAACGTGGAACAGGGCGATCGATAGGGCGAAGGGATGGGAAAGCGCAGATTCGACGTGAGAGATTCACTCATTATCCGTAGAGAAGAAAACGAATGACACCATTTGTTGCTGAAATTATTGGAACGACGATCCTGGTTCTTCTGGGCGACGGTACTGTCGCCAACGTCGTCCTGAAGGGTACGAAGGGAGAGAATTCAGGCTGGATTGTAGTCACGATGGGCTGGGGCATGGCTGTTTTCGTGGCCGTCTTTGTGGTCGCCGCGTTCAGCGGCGCCCACATCAATCCGGCGGTCACGCTCGGTCTCGCCGTGGCGGGACATTTCCCCTGGGCTGACGTGCCGACCTATTTCGCAGGTCAGTTTATCGGTGGAGCGCTTGGAGCGTTTCTGGTCTGGGTGCACTACCGGAAACACTTCGACGCGTCCGACAACGCCGATCTCAAATTGGCCGTCTTCTGCACGGGGCCTGCGATTCGCAGTATGCCGGACAATTTCATCAGCGAGGTAATCGGAACGTTCGTTCTCGTATTTGCCGTTCTGTATATCGCGGCTCCTGAAGTGGGTCTGGGCGCATTGGACGCGCTTCCGGTCGGCCTCGTCGTGCTTGTGATCGGTCTGGCGCTCGGTGGCACGACCGGGTACGCCATCAATCCGGCGCGAGACCTGAGCCCCAGGATCATGCACGCGATTCTTCCGATAAGAGGGGGGAAGCGCGACAGCGACTGGAGTTATTCCTGGATTCCCGTGCTGGGACCGATCGCCGGTGGCGCGCTGGCGGCACTCGTATTTCTCGCACTGGGCTCCTGATTGTTTTCGCTCACGAGAGCATCTGAGAATATTCTGGAGCTGTCTTTCGAATCAACCATGAACACGGACAACCAGAGACCTCCCTCCGTCGCTGTTCTCGGCATCCCGTTCGACGAAAACTCGTCTTTTCTTCGTGGCGCGGCCAAGGCTCCTGATGCAATTCGCGAAGCGCTGTATTCTGAGTCGGCTAACCTCTGCGCAGAGAACGGACTGGACCTGGGTGTCTCAAACGACTGGTTGGATGCTGGTAACGTCGATCCGGGTGAGAAGGCCGATGCGTTCGACAGGATCGAAGAGGCGGTTTCTGATATCGTGTCTCGCGGTTTGCGGCCCGTGTCTCTAGGCGGGGATCATTCGATCACGTACGCGATCGTTCGCGCTGTCTCGGCTACGCACGAGAATCTTACCGTTCTTCAGCTCGATGCCCACCCCGATCTCTACGATGAGCTCGACGGCAATCGATATTCTCACGCCTGTCCCTTCGCCCGGATTATGGACGAAGGATTGATAGAAAGACTCGTTCAGGTCGGAATCCGCACGATGACATCGCACCAGCGAGAGCAGGCCGATCGATTTGGAGTCGAGGTCGTTGAAGCTGAAGCCTGGCATCGGGGCTACGCACTGAATCTTGAAGGTCCTCTCTACGTCTCTCTGGATATGGATGTGTTCGATCCAGCGTTCGCTCCGGGCGTATCGCATCACGAACCCGGCGGTCTGTCAACGAGGGACGTTCTAAGCATTGTTCAGGCGATAGATGTACCCCTTGTTGGATCTGATATCGTGGAGTTGAATCCGGATCGCGATCCGAATGGAATGACTGCGATGGTGGCCGCCAAATGCCTGAAGGAGTTGCTGGCGAAGATGCTGTCTCAGACAACGCAATAGAAGGCCGGACGACCAACGCCGATTAAATCATCAATCGAACAACTGCGTATGCCGAGCGAAGCTGCAACGGCCTGCACCTGCTGGTTTTCGGGGATCTCGGCCTTCAAGACCTGTGGCGGAACCGGGTCGTTCCGGTCAAAACGCTCATCCGCTTCGGATGGATTTAAATAAGACTTCTTTGCAGCCAGTCAACCTATGAGTCGAGTATACCAAGAAAAAGTCCTCGTAATCGGAGGCACGGGTCACTATGGACGTCATATCGTTCAAGCCCTTCTGAATATGGGTGCTGACGTACGTGTGTTAACCCGGGATGAAACACGTGCACGCGAGTTGCTTGGTCCACACATCGACCTTGTTCAAGGAGACCTGACGTCCCGACATGCCAGGGCGAGCGCTCTCTCCGACGTTTCCCGCATTGTGATCGCCGTCGCTGCGCAAAGTCGCAAGCTGATCAGGCGACGCCTGCAAATTGAACGCGACGCTGTGCTCAAACTCCTCGATGAGGCTGAGCGGGAGACTCCTGCGCGGGTTGTCTACTTGTCCGTCTATGAGATGCGTTCCAAGTTCGCACGTGAGCTTGACGTCCTCGAGCTGGCACAGCCACAACTCGACGTGGAGGCTGCACTGAAACGTTCCGGGCTGCACTGGACCGTGCTTGGCTGTCCTCCGTCGATGGAGATCTTTTTTGCCATGATTCGCGATGCTGTCATGAACGTACCCGGCGGCGGACCTCCTGCCCTGCCAACGGTATCAGCTACCGATGTTGGGCGGATTGCAGCACAGGCGGTTCTTCGAGATGATCTCGACAAACGCAGATTCCGAGTCACCGGGCCGGAAGCGATTTCGTTTCAGGAAGCATCTCGGCGCATCGGGCACGCGTGGGGCAGGCCGATTCGCTTCCGGCGAATCCCGCTTACGCCGCTCCGCATTGCTGCTTTTGTAAGCCGACCCGCGACACCGTACGTAGCTTTCATCATGCGTGCGGTCACACTCCTGAACAGTTTCCCACAGGACCTGGTCGCGCTTGTACCGGAGGACCACCGCGTACTACGGTCGACGTTTGATTACGAGCCGGTCACGTTGGAGGAAGAAGCAGTGCGCCATACGAAGGCAGACAGTCCAGAGTCGCAAGGTACCGGACCATAGGCCGGCAGTCTGAATGCAAGAATCAAATAGTGCATTGCGTGCGAAGAACTGTCCGGTTATTCCGGCACGAATGTTTGCGAGATCGAGTACATTTGCTTACCCACCACTCCACTGAGGCCGAATCGCTCTATTCAGGCTGCCCAATTTTATCATGCGACGACACACTACCTGTTTGTTAATCGGAATTCTACTGCTATCCCTCTTTGTTCAGTCATCATTTGCTCAGGCAAACGCGTCACGGGAGCTTCGATTTGAAATCTCGTTTCCGGCTACGGTTCATGCTGAGCCGCTGACCGGCCGCATGTTTTTAGCCTTTGCCCTCAACGATGAGCGTGAGCCGCGTCTGCAGGTCGGAAGGTATGGTGTGCAGGTGTTCGGGGTGGATTTCGAAAACCTGGCACCCGGGGAATCGGTGGTGATTGACGAATCTACGCTGGGCTACCCGGTGGGCAGTCTCTCGAAAATGAAAGCTGGAGCGTACTATGTGCAGGCCGTCTTGAACAAGTACACCGAGTTCAAGCGCTCAGATGGGCATACGGTCTATATGCATATGGACCAGTGGGAAGGGCAGAATTGGCGGCGATCACCGGGAAATCTGATCGGCGATGTCGTGCACCTGAGCATTGATCTGGAGGAAGGCGGAATACACCGCATGATTACGGCAACCGAAATTCCGCCGATAGGATTGCCCGCCAATACGCCCCTCGTGCAACGCTTTCGAATTCAGAGTGACATTCTAACGGAGTTTTGGGGCCATCCGATCTACATCGGAGCGACGGTTCTGCTACCACGAGGCTACGAATCCCATCCCGACGTTTTTTATCCGACCGTCTACCAGCAGGGACATTTCTCAACACGCGCACCCCTTCGATTTCGGGAGGGCACGGCTTTTTATGATGCCTGGCTTTCCGATGGTTTCCCCCGTTTCATAGCCGTCACGATTCAGCACCCGACTCCATACTTCGATGACTCTTATGCCGTGAATTCAGTAAACAATGGCCCTTATGGCGATGCCATCCATGAGGAACTCATTCCGGAAATCGAAAAACGGTACCGTCTCATCCGGGAGTCCTATGCGCGTGTTCTGACCGGCGGATCAACCGGAGGCTGGGAAGCGGCCGCCCTGCAGATCTTCTATCCGGATTTCTACGGAGGATCGTGGGCGTTTGCGCCGGATCCGCTTGATTTCCGCAATGTCGAAGGAATCAATATTTACGAATACGAAAACGCGTTCTATACGGAGAATGACTGGTACAAGGTGCCGATTACGAACACGCGCGATCATATCACCGGCGCTGTTCGCCTGACATCGAAGCAGCGAAACACCATGGAACTCGTGAACGGTACGAAAGGTCGATCGGGTGAGCAACTCGATATCTGGAGCGCCGTATTCGGGCCGGTGGGAGAAGACGGTTATTTCAAACCACTCTTCGACAAACGCACAGGCGAAATCGATCCGAAAGTGGCTGAATACTGGCGCGAGCATTACGATCTGCGTCATATTCTCGAACGCGATTGGGCAACGCTGGGGCCGAAGCTGGTCGGGAAACTGCATTTCTATTGCGGGCGCATGGACAACTTCTTCCTCAACTTCGGCGTGTATTATATGGAGGATTTCCTGGAATCAACTTCGGAACCCTACTATGCCGGATCGTTCACGTACGGTCCAAGGGGTGGACATGGTTGGAGGCCATTTGGCTCCGACGAACTGCTAAGGCAGATGGCCGCTCAAATCACGGCCAACGCCCCGGTCGGTGCGGACACGAATGCGTGGAAATACTGATCATATAGTGTCCCCGAGACTCGTGCCCAACAACCCAACAGGAGGTATTTCGATGCGTCGAGTATTCACCATGGCGATCGCTCTGGTCGTCACAACCGCCCCCATTTCGCTTCACGGCCAGACAAAGACGGATGAATCTCTTCTGACCATCAATCACTATCTGGATCTTGAAACCGTGGGCGGTCCTCAGCTCTCGCCGGACGGTGACACAGTCATTTATACCCGCCGTCACGTAGATAAGATCGAAGACGAATGGGTATCGGAACTCTGGATCATGGCCGCCGACGGATCGAAGAACCGCTTTCTTGCGAAGGGCTCATCGGTTCAATGGTCACCGGATGGCACGCGAATCGCATTCCTGAAAAAAGGTGACCCAAAGGGCACGCAGATCTTTGTCCGGTGGATGGACGCAGAGGGAGCAACGTCCCAGATTACGCATGTGGATGATGCGCCCGTCGGCATTTTATGGTCTCCGGACAGCAGGAGTATCGCCTTTCGCATGCTCGTTCCAAAAAAAGAGAACTGGGACATCGATATGCCGGCGGCTCCCGATGACGCAAATTGGACGGCGCCGCCGCGCATGGTGACCGAAACCCATTACCGGATGGATCGACAGGGTTTCTACAAAGAGGGCGAAACCCATCTGTTCACCGTGCCGGCGGACGGCGGTACGCCTCGCCGGATCACCAGCGGTGCCTGGAGCGTGGGATCTGGTCTGGACTGGATGCCGGATGGTTCAGCGCTCGTCTTTTCCGGCCTGACGGAAGAAGAACCGGAAGAAGACGGTTATCGGCAGTCCTACATATACGCGGTGGACCTCGGCACTAGAAATGTTGAGCAGATCATTGCGGATAAGGGTCAGTGGAGCGCTCCAAAAGTGTCTCCAAACGGGCGCAATGTGGTGTTTACCGGTTTTCCGTTTACGCTGCAGACCTACCATGCATCGGAGCTCTATACCGCGACCATCGACGGAGACCGGATGCGGAAAATATCGGGTGATCTGGATCGCGACGTCGGACAGATACACTGGTCCGGCGACAGCCGCCTCGTGTATTTCACGGCGGGAGATCGTGGCACACGAAACGTTTTTTCGGCGGATCTAAACGGGCGCGTCAGTCAGGTGACCTCCGGTACGCATATGTTATCCGTCTCTTCGATGATCGAGGGCGGCATCGCCGTTGGAACGCTGACTTCGCCGCAGAAGCCGGCCGATGTCGTACGGATCGATTTCGGGAATAACGGCCGTATCGAGCAGTTGACGGTGGTAAACGAGGATATTCTGGCCGACAAGAAGCTTGGCGACGTGGAAGAAATCTGGTACACCTCTACCGACGACACTCAGGTTCAGGGTTGGATCGTCAAACCACCGGACTTCGATCCTTCCCAGGAATATCCGCTCATCCTGCATATTCATGGCGGCCCGCATGGCATGTATAATGTCGGATTCAGCTATGCGTATCAGAACTACGCCGCCAATGGTTACGTCGTGCTCTATACGAATCCCCGCGGAAGTACGGGCTACGGAACGGATTTCGGAAATGCCATCGACAACGGGTACCCCAGCGTGGATCACGAGGACCTGATGGCCGGTGTCGACGCGATGATCGATCGGGGGTACGTCAACGAAGCACGGATGTATGTGACCGGTTGCAGCGGAGGAGGCGTGCTTTCAAGCTGGGCAATCGGCCAAACCGATCGATTCGCGGCCGCTGCCGTTCGCTGCCCGGTTACCAACTGGATGAGTTTCGCAGGTACGGCCGATATTGTGCAATGGGCCTATCACCGATTCGACGGTTATTTCTGGGAAAACCCGGACAAGTGGCTCGAGCACTCACCGCTCATGCATGTCGGCAAGGTCAAGACACCCGTGCTGCTCATGACGGGTGAACTGGATCTTCGCACGCCCATGTCCCAGACCGAGGAGTACTACGCAGCGTTAAAGGTCCTGGGCGTGCCCAGCGTCATGCTTCGTTTCAATGAGGAATACCACGGCACTTCCAGCAAGCCGTCCAACTTCCTGAGGACACAACTGTACATCATGGACTGGTTTCAGAAATATACCCGCGATGCCGTGCACGTAACCGGTCCGGAGAGATAGTGCAATCCAGGAAGTACTCGTTGAGGTAAGGAGCCGTGATTCGATCACTTATTATTTGCTCTCGGCTGGTTATTGTCGCTACGGTTGTGCTCTCTGCAGGTGTTTTTTGCACCGGGGACGCCGGGGCGCAGGATGACTCGTTGTCGTATGGGGGAATGTGGCGCACGTTCCGCGTGCATCTTCCAGCAGGATATGATGCAGAACAGGACACGCTATATTCGTTGATTCTAGCGCTGCACGGTGGATTTGGAAGCGCCGCCAATCTCGAAAACCAGTCGCAGCTAAGTACAAAAGCGGATACGTCGGCGCATCCCTTTGTCGTAGTCTATCCGGAAGGCGTACCGAGCCCTCTCGGGATTCGCACATGGAATGCGGGAGGGTGCTGTGGCTACGCGAGGGACAATCAGATCGACGACGTCGGATTTTTGTCTGCGCTGATCGATACCCTGAAATCGCGTTTTCTCGTGGACAGTACACGGGTATATGTGACGGGCATGTCCAACGGCGGAATGATGAGTTACCGACTTGCGACGGAACTCTCGTCCAGGATTGCGGCAATAGCCCCGGTCGCGTCGACGTCTACGGCGGAAGGGCCGTGGATGCCTGAGAACGAGGTTCCAATCATTCACTTTCACTCTCTGCTCGACCGGAGTGTACCGATCGAGGGCGGGGTCGGCACGGGAGCATCCCGTCACTATAATCCACCGGTCGATTCCGTTCTCAACGCCTGGTCGGACGTGAATGGATGCGGGGAAAAGGGGTTGTGGCGATACGATGTTCCGGACAATCACTATTTGAGAGTCTGGGAGAATTGTCGTGCCGGAGCGGATATCCACTTGTTCGTAACGTACGACGGTGGGCATTCGTGGCCGGGCGGGAAAAAGACGCTCGTGGGCGATCCGGCCTCGGTCAAGGTCAGCGCGAACGATCGCATGTGGAGCTTCTTCCTTGCGCTTCAGGCTTCAGAGCAACCAACGCGGACGGAAGAGCCTCGCCTTTCTCGGCTTCCCTGGATTCGTACGATCCAGAGTTACCCGAATCCCTTCAGGCACGAAACCACCATAACGTTTGAGATCGAAAATGCGGTCAGGGGAGAGGTGCTTATCGTTGATATGCTCGGCCGCAGGGTAAAGTCGCTGCATAACGGGCTTCTATTTTCAGGTATAAACCGTTTTCTGTGGAACAGCCGCGACGATTTGGGGACGAGAGCCCCTGCTGGAATGTACTTTCTTCGCTTTATACCGGAGACGGGTCCGCCCGTCACGGCGAAGATGATTCTCCTGAACTGAAAGATGGACCGCCCCCTCGTCCACATGGGACAAAACGATCAAAAGCAAAAAGTAGTCTGTGTCGGAAACGCCTGCGTGGATATTTTTCTGGGCGGGGTCAGCGATTGGCCGGGTCGTGGACAGAGGGCGGTCGTGCAAGAGACGACGATCGCTTTGGGCGGCAACGCGATGAATACGGCCGTCTTACTCGCCAGACTTGGACTGGAGTCGCACCTCGCTACAGCCGTTACCGGCGATGAAAACGGGGAGCGTATTCTCGAGCGAATGGAAAAATTCGGTGTTCATTTCGACGACTCGCTGTGCCGGTTCCGGGCAGCCGCCGATTGTGCAACGGCCCAGGCATTGGTTTCCGTGGCCGACGATGGCGAACCCAGTTTTATTTATATGCCGGGTGTGAGTTTGAAGCTCGACCCTCCGTTCCTCAAGCGATGGTTGCATCGGAACGGGGAGGGTCTCTGCGTTCTTCACCTTGCGTCTCTCGGAGTTTTGCCGGCTCTGAGCGGAGACGAACTGGGAGTCGTGATTGCCGACGCAAAGAGTCGCCAACCCGGCCTGCATATTTCACTCAATGTGACGCTGGTGTCTGAGCGCACGGCGGAGGAATGGTGGCAGGTCATCGGGGGTGTTTTTCCGCACACCGACTATCTGATTCTCAACCTGCAGGAAGCCGAGCAGATCCTGGGGAAACACGTGCCCGCGAGAGCAAGCGAGAACGACCTGTTCGATGTGGCCAGGTGTTTGCAGGCGTTAGCTGAAAGTCGGCCAACGATCATCATTACCCTGGGTCGGAACGGCTGTGCCGTGCTTGGTTCAGACGGAGAAAAAGAAATCGTTCGGTCCGAGCCGGTACAGATGGTCAATGCAACAGGGGCAGGCGATGCGTGGTGCGCCGGATTTATCCACGGGCTGATAAAATCGAATTTCGAGTCGGTGTTCGATGCTGCCCGAGAAGGCAATCGTATAGCCGCGAAGTGTGTATCGACGATGGGTGCGCAGGAGTTCGAACTGGACAATTAGTACGGGATCCGTACTAATTGTCACTTATAGTACGAGAGCCTTGCTATTTGTCGCCGATAGGACGAAAGCCTTACTATCCTTCGCCGATAGGACCAAATTAGGACTAATCGCTGCCGCCGGTACGGCTTCGGTCCAAATCCAGCGTCTCTTCTATGAAAGCCTTGTGCCACCACAGCGGGATGAGCGCGAGC
>CAZGOS010000111.1:0-9398 GCA_964527795.1 uncultured Rhodothermales bacterium | reverse complement strand
CGGATCAGGGCCTGTTAACACTTCCTGAAATCGTCCTGCTGGAGGCCATTTTCTTGTCCAGCAAGGCAGAAGACGCGCAGTGTAGCAGCGCTACATAAGCGTCTGATAACGAAGCTGGGGATGAAAATGGCCCCAGCCCGAGGGGTAGCGCCTGAAAAGACGCTCCTCTGCGTTGTTCGTCGTTCATATGATTCTACCATGTTTCACTCCTCACGCCTTGATTAGCGTCTTTTCAGGCAGCTACAGGACGCTTGCAGGAAGTGTTAACAGGCCTTAATAAGTCTGAGCGCACATATTGCATTCTCGCCTGTGTTAAGCGAGATTTCGAAACCATCATCCGGACATTCTAACCCAGAAGGACATCATCACTCAGCCGGCCTGACTGCGTTTGCAGGGGGCGCCTATCTGGGCGGCACGCCGGCCGTTGGAAACACATCCGAGAAATGAAACCATGGCAAATCCCTACATCACACCGGAGCTATTCACTTTTCTTCGCGACCTGAAAGCAAATAACAATCGAGACTGGTTCAACGATCACAAGCAGACCTACATCGATACCGTACGAGATCCGCTCCTTCAACTCATCGCGGATTTTGCTCCCCTGCTTTCGGCGATCAGCCCCCATTTTCTTGCGATCCCCAAGGCAGTTGGAGGCTCGCTGTTTCGCATTTACCGCGATGTGCGCTTTTCCAAAAACAAGGATCCGTACAAGACACACGCCGGCATTCATTTTCGGCATACCGCCGGAAAAAATGTGCATGCGCCGGGCTTCTATCTGCACATCGAACCGGAAACGGTGTTCGTCGCAATCGGACTATGGCAGCCCGAAATGGCTGTTCTGACCAACATTCGTCACGCCATTGCCGAGGATCCCGAATTCTGGATGTCCATTATCAGAGAAAAGGACTTTGCGGAGACATATGAGATCGAAGGGGAAAGCCTGAAGCGACCTCCCAAGGGTTTCGACGCCGATCATCCCCTCATTGACGAAATCAAAAGAAAGGATTTCGTAGGTGTGTGCCGGCTCAGTGAAAAGCAGGCGCTTGCCCCGGATTTCATGTTCAGCCTCGCAGAAATCTGGGGAAAGAGCAGGCGGTTCATGGAATTTCTGACCGTTACGGCGGAGCAGCCGTTCTAGCCGGCACGCCGGCCTGCGATATTGTTCTTTATCCGGTCTCAGATTGAGTAACCGCTCCGTAGGAAAACAGATGATTCGAAGATTGCATGAGTCCGGAACGCTCGGTTCCCGGGTAACGTTTTCTATCGATCTTCGCAATCGCGGTCGCCCACCTACCGCGAGCACACATATTCACGTTATCCACAAATGACCCACACTACCATGCCGGAAATAGGAGATCCCGCGCCTTACTTCGAGGGTCCCGTTCAGGGCGGAGGAAAAATCTCTCTTGATGACTATAAAGGAAAGAAGGTTGCCCTCTACTTTTACCCGAGGGACAATACGCCTGGATGCACCGTTCAGGCATGCAATCTCAGGGATAATTTCGAGATATTGGGAGAACACGGAATCGAAATCGTCGGAGTGTCCGACGATCCGGTCAGCAAGCATGAAAAATTCGCCGACAAGTTTGACCTACCCTTTCCGTTGCTTGCTGATACGGAGAAAACGGTGCTTAGTGCGTACGGCGCGTATGGGGAAAAGAAGATGTACGGTCGCTCATTCCTGGGCACAAAACGCATGACAATTCTCATCGACGAAAACGGTTTGATCAAGCATATCATTAAAAAACCGAAGGTTCGTGAGCATGCCGAAGAGATCCTGAAAGGCTTTTCATAAGCGGTTTGAACAGCCCCTTCGGGAGGATTCAAATCCTGTTTTTGAACCCTCTCTTACAGCAAACGACTCTCCAAAATCAACCGCGGGAGCTACTTTTTTCTCCACATTTTGTGTGTTGATAATAAGTGCCAAGTGTGGATAAAAACCGGGGGTTCATGGGTTGCCTGATGGGGCCAATCCTGCCTACCATAGAGACACAGTTTCTTGTACCCACTTGACCTTTTCAGGCTGTTTATTCCCGATGGAAGTTATGCCGGCGCGTATCTGGCAACAGTGCAAGGAAGCACTGCGAGATCGCATCCCAAGTCAGCCATATAATACCTGGATAAGGCCAGTCGAACTCGTCGAGTTCGCATCGTCGACAGATTCACCCACCCTGACACTCGGCGTTCGTGACAATTTTCATCGCAATTGGATCGACCGTCACTATGGCCATCTCCTGAAAGAGGCTCTTGAGGACTTGGGTGGAGCCGCGACATCCGTCGAATACCAGATCGTAAAATCGAAAGTGCCCGAAAGGGAGCCAGATCTGTTTTCACAGGTTCCGGGGCATACCGCGGACAAAACGGAACCCGGCGTTGCCGAACAGGCGCCATCGAGTGTCCGGAATACGGCCGCGCCCGTTTTGAACTCATCAAACGGGCAGCCTCCTCTAACCGTTCGCCGGGAGACGGTTTCCAGTCCCATTCCGAGGACCCTCAACCCGCGGTACACTTTCGATGCCTTTATTGAAGCCGACTGCAATCGACTTGCCAGAAGCGCGGGCGTTGCGGTAGCCAGTCGTCCGGGCGAGACCAGTTTCAATCCATACCTCATTTACGGGAAAGTTGGTCTTGGAAAAACGCATCTGGCCCACGCTATCGGGAATCAAATCGTCGCCGAGCATCCGAGTATTCGCGTGTTATACATGACGAGCGAGGTGTTTACGAATTTCTTCGTTCATGCCATCAAGCAGAATACGCTTACCGAGTTTATGCAGACGTTTCGCCTGATTGACGTGTTGATCGTGGATGACATCCAGTTTTTCGGAGGCAAGGAAAAAACCCAGGAGCAGTTCTTTCATCTTTTCAATGATCTGCACCAGCGTGGCAAACAGATTATTCTTTGCGCCGATCGCAGCCCGGCGGAGATCGCCGGGATCGAGGAGCGGCTGCTCTCAAGATTCAGATGGGGACTTTCGGCCGATGTTCAGCCGCCCGATCTCGAAACAAGGATCGCCATTCTACAGAATCATGCGAAACGATGCGGGCTCGACCTGCCGGGTGACGTGGTCGATTTCATTGCCTACAACGTGAAGGACAACATTCGCATCCTGGAGGGCGCCGTCAACAGGCTCCTGGCCATGAAACAGATCTCCAAGAACCGCCCGATCGATCTCGCCTTCGTGCAGGAAGCATTGCACGAAATTATCGACGCGCGCGGGCGAAAAACGGTGTCGGCCATCGGGATCCGAGAGATCGTCGCGGAGAGTTTTGATCTGGATCCGGATTTGTTGATCGGAAAAAGTCGGAAGCGCCCCATCGTCGATGCCCGTCAGGTGGCCATGTTCTTCTGCAAACGGCTGACGCAGCTCTCGCTGGAAGCCATTGGACGGCGCTTTGGAGGCCGTGATCATTCAACCGTAATTCATTCATGTCGCGCCGTTCAGGCCCGGATCGACACCGATCCCGGCTTTAAAATCCAGGTCGAGCTCATTGGTCAGCTCTTGCAGGCGCGTGTACCCGGCGCATGATCTTCGGATTACGGACAGACTCTTTCAGAAATCAGTAGCATTCCGAAACTGTTAAAAGTACCGTTGTGAGTAACGACAAACCGCCGGTCGGCTCGGTCACGTGGTTCGACCTGACCGTGCCGGAAGCCCACACCATTCGCGACTTTTACAGCCATGTCATCGGCTGGAAATCGCAACCAGTCCCCATGGAAGACTACGAAGACTATTCCATGAACGCTCCGGAAAGCGGCGATCCGATGGCCGGCGTCTGTTACGCCAGGGGAAGCAACGCGCATCTCCCGCCTCTCTGGATGATCTATGTGAATGTAGAGGACATTGAGACATCGGTTTCCCGATGCCTCGCGCTTGGAGGAAAGCTCATCGGCGAGATTCGCTCCATGGGTAACATGGGCCGTTACTGCGCCATACAGGATCCTGCCGGGGCCGTGTTATCCCTTTTCGAACCGGCGGGCTGACCCGGGCTTTCGGCGATTCCAATTTTTCGGGCGAGGCATTCACGTTCGCACACCAGGATCTCGATTCGGAGAATTTTTCCTCCAGAACAGACGTTTTTTCCTCTCTTTCAGGCGATACGTGTCGTTATTTGCCTATTTTTCCGTCTAATTGATATGGATCACGCTTTGCTACAGGGGGCGGGTGCCAGAACACCGTTTCCATTTTGGGAGGCCCCGTAAGGCTTTCCGAGGTTACGTCGGACCCGGCCCCCTCGGGCCGGGTTTTCTTTTCTCACTGAGTGCAAAACGCAACTGCAGATGAAACCGTTGGAATCAAAAGCGGTCATGCTTATTATCGACGCACCAAAAAGAAGCGCCTGCCGCCCGAATTTGCGGATATTTGAACCCTTTTATCCGGCGGTTCCCTCTTCATCTCAGACGACCTCAACAAATCAAAAACACGCTTTCCACATCGTTCATGGGCCTGTTCAATTTTGCGACTGATATAGCAATTGATCTGGGCACGGCCAACACGCTCATCTACATCCGGGGGCGTGGCATCGTGTTGAATGAGCCGTCCATCGTGGCTCTGAATCGATCCAATCGACGCATTATCGCCGTGGGCTACGAGGCCCAGCAGATGCACGAACGCACGCACCGGGAAATTGAGACCGTCCAGCCCCTCAAGGACGGTGTCATCGCCGATTTCGAGGTTGCTGAACAGCTCATCCGACAGCTTATTCGAAAAGTGCAGACGAATTGGTTGTCTGCCATTCGTCGAATGGTTGTTTGCATACCGAGCGGAATAACCGAAGTCGAAAAACGAGCGGTCCGTGATTCATCTGAACATGCCGGCGCCCGTCAGGTCTTCCTGATTCATGAGCCCATGGCGGCAGCCATCGGTATCGGACTCAACGTTTCGGAGCCTATCGGAAATATGGTTGTCGACGTCGGTGGAGGCACAACCGAAATCGCCGTGATCGCCCTCTCCGGAATCGTGGTCGAAGAATCGATCCGGGTGGGTGGAAATGAACTTGATGACGCTATCGTGCACTACTTCAAGCGGAATCACAATCTGCTTATTGGTACGCGAACGGCTGAGCGAATCAAAAAGGAAGTTGGTTCCGCCGTCGAACTCGATCCTGAACTGGAGCTCTCAGTCAAGGGTCGTGATCTGGTTAGCGGTATTCCAAAAATCCGAACGATTTCGTCTGAAGACGTGCGTGAAGCGCTTCGTGAGCCGGTTGCCCAGATTGCGGCATCGGTTATTCGTTGCCTCGAGCGCACACCCCCTGAGTTGGGTGCTGACGTGCTGGAGCGCGGCATTATGCTCACCGGTGGTGGCTCGTTGCTCAAGGGTCTGGATGAATTGATTCGAGGCCGCGTCGACCTTCCCGTCTACGTCGCGGAAGATCCGCTCACCGCCGTTGTTCGTGGCACCGGTGAGGTGCTCGAAGACATCGACTCTTACCAGAAGGTCCTCTCCTGATCAGATCTTCCAAACCGGAACGATCTGGCGAAACGTAAGATTAATTCGGGGTTCCACCTTTCGCTTCGTTTTCGGCACGGCGTGTTTCCACTCTACCTGGCATCTGCCCCGCATCACGAGGAGCGACCCGGGCGAGAGATCGATGGAGAAAGTCTCCGGCCGTAATTCGAATGTGGATTCATCTCGTCTTTCCTTCTTGAGTGTCTTCTTGAGTTTCTTCTTGAATTTCTTCTTGAATCGAAACTTCCTCGTCTCACCGAGCGACACCGAGGCGATGACCGGTTCTACACCCAGTTCGGGTTCATCGTCGGCGTGCCATCCGATGGAGTCCCGCCCATCGCGATACAGATTCAGCAGTACGCTGTTAAAAGAAAGCCCAAGAACCGCTTCAACCCGTGATCGGATTTCAGTGAGTTCGCTCGTCCAGGGCTCGGGATGAAGGTGTATGCCTGAGTAGGAATAGTCGGCGCCGTCGTCACCGTGCCATGCGCAGAGGCGAGGGCAGTTCACGCGGTGACCAAAGCTCTGAAGAACGTGCTGTTGCCAGTCTATGGATGTCAGAAGCCGCTTGCATAATCTATCGGAATCGGAGCCGGAGAGAAACGACTCCAGGTACCAGACCGTCTCTGGAATCAACCATATTTTTCTACTGTCGACAGCCAATGCTGTCGGATCTGTGACACTCATGGGGCCGAGGAAATTTTACACGGGCACAAATTTATCTGAAAAGTTATCCACAGTTTATCCACGGGTCGTCAAATTGCTGTCGCGCCTTGTTCTTATGGTTTTACGTCAAATCAGACGGTTCATTATTGTTCTATACAATTAATAATTAAAGATTTACGATACAAATTAAATATTATCAATGGCATAATCAAAATTGAA
Organism: uncultured Rhodothermales bacterium; assembly: GCA_964527795.1. Classification (GTDB taxonomy): domain Bacteria; phylum Bacteroidota; class Rhodothermia; order Rhodothermales; family UBA10348; genus SMXL01. The sequence continues at coordinate 3,063 of CAZGOS010000111.1, read as the reverse complement.
CTGATTTGCATCCACGTTATCCACGCGTCATCAACACGGCGCAGTTGCTTTTTTATCCCTTCTGACAGAGTCCTGAAAACGTTCATTTTGGGCGTTCGCCGGCGCCCTTTACTTCGCCCTTTCTTTCTCCGCTATTCTGCAACACTTTTCTGCAACACCATGCGGCGCTCAGGCCTTCACAACATACCCGCTTCAAATGTTTCTGATACGGGATTCCAGTACCAGAAATTGCGCGGCCCGAGAAGTACCCCGCCCATCCATTTTTCCCTCCACGTATGCACGCGATCCGACGTGCCGTCCAACACGCGTTCGGCAAGCGCAGTCAGCTTGAAAGAATGTCGTGTTGGATTGTGTACCTCGAAACGTTCACCGTTGATTGTCGCAAGCAGCTCGTCAGGCTCGGAATTCATGCGCTCGACAATTCTCCAGAACGATTCATCGCCAAGAAATTGCGCTTCTTCCGCATTCTGGACTGCACTGAATAGAGAAGGTGCGTTACTCATACCACGGCTTACCGCATCGAGAACCGCGTGTTCTGTTCGGCTAAGACCATCCGTGATATCCGGATACTCTTCGAACCAGCGATACAGGGATGCTCTCAGATATGGAAGGATCGAGAGATTTTCCCGATCAAGCAACTGTTCAAGTTTCAGCGGCGTAACATGCGTAAAGGCCGACCAGGCCATGAGTCCCAATTCACAGTGCGCCTCGTCGACAGGCTCTCGATCGCGAAAGTCGCGTGCCAACGTTTCGGCATCGCTCATTGAGACAGAATGATCCCTGCAAATGAGCGTGACCCGGGCTTTCGATGCCGAATGTGTTTTCTGCTCACCCAACTCTGCCAGAATCTGAATAAGCTGAAGCTGATCATGGAGGTCGTGCCTGAACCAGAGAACGATTTCATTGAACTCGTCTCGCGCGCTGATCAGAAGACGATCGCGCTTGTCAAAGTTCTCACGGGTTTCGGCATAGGGTTCCCAGCCGCATTCGGATATGAACCGCGCCCGAATTGAAGAGAGATGGTTCAGCGGCAGTTCACCGGGTACGGGTCCGTCGTGAAGCACATCATCCCACGAAAGAAATCGATCGTCCGGGCGCACTCGTGCAATGGAGTTTACGGCGGCAGCGCCGTTTGTAATTATCAGTGTTGACAAGTTCGTGGCTGATTAGATGAAATCAGTGAATGGGGGCCGAATCTGAAATTAGTGAACAGCCATCTGTCAGGATACCGACTCACCCACAAGATTTCGCCAGATCAAAAACGGTTCTCCGGCCGGGCGGCGGCAACAAGAAAATTCACTCGGACCAGCCTCGGTCGTGAGTCTCCTATCGCACGTGTCGGTGTGTATGGAGAGTGACACTGGAGTATCGCGTGGCGGCGTATGCGGAGTCTCCACCTTAAGCCGACGTGGCGGCGCTATCTGCCTACCGCTTTGACTTCCTTGATCATCTTATCGCGACCGCCCGCCATCGATGCATGGCCTTCATACCCACCCAGAATGCCGTTGACAGGCCACGCGTACTGCACAACGAGTCCACGCCAGTTGCCCATGACCTGGAGTTTTCCGCGCACGATGAGCGACGACTGCGAAAACACGTGGTCGAGCGCTTCGAGCACGGCCCGGTAGATGACGCACTGGATGAAGCCGGTTTCGTCTTCGAGCGTCAGAAACATGACGCCGTTGGCGGTGCGCGGCCGCTGGCGCAGCATGGCGATCCCGGCGATGGTGACGGTCGGGCCGTCGCGCGTGTCCTTCACTGTGTTCTTCGCAGTGTTTTTCGCAGTGTTTTTCAGAGTGTTTTTTAGAATGCGCCCAAGGCCGTAACACGTGGAAATGGGTCGGATTTCGAGTTCGCTGAGAGTTCGACGGGCGAGCGTCATCGGATGCACGCGTGCGGCGTGGTGCGTCTGGTAATCCCAGCTCAGGCGCTCGTCGAGCGTCAGTGACGGCAGATCCGGAATGTCTTCTTCCGTGAAGGGCGGAAGGTCAAAAAGCGCCGCTTCTGCGCGGCGGCCCGGCTCTCCCACGCTCCGGTGCAGGAGCCCGATCTCCCAGAGCGCCCTGCGGCTATCCCACACCAGTTCATCAAGTGCTCCCGACCGGGCGATGTTTCGGAAGATGTCGATGGAAAGCACATTGCGCTCGTAGAAATCGCGCACGCTCGTATAGGGCCCGTTGCGCCGTTCCCATACGATGGCGCGTGCGTTTTCCTGCGAAACGCCCTGGATCGAAGCAAACGGCTTGCGGATGGCGAACTTCTCTTCCGGCTCGCATGCGGTTCGCCCGTACGCGCGACCGTTTTCCCGCACAAACCCGTTCTTCTGCGCACAGCCCCCCTCGCGCACGAGTTCAATGTCGTAGCGGAATCCGGATCGGTTGATGTCCGGAAGCAGGATCGGCACGCCGAAGCGCCGGGCCTCTTCTTCGAGTGTCATCAAATTGTACATGCCCGGCCGGTGCTGCATGAAAGCGGCCATGAACGCCGCCGAATAGTGGCGCTTGAGGTAAGCCGACTGGTAGACGGTCTTGGCGAAAGCCGCCGCATGGCTCCGACAGAATCCGTACCCGACGAAACCCGCCACGTTCTCGAAGACCTTCGTCGCGATTTCAAAGGAAACGCCGTTTTGCATGGCGCCCGAAACAAACTTCTCGCGCATGCCCTCCATTTCTCCCGGATCCCGGAAATGTGACATCAGGCGGCGAAACTCGTCGGCCTCTTCGAGCGACATGTTGGCAAAATGGTGCGCAACTTCGAGCACCTGCTCCTGGTAGACGATCACGCCGTAGGTGCTCTTCAGAAGCGGTTCGAGGAGCGGATGATCGTATTCGACTTTTTCCTGGCCGCGCCGCCGGCGCACGAACGGGTGCACCATGCCGCTCTGCAGCGGCCCCGGCCGGAAGAGCGCGATTTCGTTGATAAGATCCGTGAAGTCCTCGGGCTGATGCTGCGCCAACAGGTGGAGCTGCCCCTGCGACTCGATCTGGAAGACGCCGAGCGTTTTGCTCGCGCGCATCATGTTATAGGTAGGAATGTCGTCGAGCGAGAGCTCGTCGATGTCGA
>CAZGOS010000110.1:0-9463 GCA_964527795.1 uncultured Rhodothermales bacterium | reverse complement strand
ATGTGCGCCACGTTGCAGAGGCATCACCGAACGTAGAAACCATGCAGTATGGCAGCACGAACGAGGGCCGACCGCTCATCGTGGCCTTTATTTCAACAGCCGAAAATCTTGCCGGGAGGGAAGAGATTCGGCGAAACAACCTGAAGCTGGCGGGCCTGGAAACCGGCGATCTCCAGGGGGATGTGCTGTCGGTGGTCTGGCTCAGTTACAGTGTGCACGGAAATGAATCCGTGAGCGCAGAGGCGTCCATGGCGACGCTGTTTGAACTGGCCGATACCGACAACGTGAAAACGCAAGCCTGGTTGGCTAATACGATCGTCATTCTGGACCCAACCATTAATCCGGACGGCAGGGACCGATACGTCAACTGGTACAACCAGGCGGTCGGCATGAAGAACAACGTGAATCCCGACGCCGCCGAGCACTTCGAAACAGGACCCGGAGGCAGGACGAATCATTACAATTTCGATCTCAACAGGGACTGGTCCTGGTTGACGCAGGTCGAGACAGAGGCGCGCATCCGGCTCTACAATCAGTGGATGCCACATGTGCATGTGGACTTCCATGAGCAGGGAGTGGATTCTCCGTATTTTTTCGCTCCTGCCGCCGAACCATACCACCAGGCCATCACTGCCTGGCAGCGCGAGTATCAGACGATCATCGGCCGGAACCATGCAAAATATTTCGACGAAAAGGGATGGCTCTATTTTACGAAACAGGTTTTTGACCTTTTCTATCCGGGATACGGCGACACCTTTCCGACCTACAACGGCGCCATCGGAATGACCTACGAACAGGCCGGGGGCGGCCGAGCCGGACTGGGCATTATTACGGCTGAAGCCGACACATTGACGCTGGCGGATCGTTTAGCCCATCATCACACGACCGGATTATCCACGGTCGAAATGGCATCTGTGCATCACGATCGCATCATCACCGAATTCAAAAACTTCTTTGACGAGGCTCGAAACAATCCTTCAGGACCGTATCGCACGTACGTCGTGAAATCGGCGCCCGGCGACGGACGAACCGCCGCACTGGCCGACCATCTTAAAAAGCTCGGCATCGAGTTCGGCACACTTTCGGGCTCTCGACGGGTAAAAGGATTCAGTTACCGTACCGGCAAGACGGGCTCCTTTGAAATCTCCAGGGGAGATCTGGTTGTTTCGGCTCACCAACCGCGGTCTACGCTGCTTCGTGTGCTCTTCGAGCCCGTATCTGCCATTTCCGATTCCATCACGTACGACATCACCGCGTGGGCTCTTCCATACGCCTACGACCTTACGGCGTTTGCAACGCCCGATCAAATCGATCCGGACGCGGAGTTCCAGCCGGCAGGCGGCACGCTTACGAAATCGACCGGGCGAGCATACGCCTATCTCGTCCGGTGGAGCGACGTGGCCGACGTGCAGTTTCTATCGGCGCTCCTTCAGAAAAACGTCAAGGTGAGGTACGCCGAGAAAACCTTTGAGATGGAAGGGGAAACATATGCTCCTGGAACACTGATCGTTACACGAACCGGAAACGAGAAATTCGGTGACGCGCTCGAATCTCTTCTCGGCAACCTGGCCGAAAAACACGGGCAGAAAGTGACGGCAGTCGGAACGGGATTCGTGGACAAAGGATCGGACTTCGGCTCGGGAGACGTTCATTACATCAAGCGGCCGACGATAGCGGTACTCAGAGGCAGTCCCGTTTCGTCTTCATCATCGGGACAGATATGGCACTATTTCGACCAACAGATTCACTATCCGGTTACAATGATGACGCCCGATGTGTTCGGCAGAGTGGATTTGGAGAAATATGATGTACTCATTCTGCCCGGTGGATCCTATGGTCGGATCCTTTCGGACGACCGGCTCAAGCGCGTGACGGCGTGGGTTCGTGCCGGAGGCAGACTCATCGCGATGGGTAGCGCAGCGGGATTTTTTGTGGGCAAAGAAGGCTTTTCGCTGAAAAAGAAAAAGGAGAACGGCGAAAAGAAGAATGACGAGGCAAAAGAAGCCGACGCCGACACGCTCAAAGTGTACGGCGAGCGCCGAAGGGACCGGGCAACCAGGAGCAACAACGGCTCTATCTACCGCGCGACCGTCGACAATTCCCACCCTCTCGCCTTCGGTTTCGGGGAGGAATCTTTTGTTCTGAAGCGGGGCTCCAGTTCTCCGGCTTACATGGATGGATCAGGCGTATGGAACGTCGGCGTGCTGAAAGACCAGTCTCTCGTAAGCGGACAGGTCGGGCACGAAGCCGCGAAAAAAATTGAAGAAAGCCTGGCGTTCGGCGTGCAGGATATGGGCCGGGGATCGATCGTTTACATGGTCGACGACCCCCTGTTCAGAGGATTCTGGTACTCCGGACGTTTGCTGATGGGAAATGCCGTTTTCCTGGTCGGGCAACGGTAGGCAGGTCGTACAGAAACGGCAGGCAGGTAGTACAGAAAAGATGTGGCCGCCCGGAACCCGGGAATGGTCAATACAGGTTGGATTTTAGCCGCCGAAGCAGCTTTTTCAGGTTTTTGTATCCGACCATCTTCTCCGCATCTCTCCAGGGTACCCACTTGACCTTGCTGATGCCCTCTCGTTTTTCGGGTTTGAACTTCGTCTCCTCCGTCGCCATCTGATACCAGTGCGTCGTCTTCACCTTGAACCTTCGGTCTTCTGAATAGACGTGAACCGTGACGTCGAGCGACTTGATTATTCGAAGGTTCACGATGCCAAGTTCCTCCCTCACTTCACGAAGCGCACACGCTTCGACTGTCTCGCCTTTGTCCTGCTTTCCCTTGGGAAGGTCCCAGACGCCTTTCCGGAAAATGAGAAGCACATGCAATCTGTCATCTTTGATTCGCGTTACGACACCGCCCCCGGCTTCCAATTCGAGCGGCAGTGCATAGGGAGTAATGTTACGAACGGCTTCCAGGGGTACGACGACTTCTTTCTTGTTCTTCTTCTCCAGTGCCTCGTACATGCTTTTCTCGCTGACCTTCGTGCCGGTAGGGGTCTGGGGCAGGGCGTCCGTATCGATGACGAGAATACGCCGGTGGGATTTTTCCTGCGCCGATCTGAGACCGGGAAACAGGCGCTTGGTCCTGAGGCGAACGCCATTTTTGTCGCTTTCGAGAACCCCTGTTTTGTCCGAATAGAAGTAGAACATTAACTCGTCCTCCGATAAAAACTGCGCTCCGAACCTACGTGAACCGGCAATAAAATGCGCCGGCTCGAATCACAGAATGAATCGTCCCATTCTATGCATTCCTCAAGGTATTTTATTGTATGCATTCAAATAATCATTTACGGCTGTCCCTGGCGATTCTGACGGGTGGTCGGTCGACGCGTTTTGGCGCCGAGAAATGCAATGCGATGCTGAGAGGAAAATCGCTCGCGAGACACGTCTACGACGCGGCCATTCCTCTTGTCGACGAAGTTCTGCTTTCCACGGGCGCCGGTTCGATCACACCCGATCTCCCTGAAGGTCGCCCGGTTCCGGATGCGTACGTGGACGCCGGCCCTCTGTCCGGTATTCTCGCCTGTCTGAAAGTCTCGTCAAATCCCTGGCTCCTCGTGATCGCCTGCGATCTGCCGCTCATAACAACGCAGACGCTGGAGCGACTCATTTTGCATTGCCGTTCGCCCCGGCAAGTTGTTCTATGCCGGACGGAACAAAGCCAGGCGCAACCGCTCTGCGCATGTTACAATGTGTCTCTGATCGACGCGCTCGACGCCGCGCTTGGTGAGGGGTGCTATGGCGTTCAGCGCTTTGTGGAGACACTCGAGCACGTGGTCAGGATTGACGTGACGACGGAGGAGATGGTGAATATCAATACGATGTCCGAGCTCCGCCGTGCCTGATGATTTGGGCCGGCATTCCTTATGAAGAACGATCCGCGGTCTTCCTGTTCCGGTCTTTGTATTCCTCGTAGCATCCCCACGAGGTTAGCAGATGTTTCACGGCCCGATGCGTGCTGATGAAGAATCGATCGGCTCCGATGGTTTCGTACAGGCCGGATTCTTTCATGACCTTGAGTACAGGAATTTTCATGCCGCCAAAATAGAGTTCGATTTCCAGTTTCTGGAGCGTCTCGTATACCTCGCGAAGCACGGAGATGGCCGTCGTATCGATATTGTTGACGCTGTTTGTTTCGAGGATGACGGCGCGTACCGATTCGGACGCAACCCGGTTCAGAATCACATCTCTCACATATTCGGCGTTGGCAAAATAGAAGGAAGCGTCAATGCGGAGGATGAGAACGTCATCGATACGCCTGGCATCTTCGAAATTCGAAAGGTCCCGATAGGAATGGCTTCCAGGCAGCTTACCCAGGACGACAACATTCGGTCGACTGATTCGATACATGATGCTGACGACCGAAAGCCCGATTCCGATAAGAACACCTTCGCGAATCCCGATGATCAAGGTCGCCAGAAAGGTCACAAGTGCGATTACCCCATCGGTACGTTTCGTTCTGAGCAGATACCGCATCTCGAAGACATCGATGAGTCCGAACGCGGCAACGATGATGATGGCGGCCAGTACGGCGAGCGGTAAATAGTAAAACAGGGGCGTAAGAAAGAGGAGCGTGAATGCGATGAGTATAGCGGCAAATACGTTCACGAGACTCGTCTGACCGCCCGTATGGTCACCCACCGCACTGCGCGAAAAACTTCCCGAGACGGGCACACTTCGAAACAGGCTACCGAGCACATTACTGGCTCCAAGTGCCGCCAACTCCCGGTTGGGTTTAACGGTATAGCGATGCCGGGCGGCAAAAAGCTTTCCGAGAGAAATCACTGTCATGAATTGAATAAGTGAGAGCGTGACTGCCGTTGGAAGCAGGTCTTGAACGGAATCGAGGGTTACGGCCGGCAGCATGAAAGCGGGTAAACCGGACGGAATCTCACCTACGATTCGTACGCCCGATGTATGGAGCGCAAAGGCCCAGACGAGCACTGCTCCAAGAACAATCGCAATCAATTGCCCGGGAGCCCATGGGAACCATCTTCTTACACTCATCAGGAGAAGCATTCCCGAAACGCCCAGGGCTACAGTCGCCGGATGCATGTCACCCAGATGACGAAATGCTTCCACAAGTATGCCGGGTACGCCGGCAATGCGCGGAATGGACATTCCCAGAAGCTCCGGGAGTTGACTGAAAGCGATGGTAATGACCGCGGCAGAGGTGAATCCGAATATGACCGGTCGCGACAGGAGATTGACGACAAATCCAAATCGCAGCAGCCCCATGAGAATCTGGATGACGCCCACCATAAGCGCCAGCAGAAACGCCAGGCTCAGGTACTCCGCTGTCATCGGTTCTGCGAGAGCGCCCAGCCCGGCCGCGACTATCAGGCAATCGATCGCCATAATACCAACCGCCAGATGCCGGGACGTTCCGAGAAACGGATAAACGAGCAGGGGGACGAGAGATGCGTACAGGCCGTAGATCGGAGGAACACCGGCAAGCAGCGCGTAGGCCATGCTCTGCGGGATCAGGATAATACCGACCGTAATTCCGGCCGGGAGATCACCTTTCAGGTTCGTCCAGGAATACGTGGGCAACCACTCAAGAATGGGAATGTATTTCTTGACGGCTATCCGCATTGCGCAGCGATCCACGCCTCATAGTCGCCTTCGATATGGATAACGTTGTGGCCGAGCCGTTGAAGGAGTGCAGCAGCATATGCCGCTCTTGCTCCGGTTCGGCAGTAGACGGCCACCTGTCCGTCTTTTCGAACTTCATCTCGTCGTACCAGGAGTCGCGTATGCGCAATATTCTCAGCCCCGGCGACGTGCGAGGAACGATATTCGTCCAAGTTTCGAACATCCAGGAACTTCACATCCGAACGGGCCGCAAGCTCGGGGATGTCGTGCAGTTTCATGTGCGGTATCGTCGCAATCAACTCGCCTTTTTCCCTGTAGTGCTCCAGCGTATCCGGCGTTGCATAACCGACGATATCGTCCAGGCCGATGCGTATGAGATCGCGAACGGCCGTTTCTACGTGCTCCATATCGACTATTAAATAGATGGGAGTATTTTCCTCGACGTAGGACCCTGCAACGGTGTTAAACGCCTTGTTGAGCGGAGTATGCAGCGAGCCGGGAAGATGGCCTGCCATAAAAGCGGCTCGATCAATTCTCGTATCGAGAATTACGGCATCGCCCATGCGGACGACGTTCGCCAGCTCATCGGCCGACAACAACTGCGGCCGTGGCAGGGAGCCGAGAAGCGGAGGCCCCATGCGGTTGTCGCGTTTCATTCGGGCAAAATACATGGGCGGTTCGGGCTGACCATCAAGGATCGAAGCAACAAACTCGTCTTCACCCCGCATGGCCGCCTGAATGGCCCCGTTGAATCTGCGTTCGTATCCGACCGTCGATTCCGGTACGGCGCCCAACGCTTTTCCACAGGCGCTGCCGGCACCATGTCCCGGCCAGATCTGGATATAGTCGTCCAGCTCCAGGAACGCGAGAACGGATTTATGGAGCGTACGGGCCGAAGGCTCCATCATACCGACAATGCCGGCCGCCGATTCCAGCAGATCCGGCCGCCCCAGATCGCCGACGAACACGAAATCGCCACTGGCAAGACCCACGGGGGCGTCGGCCCCGCCGCCCAGGTCGGTTACAAGGTAGGAGACATGTTCGGGTGTATGACCTGGAGAATGAACAACTTCAAACTGGATATTACCGACTTTGAACGTGTCTCCGTGCTTCAGGAGTTGGTAGTTGTATTCCGAGTTGAGCAGCCATTCGAATTTCCAGTCGGCGTCACCCTCGTCGGAGGCGAACACCTTGACGCCGCGCTCCGCAAACTCTCGCGTACCCGTCAGATAATCGGCATGGATATGCGTATCGGCGACGGCAACGATATCCAGGCCCTCTTTATCGGCTAGATCGATATAACGGTCGATGTCTCTTTCGGGGTCGATGACAATGGCTTCCCCGGTAGCCTGGCAACCGATGAGGTAGGCGTATTGGGCAAGATTTTCGTCAACTATCTGTCGGAATAACATGGCTTTGAGGAGATTTGTTCGAGCAGCACGGAACAAGATGTAATAACATGTAACTACAAAGAGCCGGGTGACATTCTATGTGCCATTACATACGTTCAATGAAGGCCAATATTGAGATTGGGTGACGCGTCACATGATCTTATGTCCACGATCTATCGGTTGTCTGTATTAATCCTGGAGCCGAAGATCATTCGCGTGCAGCTGGAGTGCCGTCCGGCCGTTCCAGGTATTCTCTTCCAGCGAGTACACGAGCGCGATAGGGATTCCGGTTTTCTTGCTTTCGAGTAGAATATCGATATAATCACTCATCCGAAAACCAATTGCGCTTTTGACGGCAGCGCCGGGATCGGAATCACGAACAGAAAATTTCAGATGGTTCCTCTCTCGACCGACGATTTTCGGTTCACCGGTGACAGTCAGGTTGTTCGACAAAAACACCGGTTTCCCGTTGCCGGGACCGAAGGGTTCAAATTGTTTGAGTACGGCCCAGAATCTTCGATCGACGGCCGAAAGAGAAAGCTCCCCGTCAATCTCAAGTACGGGATCCAAAAGTTCAGGACTCACCTGAGCCGCCACACTCTCGTCGAAGCGACGCTCAAATGCTTCCACGTTTTCGAGAGGAAGCGTTAGACCGGCTGCGTAGTCATGACCACCGTACTCGGTCAGCAGGTCTTCGCACTCATGAATAGCCTGAAAAATATTAATACCGTTAATACTGCGAGCGGAACCCTTCGCATAGCCGTCGGCGGAGGTCAGCATCACGACAGGTCGATAGAAACGCTCGACTAGTCGACTCGCAACAATGCCGATAACACCCAAATGCCATTCAGGGCCGTGTAAAACGATGGCATGTCGATCGGTGCCGAGTATCTGGCGCTCGGCCATCACCATGGCTTCATCCAGTGTTTCGCGATCAAGTACACGGCGTTCCTGGTTCAAACGCTCCAGTTGCCTGGCCCGAGCGGCGCCTTCCACTTCATCCTCGGTGAGCAGCAGCGAAACACTTCTTCCTGCGTCGCCCAATCTTCCTGCCGCATTGATTCGCGGGCCAAGTGTAAAAACAATCGAAGAGACCGTGCAGTCGCTGAGTCTTGTTTTCGCTTCCTCCGCAAGACAGCGAATACCGGTCCTGGGACTGTTGCGCAGGCGATCGATACCTTCACGAAGGAGAATTCGATTCTCGCCGGTTACCGAAACGAGATCGCTTGCAGTCGCGAGGGCGACAAGATCCAGGTAGGGCTCGGCCAGCCCGCTTCCTTTTCCGTGAGCGATCAAGAGGGCCTGCACGAGTTTGAACGTTACACCGCAGCCACACAATTCTTTGAACGGGTACGGGCAATCGATTCTCTTTGGATCCAGGACGGCGACGGCATCGGGGATCTGGGCGTGGGGAGTATGGTGATCGCAGATGATAAGATCGATACCGAGGGAGCGCACATAGGCGGCTTCCTTCAGCGCGGTGATACCACAATCCAGGGCGATAATAAGGCCGGCCCCATTTTCCAGGCATTGATCGATTCCCTGTTTGCTCAGGCCGTAACCGTCTTCGAATCGATCGGGAATGAAATAGGACACGTCGGCTCCGAGACGCCGAAGAAATCCCGTGAGCAGCGCCGTGGAAGATGTGCCGTCAACGTCGTAGTCGCCGTAGACCAGGATGCTTTCGTTCTCGTCCAGCGCCTTCGTCAGCCGTGCAACGGCGGCGTGCATGTCCTTCATCAGAAAGGGATCATGCAGCTCTTTCAGGCCGGCCCTGAAAAAAGTTCGAGCGTCCTCGTACGAGCGAACGCCTCGATCAGCGAGCATGCGAGCAAGCACGAATGGAAGGTCATTCAGCTCTTTCTGGAGCTGGGCAACGAGGTTTTCGTCCTCGCATTTCTTGACGATCCATCGGTTCCTGCGCATAACTGGGTGCGAAGTCGTGCAATTCTGAGGCACTCGACTTCGTCTGCGCAATATACAGATGCGCGTCGCGACGTTTGGGTCCGGCTTGCGACAAACGGACCATAAAAACGAAATCGTTAAGTTTCCATCTCTAAGAAGAGAATAGAACATCCCCGCTATCGTCTTGCTCTGGACCGCTGTACTATTGTTCGTTGCAGCCGCCATTGTCGTGGGCCTTAGCATCGCCTACGATCTACTCGGCCTTCATGAAAAACAGACCTCGGTGGTCGGGTCACGCTGGGTAACGGTCGGCGTGATGGCCGGTGCCTGCCTGTTTGCTCTAAACACAGAATCTCTCTGGGACGTGTTCTATCTATCGGGCGGAATCCTGACGACGTCGGTCGCATTTCCCGTAGCGGCGGTGATGCTGAACGGCATCTCCCGTGAGGGTGTGCTCTGGTCGGCTCGATTCGGCCTGGTTGGAACGGTAGTCGGATACGTTTTCGAGTCGCGTGGTCTGCTGGGTGGACTGCAGCCCTCATGGATCGGTGAAACGGGGCTCGGTTACATCC
>CAZGOS010000109.1:0-9513 GCA_964527795.1 uncultured Rhodothermales bacterium | reverse complement strand
CTAGAGTCGCAGAATCAGGAACGCTTGCTTTCGTCTCCCATCAGAGAGGCAAGCGTATCGCCGTCGATTTCGTGTGGTCCTTCGAAAACGATGCACTCGATTTCTCTGCCGTTCTTCGAAATGAGCGAAGCCGTTTTTTGAAGTCGTTCCGGTGACGCGTATTCGTCTTTTGTACCGGTAACGAGTTGCACACGTTCGACGGGTACATCATGCTGAAATTGATCGGTACAGAGCTCGAATGCCGGTAAACCGCCCCACAGTATCAGTCGGTGCGCCTTTACATGCTTTGCAGCCATCCATCTCGTCGCCGCCGCCGACCCCTGGGAGAAACCGAAGACAGTGAGCCTGGCGTGCACGGATATGCCGCCGTCAACAAGACTCTGGTGCAGCCTGTTCAGATACCGCACGTAATCGCGAATTTCCATTTTTCGGTCTTCAGCGGTCATCCACGATGCGCCGATCTTTTGCTCCCTATGACTTGTATAAAAACGCGACAATCCTTCCGGGAAGACCATGAGGCGTTCATCGGCGCGATGTGCGCGAAACGGCCGGGCAATTTCGACGGCTCGTTGACCGTAGCCATGCAGCACGATCCACAGGTCTGTACTGGTCGGACCGATTTCTCCGATCGTGTAGTATCGTGCCGTTCGGGAAACTTCGATATGGTGAGCTACAGGTTCAGGGAGCGCCATTTTTTTGTCGGCAGAGTCAGTAGATAAATGCGTGATTGCTACGGAAGTTACGTAGCAAGGGGTACCTTCTTAAGGTTGAAGCCCTGCCGGATGCGAGAATGCCTTTCGAAACGACGCTGTCTGAAAAACCTGCTCGGGCTCATCGACCGTCTCGAAAAGGGGCGGGTTCGAATCGCCGACAAACCGGTTCACTTTCAATTTCTGAAAGAAGTCCAGCAGGCGATCAAAGAAGCCGTCTGTGCTGACCAGCGCTACGGGGAGATCGTGGTATCCCAGTTTCTTGAGCGTAATGACTTCCAGAAACTCTTCCAGCGTGCCGATCCCTCCCGGTAAAACCACGAACGCATCGGCCCGTTCAAAGATCGTCGCTTTTCGCTCGCGCATCGTGTCGGTCATGATAAGTTCATCGGCGATTTCGTAGGCGACGCCTTCAATCGATCTCAGTGCGTGCGGGATGACACCCACGACGCGCCCACCGCCTGCATGAACAGCGCGAGCCAACGCGCCCATCAGGCCTATATCTCCGCCGCCGTAAACGAGCGCGTACTCCAGTTCGGCCAGGAGGGCCCCCATGCGCTCTGCGACCGCGATGTAACGAGTATGCACATCATTGCTCGAAGCGCAGAATACGGCGATGTGTGGGCGGGGCATAAAAGGTTGCAGATTACTTGAAGGCGAAGTTCGCGTACGTTTGTTCTGCCGTGCTGAACCAGCGATTGGACGCCAACTTCCAGGCCGTGTATGCCTCGTATATTCGACGGTACGTAGGATCTGTTGCCGCCGTCTGCTCCTGCAGATCGATTGCGATTCGGCGGGCCTCCTGCATGATATCCGGTGCAAACGGATGAAGCTGAACGCCAAGGCCAATCAACCTGGACAGTGCCGCAGGATTGTTTGCGTCGTATCGCGAGACCATCGTAACGTTGGCTTCCGCTGCTGCGGCTTCGAGAGCCGCCTTATATTCGGACGGAAGCTTGTTGTATGCGTCCAGGTTGACATAGAAGCTGAGACCCGGGCCGGGCTCCCACCAGCCCGGGTAGTAATAATTCCGGGCTACCTGGTAGAAACCAAGTTTTTCATCGTCGTACGGCCCGGTCCATTCAGTGGCGTCGAGTGCGCCTGTTTCAAGCGCAGCGTAGATATCACCACCGGCCAACACCTGGACGGTAACACCCATCTTGTCCATGACTTTACCGCCCAGCCCGGGGATGCGCATTCTTAAGCCGCGAAGATCCTTCAGCGAATTGATTTCCCGCCGGAACCAGCCACCCATCTGAACGCCTGTGTTTCCACCCGGGAAATTGATAATGTTGAAGTCGGCGAACAGCGAACGCAGAAGGTGTAGACCCTCACCGTAATACAGCCAGGCGTTGAGCTGGCGCGCCGTCAATCCAAACGGTACGGTGCAGTCAAAGGCGAGAGCTTCGCTCAGACCTATGTAGTAGTAACTGGCTGTGTGGCCGATCGCTACGCTTCCCTTCTGAACGGAATCGAGCACCTGGTCATAGGGCACCAGTTCGCCGGCCGGAAAGACACGGATCTTGAATCGACCATCGGTAAGCACAGCTAAACGATTGCTCAGAACCTCTGCAGCGCCGTAAATCGTATCGAGCGAACGTGGAAAGCTCGATGTGAGCCGCCAGTTCACCCGCGGTCGGGTCTGCACGGCCGCGGCGTCACGGTCGGAAGTTGACGAACCACAGCCACCCAGAAGTGCCCCACCGGTGATTCCGGCGGACGCTTTTCGGACAAAATCACGTCGCTTCATTGTGTGCACTCTCCCGTTCAGGTGAAATGCCGAAGTTAAGTAAACGAGGCAGCGAAGATATCAAGGCCGCGCATTTCTTCCTCAGCGGTTTTATTCGGAAATCTTCTTCAGCCACTCGGACGTAATGGTCGCATGGCCACCTCGGAGATAAGGTAGTTGTCGGGAGCTTCCAGGACGTGCATGAGCGTGGCGGTAATGTCTGCCGGGGTCATGGGATTCGAAGAAATGGATATGCCGGCCACCTCGAAGAAATCCGTCTGGATCGAACCGGGATACAGGCAGGTTACTTTGATACCGTCTTGTCGGACTTCTTTCATCAGGGCTTCCGAAAATCCTTTGAGTCCGAACTTGCTGGCGTTGTACGCACTGATCTCGGGATTGCCGATCAGGCCTGCAACCGAAGACACATTGACGATGTGTCCGCCGAAACCGGTCTCCTCATTCTGCTTTTTCATGGCCGGAAGAGCAGCCCGGGTGCAGAGAAAGACGCCTCGAAGATTGACCGCCATCTGGCTATCCCAGTCATCGACCGTCAGATCCTCGACGCGCCCGTATCGGCCCAGACCGGCATTGTTGACGAGGATGTCGATCCGATCCGATGTTGCCTTAATCGTTTTGAACGCCTCAAGTACCTGGTTCTCGTCGGAAACATCGCACTGGATGCCATGAAAACGCTCTCCCAGTCGTGCGCGTATCTGTTGAAGGCGGTCGCTTCGGCGCGCCAGTCCAAAGACCATGGTTCCTTTTTGAACAAGGGCTTCGGAGAATGCCAGCCCGAGCCCGGCCGTCGTACCGGTAACCACGGCAGTTTTTCCTTCCAGGTGCATAAATTTGTCCGGGATAGATTGTTATTGAGAACCGGGCGGTCCAAGTGCGAATGTGAACACGGAGTCCGCTGTACCGGTTATTTTGTAACCACCGAAATATCGACAGTTTCCAATGCCCAAACCACCTGATGCCGATCAAATCATGTCGGACCTGTTGCATCGCTCCGAGCGCGCTGCTCGGGAAGCCGAGTGGATCGATCGAATTGGAGCGTGGAAGATTATACAAACGCTTTCGTCCGTGCTCACGAAAGAGCGATGTGCACGTATCGATTCCGTAGTATCCGGCCGAACATTTACGATCGCCCCCGTGATCGAAGGCGTCCTGAATTCGGGAAACGTGAGCGCCGTCATGCGAACGGCGGAAGCCATGGGTTTCCAGTCCATGCACGTCGTCACGAACGGACAGCCCCTGAAACATTCTTCGCGTACGTCTCAAGGAGCGCACAAGTGGTTGGACGTTCATGTGTGGGAATCCGCGACTTCGTGCGCGTGCGCTCTGAAAGACCTGGGATACCGCGTCGTCGTCGCGCATCTGGACGCGCAGGCAGAGCCACTCGAAGCGTTCGACTTCACCAAAAAGACAGCGCTTGTGTTCGGTAACGAACTGCAGGGAATTTCCTCCGAAATGGCGCGTGCTGCCGACGCGTCGTGCATTCTTCCAATATCGGGATTCGTGCAGAGTTACAACGTATCCGTGGCAGCCGCCATTGCGCTGCACCATGCATTCAGCAGGCGCGTGCAGGTGTTGGGAGCTAACGGAGACTTGACCGAAAAACAGATGCTTTGTCTGAGAGCCTCATTTTATTTACGCGCAACGGATAACGCCGAGGATATTCTCGATAGAACGTTCGGGCCGGAACCGTCTACAGATCATGGGCCTACGGATTATTCGCCTTCGGATCACTCATAGCGAAGCGCGTCAACAGGATCCGAAGTAGCCGCCTTGATCGTCTGATAACTCACGGTGAGCCAGGCGATGGCCAAAGCCAGCAAACCGGCGAAAATGAACGAGGTTATCTGAATGTCCGTGCGATAGACAAATCCCTCCAGCCATTTGTTCATTCCGTAGTAGGCAGCCGGAATGGCGATGGCGACAGAAATCAGCACGAGCTTCGTAAAGTCGCGCGACAGCAACACGAGAATCTGACTCACGCCGGCTCCCATCGCTTTTCGAATACCGATTTCTTTCGTTCGCTGCTCCGTTACGTACAGACCCAGGCCGAACAGGCCGAGCCCGGCAATGAAGATGGCAAAAAGAGAAAAGCTGGAGAACAGGCTGCCGAGCTTTCGATCGGCGTCGAAGAGCTTAAAAAAATTGTCGTCCAGGAACGTGTATTGGAACGGTTGATCGGGAAGGAACTCGCCCCACGATTCTTCTACGTAGTCCAGCGTCTGCGAGAGATTGGCCCCCGTTGTTCGCACGATCAGAAACGGCAGCGGACCCCGCTGAAGAATGAGTGCAACGGCGCCAATTTCATTCCTCATGGACGCGTAATGGTAGTCGTTTATGACACCGATGATCGTTCCGTCGGAGATTGCATTATTCTGACCAAATACGCCAAGCAGTTTACCTTCAGCGCTATCCCAGCCGATTTCGCTCAGGCCGGCATTATTAATTACGAACGCCGCCGTGTCGCTCGGGAAATCTCTCGAGAAATCGCGGCCTTCCGCCATTTCAATCCCCATTGCTTCAACAAAATCATAGTCCACTACAATGGGCGCCATGAGGACCATGTCTTCGTTTGCAAATCCTTCCGGTCGGAACAGGGTGCCCCCGTGCAAACCGCCGGGAAGCGACCCCGAGCCGCCTACAGCCAATACGCCTGAGAAGGATCTGAGCTGATCTTTGAACGAATCAGACTGATCACCGAGTTGACCGGCGCGCTCCACGACGATGGCATACTCCTTATCGAAACCCAGATTCTTGCTCTGGATGAAATTGAGCTGATCGCGAACGATGAACGTCGCTATGAGGAGGGCTACGGAAATCGTGAACTGGAAAACGACGAGCGTATTTCGAAGCAGGGATTTGCTGCGACCACTCGCAGACTGCGATTTGATTACCGTAACCGGTTGAAAGCCGGACAGGAAGAGGGCCGGGTAACTGCCGGCAAAGATTCCGACTAAAAGGGCGCCGGCGAATAAGACGGCCAGAATTCCGGGACTCAGCAGAACCGACGCATCCAGCGTCTGATCGGTGACCGCGTTAAAGTAAGGTGTTGACAGAAATACGAGTGCAACAGCGAGAACCATCGAAAACACGGACATTACGATCGATTCGCTCAGGAACTGCGCAACAAGCTGCCCGCGCGCAGAGCCGACCACCTTTCGAATGCCCACCTCCATGGCGCGTGTTGCCGAGCGGGCCGTTGCCAGGTTCATGAAATTGATACAGGCCAGCAGCAGGATGAAGAGCGCAACAGCGATGAACAGGTAGACATACGTGATGTCTCCCGACGGTTGAAGATCGATCTCGTAATTCGTCCTAAGATGCACATCCCTGATGGATTGAAGATGGTAATTGATCGCATTGTCGCCCGTCATCACCTCCTCGTAGGACTTGCCGAATGCCTGAGCAATCTGAGGGCCGGCGTAGCCCTTGAAGAACTCCGGAAGCTTCTCCTCAAGCGCCATGGCATCGGTTCCCGGGATGAGCCTCAGGTACGTAAAAAAATTATTGCTCACCCAGAACTCGGACTGCTGCTCGACAAACGGCAGCCCCGCGGTCGTTCGAAGCATATCAAACTGGATATGCGAGTTCTTTGGCGGATCGGCCACAATGCCCGTTACCTCGTAGCGCGTCGAATCGCCCAGGATGACCGTTTCACCCAGCGGGTCGGTATTGCCGAAGAGTTTATCGGCCAGTGTTTCAGTGAGCACGGCCGTATAGGGCCTATTGAGAGCCGTTTCTTTCGTGCCTCTGAGGAGATCAAAACTCAGGACGTCAAAAAAAGTGGAGTCGACAATGAGAACTTCATCCTCAAGCAGACTGACGTCGTCCTTTCGTACCATCTGCTCATTGACGAACGGAAAGAGCCGGGTAGCCACTTCCACTTCCGGAAAATCCGAAACGAGGGCAGCGGCCATGGGGGCGGGCGTCACCGGAGCGCTCAACTCCGTACCTGAAAAACTCCCGTCGAGCGTGACGCGATAGATGTTTTCGGCCTCTTCGTGAAATGCGTCGTAACTCAGCTCACTTTGCACGAAAAGAAAGATCTGAAGGGTAACCGTGAGTCCGACGGTGAGTCCGACCAGATTGATTGCCGTATAACCGAAGTGCTTGCGAAGGTTGCGAATTGCCGATTTGAGGTAGTTGCGAAGCATGTTCACTGGCGTCGTAATGCAAAAGATTTTCTCAACACATTACGGGGATAAACAGGAACGGTTACTCCGCTCCAGGTCTCGGACCAATATTGGCTCAACAAACTGTGAGAAAAGTAGAATTACGCCTGTTCAACGATTTCCGGTGCGCGGGCCGTATCCCTCTCGATTCTTCCGTCGAGAAGCTCGATTACACGGTCCGAGTAGGACGCCCAGTGATCCGAGTGCGTGACCTGCACGATCGTGACACCATCTTCCTCGTTGAGTCGTTTGAACCAGTGCATCACGACTTCGCCCTGACTCGTATGGAGATTCCCTGTCGGCTCGTCGGCGAGAATGAGTTTGGGCTGCATGATAAGAGCCCGAGCAACGCCTACCTGCTGCTGCTGACCACCCGAGAGCTGGCTTGGGAACAGGTCTTTTTTCGCAACGATGTTGAATCGGTCAAGCATGTCGGCGACCATGCCCTTGCGCACTGAACCCTTAATCTTTTTGTACAGCAGCGGTATTTCAAGATTCTCGTAGACGGTCAGATCGTCAATGAGGTGGTACGCCTGGAATACGAATCCGATATATTCACGATGCAATTCGGTCCGCTTTCGCTCGCTGAATTTGTGAACGGGTTTATCGAAAAAGAGATAGGATCCCGTCGACGGTTCATCCAGCATTCCGAGAATGTGCAGCAGCGTGGATTTGCCTGAACCCGATGGTCCCATGATCGTCACGAATTCACCCTCGGCTATCTCAAGATTGATGTTTCGAAGTACAAAACTTCGATTGAAGCCGTGCAGATACGATTTGGTAATCTTTTCCAGTTTGATCATGAAACCATCTCCATCGAAGAGGACCGTCGGACTGGATCAGCCCGATGATACAATATGTTAGCCAATTCGGCCTACTCGTGGTGCAGGGCGTCCACCGGATTGGCCGAGGCAGCGCGCAGTGTCTGATATCCGACGGTCAACAGGGCGATAACCAGTGCCAGTATACCGACCAGAAACAGGGTTCCTAAACCAAAGTCGGTGCGATAAACGAACGTATTGAGCCATTGCTGCATACCGAAATACGCGACGGGCGCACCGACAGCGAACGCAATCAGCACGTACCACGTAAATTCGCGCGTCAACAGCATCATGACTCCCGGAACAGACGCGCCCATTACTTTTCGAATGCCGACCTCCTTTGTGCGCTGCTCGGCCGAGAACGAAGCGAGACCGAAGAGACCAAGGCAGGCGATGATGATGGCGAGCGAAGCGAAACCTCCGAACAGTTTTCCGAGCTGCTGATCGGCTGCATACATGCGTTCCACGTCATCATCAAGGAATGAGTACTGATAGATATAAGCCGGGTAAAGCTCGTTCCAGATTTGTTCGATACCCGAGATTGCCTCCTGCGTGCGATTTGCCTGCGTTCGCACGAACAGATAGAAATACGCCTGTTCGTTCATGATCGTGATGACGGTGGGCTCGATCGTCTGATGCAGCGATTCCGAGTGGAAGTCCTTCACGACGCCAATCACAGTGCCGTTCAGGCCCTGGCCCCATGTCAGCTCCCGACCGATAACATCCTCGGACACATCCCATCCGATCGTAGCGACGGCTTCCTCGTTGAGAATGAAGGCGCCCAGCGTATCGGAAGGATGATCGCGCGAGTGGGACCGCCCGCTCACGACATCCATTCCCATGGTCTCTATGAAGTCGTAATCGACCATGAAGGACTGCGAAAAGGTCTGCTCTTCCGGTGAGGCACTCTGCGGGCGGATAAACTGCCGCTGAATAAGAAATCCCGGTGCGCTGGACGAGGCCGAAACACTCGAGACCGACGGAAGAGCGGCCACTCGTTCACGCAGGGTTTGATATTCGTTCCGGATCAGCGGGTCGGTCAGCTCGACGACGATGACATTTTCCTTTTCGAAACCAAGCTGCATGTTTCGAGTGAATTCGAGCTGCCGAAAAACGACGGCGGTCGCCGCTATCAATACGATCGACGTCGCAAACTGGAATACGACGAGTACCTGCCGTACGCGCACGGATCCCGTGGCTCGGGAGGAAGAGCCTTTCAGCACCGTCACCGGCCGGAATGCGGACAGGAACAGGGCCGGATAACTACCCGCGACCACTCCGCAGATCAGTACAATCCCAACAATCACGCCGATGGCGGGGATCAGCCCGGCGGACAACAGAGTCAGGCTTTTACCCGTCAGTGTATTGAAACTGGGCAGTACGATGAGAAGGAGAATGACGGATACGATAACGGAGATGCTCGAAAGAACAAGGGATTCACCGAGGAACTGGCGAACGAGTTGTCCGCGTTCCGCTCCGAGTACCTTCCTCATCCCAACCTCACGCGCTCGACCGGCCGAACGCGCCGTAGCGAGGTTCATGTAATTGATGCACGCGATCAGTAAAATAAATAGTGCGATGGCGGAAAGCGTAAATACAGTCGCCATGCCGGCGTTCGGTCGGATCTCCTGATCCAGATTTGATGTTAGATGGATATCCGTGAGCGGCTGCAACACAGGCTCAATCTCGATACTGACCGCCTGAAGCTGTGGACCGATGGTGCGCTGGACGTATTCACTGATCTTTCCTCTGACTACTTCCGGATCCGTTCCCGGCACAAGCAGCAAATACGTGTAAATCTGGATGATGAGGGGCTGATCCAGGAAGTTGTTGCCGTAAATGGGAAGGCGCAGCGTGGACATCGAGGCAAGAAAATCCGCCTGGAAATGGGACTGCTCCGGGAAGTCGGCCATGATGCCTGTGACCGTGAAATCGTAGGCATTATCGAGCCGCAGCGTTTCGCCGACAGGATCCTCGTCTCCGAAATATTTCCGGACCATCGATTCCGAAAGAACCACAGACAGCGGTACGGCCAGTATCTCGTCCGGTGATCCCTGCAGCAG
>CAZGOS010000108.1:0-9610 GCA_964527795.1 uncultured Rhodothermales bacterium | reverse complement strand
GAACTTCTCATTGTGGATGATACGCTGTTGATACGACCGCTGAAGAAAACAGAATTTTCCCTCGACGAGCTGCTCTCGGGTATGAGCGAAGACAGTATTCACGAAGTCGTTAACACGGGCGATCCGGTTGGAAAGGAAGTGTGGTGAAAACGTACGTCCCAAAGCGAGGCGACTTGATCTGGCTCAATTTTAATCCGCAGGCCGGATCTGAACAGGCCGACCACCGACCGGCTTTTGTAGTCTCTCCAGAAGCTTATAATCGAAAAGTTGGACTTGTTCTGGTGTGCCCTGTTCGAAGCTGCATAAAAGGATATCCATTCGAAGTTAATATTCCCGACGGCCTGAGTGTGCAAGGCGTTGTGCTAACAGATCAGCTCATAAGTCTCGACTGGGTTTCCAAGCGCGCCGAATTCATCTGTGACTCACCAATCGAGACGGTAGAAGAAGTGCTTGGCAAAATCGCGGTGCTCATTCAATAAACTCTTATGTCGTCATACGATCAAATAGCTCTTCATAGAACGGAAGTTGCACCTTGCGTACGGCACCTTCTGTCCATTGTATTCTTTTTATTCTCGGTACTCACTGTTCGCATGGCTGTGCCTAATACGGCCTTCGCACAGCCCCGTGATATCCGAGTCGCCGTTGCAAGTAATTTTTCTGTTGCCGCGAGAGCAATCGCCGAACGTTTTGAATACCAGACCGGACACAGCGTAACACTCATTTTCGGGTCATCCGGAAAACACTATGCGCAGATCAAAAACGGCGCTCGTTTAGACGTATTTCTCTCAGCAGATGCCGGGCGACCAACCCTCCTGGAAAACGAAGGACTGGCCGAAATGGACAGCCGTTTTACGTACGTGCGCGGTCGACTCGTGCTCTGGAGCCCGCAGCCGGATTTTGTGGATGCAGACGGCGCCGTGTTGGAAGAAGGAGATTTTCGATTCCTCGCGATCGCCAATCCGCGGCTGGCACCCTATGGGATGGCGGCGCGGGAGGTGCTGGAAGACCGTAGCCTTTGGAAATCACTGAATCGCCGTATCGTGCGCGGCGAAAACATCGGCCAGGCCCTCCAGTTTGTAAAAAGCGGCAATGCTGCACTGGGCTTCGTCGCGTACTCCCAGATCAGCTACCCGGGGCATTCTCCAGAAGGCTCATATTGGGAAGTACCTGATTCGTTATACTCCCCGATTGAACAACAGGCCGTATTATTGACGGACAGCGACGCTGCCCGATCGTTCTGGGAATTTCTAAGAACGCCCGAAACTCAGGCGCTATTTCGAGAATACGGTTACTACACGCCGCGAATCCCCGTCACGACCGGCCCCACTGACAAGGAATGACCGACTGGCTCAACGAAGGCGACCTTGCTGCGCTCTGGATCACCGTTAAACTGGCGGTTACCACAACGTTCATTCTTCTTGTGATGGGCACTCCGCTGGCCTGGTGGCTATCGAGAACACGATGGAAGTTTAAATTTGTCCTGGAGGCCGTGGTAGCCCTGCCGCTGGTGCTTCCACCAACGGTTCTCGGCTTTTATCTGCTGATCGCTCTCGGCCCGAACGGTCCCGTTGGGAGTCTCGCCGTGGCCCTCGGCGGTCGTCCTCTTGCTTTCACGTTCGCCGGTCTTGTGATCGGATCTGTTGTTTACTCCCTCCCGTTTGTAGTACAACCGCTGCAGGATGCCTTTCTGGCTGTCGGTCGTCGTCCGCTCGAGGTGGCAGCCACGCTACGCGCTTCTCCACTCGATCGCTTTTTCTCGATCGCCGTACCCCTGGCCCGGCCGGGTTTTCTTACGGCCGCCGTGCTGGGCTTCGCCCATACCGTCGGCGAATTCGGCGTCGTTCTGATGATTGGAGGCAGCATTCCGGGAGAAACCCACGTACTCTCAATCGCGATCTATGATCATGTCGAGGCACTTGAGTATGGAAATGCCCATCTGCTGGCCGGAGGATTGCTGATTTTCTCTCTCCTCCTGCTCATTTTCGTTTATGCCGTGAACCGACGATTCCGCGTGGTGCATCCATTATGATTGAAGCACGACTTCGAATCGAACGGGGCGCCTTTAGACTCGACGCAAACTTTGCCGTGCCGTGCCGAGGCGTTACGGCCATCTTCGGTCCGTCAGGTAGCGGAAAAACGTTGTTGCTTCGGGCGATTGCCGGCCTGGAGGGAAGTTCGACAGGTTCATTCAAAATTGGAGACGACGTCTGGCAGAGCGAATCGAGCTTTCTCGACGCGCATGAACGCTCCGTCGGATACGTATTTCAGGAAGCAAGCCTCTTCCCTCACCTCTCGGTCAGGCGCAACCTGGAATACGCGCTGAAGCGGGTGCCGGACGGAACGCATAAAGTCAGCTTTGAAGAAGCAGTGGCCCTTCTGGGAGTAGAACCACTTCTACACAGAAATCCGGATAGCCTGTCCGGCGGTGAACGCCAGCGCGTGGCCATTGCTCGCGCGCTCCTGACGAGTCCACGTCTTCTGCTCATGGACGAACCGATGGCTTCTCTTGATATCGCAGGGAAATCGGAAATCATCCCCTTCCTCGAACGGCTCCATCGAGATTTGCAGACGCCAATCCTCTACGTCAGCCATTCGCCGGATGAAGTGGCGCAGTTGGCTGATCATCTCGTATTGCTCGAGCGCGGCAGCGTTTTGGCAACAGGTTCGATCGGGGAAATGCTGACACGACTCGACCTTCCACTGGCACATGGACCGGAGGCCGAAGCTGTAATCGAGGCCGAAATATCCGGTTATGACGCAGAAGACGGGCTCACCTGTGTAGACTTTGCGGGTGGACGCATCACGGTTGCAGGCCGGGAGTTGCCGGTCGGGCGCATGGTCCGCGTTCGCCTGCGCGCGCGCGACGTGAGCCTGACGCTGGAGCGCCACGCCGACACGAGCATCCTGAATATCCTCGAAGCTACGGTCGAAGAACTCTCGGACGACGGCCGTCCCCAGGTTACGGTGCGACTTTCGGTAGGTGGTCCGCCGATTCTCTCCCGCATAACGAGGCGCTCTGCCACCAGACTCAACCTGGTACCAGGAAGAAAGGTCTTTGCGCAGATCAAGAGCGTTGCGCTGCTGGCGTAGTACGTAGCGTTTCAGTCAGCAGACACCCCGTCTCTATCCACGAATCTACGTCGATCGGCTTTCAGAATGATATCGCGCAGTGCCTCCGTATTCGCGGCCGTCATCCATCTGCGTTCAAACGTTTCGTCCTGGGCGATCTGTGCGATCGCCGAAAGAGCTCTGAGGTGGAAATTTCTCTCCTCTCGCGTGCTGACAAGCACGAATATGATATGAACGGCCTCTTCATAACCCGGGAAGTGAATGCCGTTCACGCTGCGTGCTATCATCATCTGGAACGGATGCTGACCGGATAAGAGAATGTGTGGGATAGCCAGGCCGGGAGCTACAACCGTACTGCTCCACGTTTCTCCTCGCATGAAGGATCGGGCGAGCGTGTCTTTATCGACATTCAGTCGTTCCGACAACACGCTCGCAGCCAACTCAAAGAAGTCCTCGGCCGAATTCATTCTCTTTAGATCAAGAATCGGGCAGGTCGCTGCAATCAAGTCAAATCGATCCCGGTCGGCGGCAGGCAGAACCCGGGGACACAGCAGAAACACCTGATCCCCTTCGGTCAAGTCCAATTGATCGTGAAAGGGTATGCATTCATTCGCTCGTCGGATTGCCAGGGGTAGACAGGACTCATCTCCGTTTCTACGCTCCGAATATTCGATTGCCGACACTGCCTCTTCCAATACCTTCTCAGAGCGCACGACCGTTCCGTGACTGATTCGATAATCCCATTCATCCATATCCGTTGTGCGGGCAAAAAGCACGTTTGCCTGGAGATGTTTCAGGAGAGCGGCCTGTTCATCCGATTTCTCCGTCGTCTGCAGAAGATGCACTTCGGGAATCAGAAAAACGTCGCGAGCCATTCGGGCGACCAGTGTATTGACCTCGATATTAGGCGTCATCGCAATCAGGAGTTCCGCCTTTCCTGCTGCGGCTTCAGCCATGACCTGCTCCTGGAGAGCACTTCCGTTGATGGCGCGAAGTCCTTCTGACTTGCTCACCCTGCAGTGATTCTCATTGCTGTCGACCAGCGTGACGGGTCTGTCCTGATGTATGATTCGCGCCAGCGTGCGAGCCAGTGGTCCCGCGCCGATGATCATCACACCGGTCCGGTCTTCTCCCGTGTGGACCAGTTCGCCTCTTCTCTTGAGCCAGTTTACTCCCCCCTTGAGCACAACGGGTACTACCGCCGTCGTCACAATCGCCATGAAGACCAGAATCGAGAAGATGTCCCGGGTCAGGATACCGAGTTCGAGGGCAATACCGATGAGAATGATGTCCACGCCACCGCGACCATTCATACCCGCTCCGATAACCAGGCTCTCGCGCCATCCATTCCTGCTCGGCATGTAGAAGAGCGCCGTGCCGATCGTTTTTCCGAGTGACGCGACCGCCACTATGGCGATGAACAGAAATAGCTGGCCTGGAAAGATGTTGAATGAAACGCTGAATCCGGCCGTCACGAAAAAAATGGGAGCCAACAGTCCGATGGACGTATCCTGTACGGCGTTCCTGAGATCCCGGGCCAGCGTCTGCCCGAGTACATTCTCACGAAGAAACAGGCCGGCGATAAACGCACCAAGGATCGCGTGAAGACCCGCGATTTCCGCCAGCTCACCAAACAGCAAGGCAATGATGAGTACGAGCGTAAAATTAAAGGTGCGTCCGGTGAGTCCGGCACCCGTCATCCAGCGCCCGACGTAGGGAAACACCTTCGTGCCTACCAGTACTGTAACCCCCAGGAACGCAGCTGCCTTGATCAGAACGAGGCCAATCTTCAACAACTCGACACTGCCGATTTCCACGATCCCGAGCACGGCTGAAAAAACGAGCAGTGACAACACGTCTGCAACCAGGGCGCCGGCCATCATCACATGTGAAATACGCGTTTCCAGTAATCGTAAATCCAGGAGAATGCGGGAATTCACGGCAAGCGACGTCACGCCTGCTGAGATTCCCGCGATCAGTCCGACGACGTGCGATCCTCCGAATCCGGTTACGACGAAGTACGCGAGTACAAGAGGGACGAAAAATCCTCCGACCGCAGCGAGTATGCCCGGCCACGACGCTTTCGTCAATTCGTCGGGATCTATCTCCATGCCGATATAGAGCATCATCAGCAGGATACCGAGTTCGGCCAGGATATAGAGAGGCTCGCTTCCGTGTAGAAGTCCCAGCAATGGAGGTCCAAGAACAACGCCCGCAATCAACTCACCGAGGACGGATGGATAACCCAGCCTTGACGCCAACCACCCGGCCAACCAGGCGGCAAAAAGAACCAAAAACAGATTTAGATATTCGATTCCCATGGAAGCCTGCAAGAGCGGGGGTTTTCTTCAGAAATTTGGCCGGCAACGCTCGCGAATTGACAGACGCGCGCGCGTATCGATGATAATTGACTGCGAGCAGTAATAAAAATCGAAATTCGAACGAAGCGCTTGAGCGTAAGACATCCACGTTGTCGACTTCAGCCCGCTCCAGTTCGCGACCGGGAAAAAGCCCCGAGCGCGGCCGGCGCCCGGGGCCTCCTGGAAGACGATCGATCCTTCGTCTGATTATTTCACGAGCAGCATGGTGCCGGTCTTGCTGAACGTGTTTGCCTGCAGACGATACAGGTATACTCCGCTCGGCCGCGTCGTCGCTTCCCACGTGTACTCATAACGTCCCGGGCTCATTTGATCCGCAACGAGAACATCCAGTTCCCGTCCGAGCACATCGAAAATCGAGAGTCGAACATGGGCAGCTTCGGCAATATCGAAGCGAATCGTAGTCTGCGGGTTGAAAGGATTGGGGTAATTGCCATACAAAGCGAATACTGTCGGAACACTGCCTTCAAGCTGTTCGACTGCCACATTGCTGACGGTTGTGAAGCTTTGAGACGGCGACCATGGACCCACGCCGCCGGTATTAACGCCGCGCGAACGCCAATGATAGGTCGTATTGAAATCGAGGCCCGTGACATCGTAGCTGGTTCCTATCAGGCCGGTCACGTCGACGATTAGTGAGAAACCGCCGTTCTTGGTAAAAGACGCATCCGTCGCAACCTGTACGTCGTAGGTGTCCGCGCCTGTTACCGCGCCCCACGACAGGTTGGGATTTACGTCGACGGACATCGCGTTGTTTGCCGGCACAAGACCACCTGGAGCGTCCGTGGGAGCCTGTGTACCTCCACCTCCCGTACCCTCAGAATAACTTGCCGACAGCACGTCCGCCCCGAAACCACCTATCGGAGGTGTAATCGTAATTGCAGCATCAGTGAACGACTTAGAAACAAATGAGATGGTGGTGAACTGGGAGACAAATGGAATTCCCAACGTAGTCGTGGTCATCGTCGTCTCAACTTCCAGACGCAGAACACTAACCGGATTCTGTCCGGGCAGGATTAGCATACCCCACCCGTTTACAACACCGCTGGTCTCCAGCTTGACATCGGATGTGAATCCCCCTGCCTCTTGCTGATACGTTGCCAGACCGTTCCACGTATCATTAAAGTCCAACGGTACCGGCTGCACGAGCTGTCCCTGATCGTAGAGCAAATCAAAAGACTGTCCCTGCACGAGCCCGAATAAGCCATAGGAAAGGAGCTGAGAGTCCGAGATCCGAAAGTAACCGACCCCCTCGTCCGTCCCCTGATTTCCGGGTATGAAAGTCTGGACGGCGTAGTTCGCATTCGCAACACGAGCATCGTTAGAACCCGGCAGGCCGGCAGGTAGCGCGACGAAGTTGGAGGTGATGGTTTCTCCCGCGGAGAAAACGACTGTCGTAAAATTCCATGTCTGATTCGCACCTGTTTTATCAACCAACGTCTGAATGGCGGCTTCCTGCCCTTGACCACTGTCAAACGATTGGAAATCTATTGTCGTACCGATCAGCGATTCAATGTCGCTACGCTGAATACTGATCTGGGCGCTGGCACTGGTGAATGCACAAAGAAATGAAAAAATAAGAAGCGGGTATACGTATCGACACTTCATCTGAGCACCTCTCATGAACTAGGATTTGTGAAGGTTCGGAGCAGATGTGTGCAGTATACAAAATTGAAACAGGAAATCGAGCAGGCGGCAAGAAATCATTATGACCTTATTACGAGACGAGAGAGCCGTTCCACCTGTGACCGGCGCCGTTCATCGGGCCAGGTTTGCGCAGAGTCCGCCAGGAGTTCACTCACCTTCCGGATATCCTCGTCCAGACGGCAGTCCAGGATTCATTTTGGGACTGTTTACTCAATTAAGTTGCCGACTATGAGCCGGAACGGGCGTTTTCAATCTTTCTGCCACCGGGCACGCTTCTTGTTTAAGCATATGCGAAATGGGCAACGAATAGTCGATGGAATGACAGTTCTAACCCAATTTCGGGATTTTTTCCCGTATACAACGATAGGAGGCTGCGAAGAACGGCTATCAACTGAACCGTAGCCTGCAGAAAGCTCACCAAACCCTCCTGTGCAAGTAACTATAGTAATCTAGTTGGGACGTATTAATCGGATGAACGGACTCTGGACCACAGCGATCAAAACGGCAATTCTCCTCACGATAATTCTCCTGTTGTCGGCGGCTGTTGCAATTCTGGCGACTGATTCGTCAGGTCCGGGCAACGTTGATTATGGCGATTACGACGATTCCTATGCGTACGAAGATGATTGGGAAGACTTCGGTGAAAACCTCCCGGAATACGATGCAGACCTCCAGACCGCTCATGTTTCAGCCGGCACGACCGGCGGTGGTTCCGGCCGCGTAACGGGTTCCAGCTCGGGTGCCCGGGATCTCGCCACAGCGAATGGGCTCGTCATGGAACTGCTCCGCATCGTGCGGGCGGGACGATCGATGGATGTCCTTCGAAACAGTCCAAATCCAGTACAGAAACGTCGCTGTTTTGACGGAATGAAAAAGCTCCAAAGCGATGTCATGTCCATTAAGGCACGGCGCAAGAACCTTGCGCTTCGCGCCTCTGCCGAGTCTGTTTCTCTCAGCAAGGTGTTTGGCAACGTCATGAAGTGCGTCTCCTGTGACGGCGACGCCGGCCAGGCGTGCAACCTCGCTCAAAAAGATCTCGACATTATCATTCGAAGTCTGAGTCTGAATTAGACTCGGAGGTCGATCTGGAGCTCGTCGAGATGCATTTCGCTTTTGTTCAGCCCGTAATGCTACATTTCTCACGCACTCTGCATTCCGCCTGATACATCCAGAACGCGGGAATAGTCATCTGCGACCTGGTGACCCGATCTATATCAGAGTTCCGACTCGCTGATAGCACACTGAAAACTTGACATTGTCAGTAAAGCGTTTATTTTTAAGACGTTCGCAGACACGGTCGGATGACTTATCGCCTTACACGTAATAAGTTGTCCAGCGCGGCGTCCTTCATAGAGAGGACGAATCGTGGACACACATAGCGCGACCAGGGTTCGGATAGAACCCGGAGTCCGACTCCCCGAACAGGACGTTCGTCGCGCATATCCCGACGCCGGGTG
Source organism: uncultured Rhodothermales bacterium (assembly GCA_964527795.1). Classification (GTDB taxonomy): domain Bacteria; phylum Bacteroidota; class Rhodothermia; order Rhodothermales; family UBA10348; genus SMXL01. Next base: position 1,059 of record CAZGOS010000108.1, on the reverse strand, counting down.
TCTGCTCAAACGCCGATCGCGAACTACCGGAACGCAATCGTGTGCATGAGAGGTGCGTACGATTCGAGGCGTTCGTACGATTCAACCACGCTGGTGCGGCAGTCAGTTGCAGCTACCGGATGAAGTACTCGCGCCTGATTGTACGAAAAGGTATTACCAGGAAGGGAAAGGAAGGGAAGGAAATGGAAAAACGATCGATCAATTATTACACGCTTCGAAATATTGACAGGCTACCTCAGTACCAGCATCTCCCTGACGATGACAAATTCGCGCTTCGGGTAGTCGGGAATGTGCTCCCGTTCAGAGTCAATAGCTACGTCATAGACGAGTTGATCGATTGGAACGCTATACCCGATGATCCCATCTATCGTCTGACGTTCATGCATCGGGATATGCTTCGACCTGAGCAGTTTGACAGGATGGCCGACGTGATTCGTTGCGGTGCAGACAGGCACGACATTGAACAGACCGCGAATGCGATCAGGTCGGCATTGAATCCCCATCCGGCAGGCCAGTTGACCAGGAACGTGCCCGTATTTGAAGGAGAATTGGTTCCAGGAATCCAGCACAAGTATGGAGACACGTGCCTCGTATTTCCCAGAAACGGTCAAACCTGTCATTCTTACTGCACGTTCTGTTTTAGATGGCCGCAGTTCGTTGGCACGGAAGGATTCAAATTCGCAACGGACGAATCCCGCAGATTCCAGGCTTATTTGAACGCCCATCGCGAGGTCAGTGATGTCCTTTTTACAGGTGGCGATCCGATGGTCATGAATGCCAGTAACCTCGAGGCCTACATTCTTCCGCTTTTACATCCGGATTTTGAACACATTCGCACGATTCGAATCGGAACAAAGTCGGTTGCCTACTGGCCTTTCCGATACGTGACCGATCCTGATGCGGACCGGGTGTTGAAACTCTTTTCAGACGTCGTCAGGTCTGGAAAGCAACTGGCTCTGATGGCACACTTTACGCACTGGGGGGAGATTGAGACGCCTGTGGCCCGCGAAGCCATTCGTCGTATTCGATCTACGGGCGCAGTCGTCCGGACGCAGTGCC
>CAZGOS010000107.1:0-9630 GCA_964527795.1 uncultured Rhodothermales bacterium | reverse complement strand
ATAGATATTGAGTTCAAGCGCAGCTGCGCCGGCCTCCTCTATTCGTTTCGCGTACCGGGTCCAACCGCCGGGAGAGATACCGTTTAAGCTTCCGATGATGGGAACATCAACAGCATCAACGGCTGAGACGATCTTCCCGAGGTATTCCTCGGGTCCCGTGTTAAAGGATTCCATGTCCGGGAAATAGGAAAGCGATTCGGAAAAGCTTTCCGTACCCATCGACAGGAAGTGATCAATCTCGTGACTCTCGTGTTCGATTTGCTCTTCGAACAGCGAGTACAAGACGATCGCGCCCGCGCCGTAGTCCTCCATAAGTCGAATGTTGTCCAGCGACTCGGAAAGTGGTGAAGCGGATGGGACCAGAGGAGATTTGAGTTTCAGTCCGAGGTATTCAGTTTGAATATTCATGACGACATGATTCGCATATGGGGTGACGTTATTCAGAACCAGGTGGAAGCTTTCCTGCCGGTTTCTTACCTGTCGGTAGATCCGCTAAACCGGTTTTAAGAGAACCCGGTTTTCCGTTCCCAGGCGGCCCGGGTGGAACGCCGGGTCCGCGCGGAGGCAATTTCGCGGTTTCGGATTCTACGGTTTTCTTGGCCAGTGCCTCAAGGCGTTCCCAGCGTTCTTCCACAAGCTTCTGAGATTCTGCAAGGAATCTTTTCGCGTCCTCTGGAGCCGTTTTCAGAAGAATGCGGTACCTGTTTTCGTTATAGATATAATCCTCGAGACCGATGCTTGGCTTCTTCGAATCCAATTGGAATGGATTCTTGCCTTCCTTCTTGAGACGAGGATCGAAACGGAACAGAGGCCAGTAGCCTGAAGCCGTCGCTTTGTTCTGTTGTTCAAGGCCCTTCGACATGTCAATACCATGTGCAATGCAGTGGCTGTACGCAATGATGATGGATGGACCGTCGAAGGACTCGGCCTCCAGCATGGCCTTGATGGTATGATTATCGTTTGCTCCGAGCGCAATCTGGGCGACATATACATACCCGTAGCTCATCGCAAGCATTCCCAGATCTTTTTTCGGCGTTGGTTTGCCGCCCGCTGCAAATTTCGCCACCGCCCCAAGCCCCGTTGCTTTCGAAGCCTGTCCTCCGGTGTTGGAGTAGACCTCGGTATCCAGCACGATAACTTTCACGTTTCGGTCACTGGCAAGTACGTGATCGAGCCCGCCATAACCAATGTCGTATGCCCATCCGTCTCCGCCGACAATCCAGACGCTCTTGCGCACGAGCGTGTCGGCCAGGCTCAACAGGTCGAGAACTTCCGGTGAGTCAAACTCAGCCAGTTTATTTTTCAGCGTCTGAATGCGGGATCGTTGTTCGTCGATGGCATGATCATCCCTTTGCCGGGCGTTCAGGATATCGTCTGTCAGCTCTTCACCGATCACGCTCCTCATGCGCAGCATGAGTTCGCGGGCATACTCAATCTGCTTATCCAGCGCCAGTCGCATTCCGAGGCCGAATTCAGCATTATCCTCGAAGAGGGAATTGCTCCAGGCAGGACCTCGACCATCCTTGTTCTTACTCCAGGGTGTGGTAGGAAGGTTTCCGCCGTAGATGCTGGAGCAACCCGTGGCATTGGCGACGATGAGACGATCGCCAAACAGCTGGGTCAGAAGACTCAAGTACGGTGTTTCTCCACAGCCTGCGCAGGCACTCGAGAACTCGAACAGTGGTTCGAGCAGCTGTACGTTTTTAATTTTTGTGAACGTGAGATCGGTACCGGCACCGTCTCCACCAGCGTAGCCGGTCCCGATCGACGGCAGTTGTTTGAAGAATTCCCAATTCTTGATTTCGCGCTGCAGTATCGGTCGCTGATCAACCATGTTGAGCGCCTTGAACCCGACGCGTGCCTTGTTCTTGGCCGGGCAAACTTCGACACACAGTTTGCACCCGGTACAGTCTTCAGGCGATACCTGAAGCGTGTACTGCAGGTCGGGAAATTCGCGCCAGCTCGCGGGTGCCGTTTTGAAACTCTCCGGCGCGTCTGCCAGTTCGGCCTCCCCGACAATATTAGCCCGGATGACGGCGTGCGGGCAGACGATCACGCACTTGCCACACTGAATACAGACGTCTTCATCCCATTCAGGTATCTCGAGTGCGATATTTCTCTTCTCCCACTGGGTCGTACCGCTCGGATATGTTCCGTCGACGGGAAGAGCACTCACCGGTAAATCGTCGCCTCGTCCTGCGATAATCGTAGCCGTTATTGCCTGCACGAAATCAGGCGCCTCTGCAGGAACAGGTGGCCTCTGGGAAATGCTTCCTTCCGCTGTTTGGGGAATAGAAACTTCGTGCAGACCGGCCAGCGTGTCGTCGACGGCCGCGTTGTTTTTTCTGACAACGGCCTCACCTCGTTTGCCATACGTCTTCTGGATGTACGACTTTATGCGGTCGAAGGCTTCTTCTTCAGGAAGGATCTTCGAAAGAGCGAAGAACGCAACCTGCATAATCGTGTTGATGCGTGTTCCAAGTTCATGCTTCCTGGCAATTCGATACGCGTCTACAACGTGTAGCGAGAGTTTTTTCTCTATGATCTGATCCTGCACCATTCTCGGGAGCTTGTCCCAGACTTCGTTCGCGCCGTACGGGCTGTTCAACAGGAATACAGCCCCAGGCTGCGCGAGATCGAGCGTGTCATATCGATCGAGAAATCCGAACTGATGTACCGCAACGAAATCTGCCTGTCGGATGAGATAGGTCGAATGAATCGGTTTTGGACCGAAGCGAAGATGCGAGATGGTGCGCGCACCTGCCTTTTTTGAGTCGTAAACGAAATAGCCCTGCGCGTAGAAATCCGTGCTTTCGCCGATGATCTTGATGGAGTTCTTGTTCGCGCCGACCGTTCCGTCGGAGCCAAGTCCCCAGAAGACGGCGCGCGTCACATCAGATGACTCCTCGGAGTACCTGGTATCGTAGTCCAGGCTCGTGCCCGTAACGTCGTCCTGAATGCCGATCGTAAAATGGTTTTTCGGATGAACGACGGTGAGTTCTTCAAAGATTCGATTCACCATTGCCGGGGTGAACTCCTTCGACGAGAGCCCATACCGACCACCGATGATTCGCGGCATGGTGGCAAATCGAGCATCGGCCGATCCCATCGATTCCGCGACTGCCGTCAGAACGTCCTGATAAAGCGGTTCGCCAATCGATCCCGGTTCTTTAGTCCGGTCGAGAACGGCAATGGACTGAACTGATTCGGGCAGTGCCTGGATGAAATGCGTGAGCGAGAAAGGTCGGAACAGCCGAATTTTTAGAATACCGACACGCTCTCCGTCATCAACCAGACGCGAAACTGCCTCTTCCGCTGCCTCTGCACCGGAGCCCATGAGTATGATCAAGCGCTCCACATCGGGGGAGCCGACGTAATCGAACAAGTTGTAGCGCCTCCCTGTCAGCTCAAAGAGGCGATCCATGCGACCCTGCACGATCGCAGGCATAGCGTCGTAGTACGGATTGGACGACTCTCGAGCCTGGAAGTACACATCCGGATTGTGCGCCGTGCCTCGAATAAATGGGTTATCAGGAGAGAGTGCCCTGGCCCGATGCTCTCGAACGTACTTCTCGTCGATCATATCTCTGATCTGATCATCGGAGATGAGTTCAATCTTCTGTAGTTCGTGAGATGTGCGAAAACCATCGAAAATGTGGAGAATGGGAATACGAGCTTCCAGCGTTGCCGCATGAGCAACGAGTGCCATGTCCACTGTTTCCTGTACCGAGTTGGCAAACAGCATTCCCCAACCGGTGCCTCGAACGGACATCACGTCGCTGTGATCGCAGAAGATGGAAAGCGCCTGCGCGGCCAGACTTCTGGCGGCGATATGAATCACGCCGCTCGTCAGTTCCCCGGCAATGCGATACATGTTCGGGATCATCAGGAGCAGACCCTGACTGGCTGTAAACGTGGTCGTAAGGGCTCCAGATTGCAACGCACCGTGCACCGCTCCTGCAGCACCGCCTTCGGCCTGCATTTCGATAACACGTGGGGTTGTACCCCAGATGTTCTTGTCGTTGTGAGCGCTCCATTCGTCCGATAGTTCTCCCATGGGGGAGGCGGGCGTGATTGGATAGATGGCGATTACTTCGCTGGTTCTGTAGGCGATCGAGGTGGCGGCTTCGTTGCCATCCATCGTCACGAGAGTTCCGGACATAAGGTGCCTCTTTTTCGTGTATTCTCCAGATTCTGGGAATTTAAAGAAATCCTATCGGCCTGTTCTCGCGTGAAGGCCCAACCCGTGACCCCGCGTGCGAGAAAAGATCATGGTATTGTAGGGGATTCACTGACATCATCTGGAGGGTTTTGGGTCGGGGATGCGGGTTTCTGCGCACAAACGGGCAGACCGGTTCGCCTACAATGGATTATTGAAAATCTATGCGAATGTCACCGCTGAGGTGTGTCAATAGTAAACGCGTGCCTATTTTGAACGCTCCCGCTGACCCTCAGACTTCGAATCAATCCCATGACTACGAAAACGGTCCCGCCCCATTCGATTTCCGGAAATTCGGAAAGCGAAATATTGGAGGGAACCCAGCGCGAACGCATCCCCGTGCTCATCTTCGATGATCCTGGTTTGCTGTCGCATCAGGTGGCACGTCGAATTGCGAACCTTGCTGATCACGGACGTGCTGTCGGCAAGAAAGTCGTGCTTGGTCTACCGACAGGGTCCACGCCCATTGGCGTGTATCAGCACCTGGTAAGGATGCACCGTGAGGAGGGACTCGATCTGTCAGGCGTCATGACCTTCAATCTGGACGAGTATTATCCAATCGATCCGGACAGTCTTCAGAGTTACCGTCGTTTCATGGCGGAAAACTTCTTCGATCACGTCAATATTCCGCCCGAACAGATTCACATTCCACCTGGCGATCTCACGCCTGAAGAACTCGCGCCGTTCTGCCTTTCGTACGAACAGGCGATCAAGAAAGCAGGTGGCATTGACCTGGTTCTGCTCGGCATCGGCCGAAGTGGTCATATTGGATTCAACGAGCCTGGTTCGGGGCCCGAGACACGAACCCGAGCCATTATTCTGGACGAAATAACGAGGAAGGACGCAGCCAGCGACTTTTTCGGTGAGGAAAATGTGCCCCGTGAGGCCATCACGATGGGGGTAGGTACGATCCTCGAGGCAAAGGAAGTCATTCTGATGGCGACCGGCGAGCACAAGGCTCCCATTATTCACCGAGCTGTCGAGGAAAAACCGAACGTCGAGGTTACGGCCACCTATCTACAACTGCATCGAAACGCAGCCATCTACGTCGATGCCGCTTCGTCCGGAGAGCTCACCCGGATCAAGACACCCTGGGTAGTTCGCGAGGTTGACTGGTCGGATGATCTGGCCATGCGGGCTGTTATCTGGTTGTCAGAAACAGTCGGCAAGGCCATTATGCGTTTGGAACAAGGTGACTTTCACAGGCACCATCTCCACAGTCTCACCTACGCCTATCCGAATATCGACGATCTATGCCGTACGATTTTCGAAGAACTCAGACGGCGCATCGTGTACCAGGACGGCATCATGTCGGAGAATCGAATCATCGTTTTCAGTCCCCATCCAGACGACGACGTAATTTCGATGGGAGGCATGCTGCGCCGCCTTGTGGCCAACAAGAACGAGACGACGATCGCCTACATGACAAATGGCTCGGTGGCCGTCTTCGACGCTGATGTGAGACGGTATCTCCGGTTCATGGAATTGACGGGATCCGTAGTCGGTCTTGAGAACGATGCCACCGTGGCGATTGGAGAGAGCGTATCCGATATCAAGAAATTTCTGGAAAAGAAACATCCCGCCGAAGTCGACACGGAACAGATTCAGTGCATCAAAGCATACATCCGATACGCAGAGGCAATCTCAGCTATTGAGGTCATGGGACTCGGCAGGGATAATGTGCGATTTCTTGACATGCCGTTCTACAAGACGGGTCGGGTGACCAAGGATCCGATCAGTGATGCGGACATTGCGCTCGTTCGAAGCTTGCTCGACGAGATTCAACCCCAACACATTTTTGTTGCCGGAGATCTATCCGATCCACACGGCACTCACCGTATGTGTTACTCGGCAATCGAAACCGCTTTACAAGAATACAACAGCTGTCTTACAGCCGAGGACGAACGTCCCATCGTATGGCTGTATCGGGGCGCCTGGCAGGAGTGGGAAATCCACAAGACGGACGTATTTATTCCACTGTCGAAGGCAGACCTTGATCGGAAAATCGAGGCTATTTTCAAACACGAGAGCCAGAAAGACCGCGCCATGTTTCCCGGGGCGTACGACAGCCGAGAATTCTGGGAACGGGCACGCGATCGGAATTGCGAGACCGCATCGGCCATGAATGCGCTTGGACTGCCTGAGTTTTATGCCGCGGAATCCTTCGTGACGCAGACGGAATTGTAGGCCGCATGGCCCGGGTTACAAAAGGCCGGACAGGATTTGTATCGCCTCGTCAATAGAAGCCTCATCGACATCGCGGTGGGTTGTAGCGCGGATCGTCTTAGGCCCGAACGGAACCATCAGAACTCCGTTTGTTTTCATCACCTTGAGTACACCAAGGGCATCGTATCCGCCACGAACGTCGAACATCACAATATTCGTTTCGACAGAGGCCGGATCGAGCGAAAACGATTCGATGGCCGCCAGGCCATCTGCCAACCGGCGAGCGTTACGATGATCGTTATCAAGATCCTTTTTCTGATTTCTCAACGCAAAAAGACCGGCCGCAGCAATAATTCCTACCTGCCGCATACCGCCGCCATACATTTTACGGAAACGATGGGCCCTCTCGATAAAAGTTTTTGACCCGACAAGTACGGATCCAATCGGAGCGCCCAGGCCTTTCGACAGGCAGACACTTATAGAATCAAAGGGTGCTGCATATTCGGCCTCCGAAATTCCACTTGCGGCGCACGCATTCCAGAGCCGAGCCCCGTCAAGATGGTAGGAGAAATCTCTGTTTCTGGCTATCTGCCCGATGTCGAGAATGACGTCGAGTGGATATACGACCCCGCCTGCTTGATTGTGCGTATTCTCGATGCAAATGAGGCTGGGATTTGGCTCCCAGTAGTAACCAGAACGAATGGCGCGTTCTACCTCGACGGGTTCCAGGATGCCATTTTCTCCTTTTATCGCGAGCAGCTGCACGCCCGACAGGGCTCCCGCGGCACCGGTTTCGTGATTGGCGATATGACATCCGGCTTCGAGAACAACTTCGTCACCGGGATTCGTATGAACCCGGAGCGCGAGCTGATTGCTCATCACACCCGAGGGAACGAAGAGTCCAGCTTCTTTTCCAAGCAGAGCAGCAATTTCATCCTGCAGTTCAAGAACCGTTGGATCCTCTCCAAAAACGTCGTCACCGAGGGCTGCTTCGATCATTGCCTGCTTCATGCCCGCTGAGGGTCGAGTGACCGTATCGCTTCGCAGGTCGATCATCTGATAAACATCTATATTAAAGTGGCATAAAGAGTTAAGTCTCTTTATTAACGTGATATCTCAAGTATCTCAAAGGTCACTATGCCGGCCGGTACCGTTATTTTGACTTTCTCTCCGACAGCTTTTCCGAGCAATCCTTTGCCTATTGGACTCGTCACGGAAATGCGACCCGAAGCAAGATCGGCTTCTTCCGCAGATACGAGTTTGTACGTTTGTTCAGCTCCATTCTGTGTATTTTTAATTCTCACCTTAGAAAAAATATAGGCCTTGCTCGCATCAATCAGACTTTCGTCGACGAGACGGGCATTTGCGATTGTTTTTTCAAGCTTTGCGATACGAGCTTCAAGATGTCCCTGGGCCTCTTTTGCAGCATCGTATTCCGCATTCTCAGACAAGTCGCCCTTTTCGCGGGCCTCGGCGATAGCCGTCGCAATTCTCGCTCGCTCTTTCGTTCGAAGGAATTTGAGATCTTCCTTCATTTTCTGGATGCTATCGCTCGTAAGGTATACGGGTTTTTCAGTGCTCATTTCACTTCGGATAGTATCTGATCGTCGAATCAGGTTGACTGGAGACGCGGATTAAAAACAAACGCCACCGTCCTTCGACAGTAGCGAAAGGGGTCCGTGGCCCGGGAAAGTCAGTCTGGCTCTTATTACGATGACTTTATTTGTTATGATCCCGTCCTGTCAGTGGCGTCGCAGGTGCTTGGGAAGCTGAGTTATCCCTCCTCAGGGGTCTTTTCGCTGAAGACCGGCACTGATGCGAGACACGCGTATTCCATAGGAGACGGCCTCAGAAAGTATGTTCGAAGTACCGAGGATGCGGCGCGACGTGGTGTAGGATCGTGCCCAATAAGGCTCAGATAGCGCAGAGATCATGACACCGCTGCTGGTCGAAGCGTGCGCAAATTCGCCGTCGGTCAGGTAAATGCCGACATGTCGGTAATTGGTGCCCGGTTCGAAAAACACGAGATCGCCGGAGCGAAGCGAAGAACGATTCACCCGTTCTCCAAACAATAAAAGCTCTTTTGTTGTCCTCGGTGTGCGAACATCAAGCGCGTCCGCAAAGACGCGTTGTACGAGCCCGGAGCAATCGACGCCGCGCATTGACACGCCGCCCAAGACATAGGGTACCCCTTCCCAGCCATCCAACTCCTCGCGCAGAATGGACTCGAGTAGGCGTTCATCACTCGACTGTGCGCGATCACCAGGAAAATCCGTTTCATCTCGATCTCTATTCTCTGCTGCCGGATTCGTTTTAGAATTCTTCATTCGATCGCGCGTGATGGGTCTTTCGGTGAGGTTTTCCGGCTCGTAATCGCGACCCCACCCGCTGGCCATTCGTCCGGCCGTTCCGCATCCCGACAGGACAAGGAACAGCAGAAGTGTGAAATATTCCGTCTTTATCCTCACAGCCGTTTACAGTCGAGTTGGAACGACGCCAGACCATTTTGTACTACAGCTCGCACACCTTGTATAAATCGGTCGATGTACTGACTGGTTAAGAGTCTGAGAAGACGTTATTCAGGTGTGTCCTGAAGACCGACCAGGTGGATCAAACAAATCGAACACTCGTTCGAAATGCTCTTGAATCTCAGACCAGGACGCTTTACCCAGAACGGATTCTGCAGCGAGATCCCGACAGTATTAACCTCCTATATATACGATTAATTCGACATGCCCTATCCTGAACCACTGGTAAAACCTATGCGCGAGGAGTTAACCCGCGTGGGTGTTGTCGAACTTCGTGACGCGCGGGCCGTCGATGAGGCGCTGTCAGATGCCGTCGGGAAAACCCAGCTTTTGATTATCAATTCGGTATGTGGTTGTGCTGCGGCCAATGCCAGGCCTGCTGTGATACTGTCTCGTCAGGCCGAATTACAGCCTGATGAGTTCATAACGGTATTCGCCGGCCAGGATCTGGACGCAACGGCTCGTTCACGCGAATATCTCCCTGGAATTCCACCCTCGTCACCATTTATTGTGCTCATGCGCGACGGAGAACCCGTTTTCGTTCTCGAGCGGAGACACATTGAAGGCCGTTCGGCGAGCACAATCGCCATGGACCTGGTCAAGGCGTACGAGACCTATTGCGGTTCTGAAGCGGGTGATTCTGAAGTGGAACCGCCGTCGACGGCGCGGTCTGACGATTCTGACGCTTTACCACCGACGTTCAGGTCGATCCTCTAG
>CAZGOS010000106.1:0-9677 GCA_964527795.1 uncultured Rhodothermales bacterium | reverse complement strand
GAATTCCAGAGCGTCACGCCGTTCTCCGCGATCAACTCCGCCCAATGTGCCGGATCTCTCCGGCCGTTCGCATCCGGTAAGATCAGCGTTCCGCCTGCACCCAATACGCCAAAGATGTCAAAGACAGACATATCATGATGAAGGGCCGTAACTCCGACTACCCGATCGTCGGCTCCGACAGCAAACGCCTTATTGGTCTCAATCACGGCGTTGACCAGCCCCCGGTGAGCGATCATGGCGCCCTTCGGCATTCCGGTGGAACCTGATGTGTACAGTACGAAAGCCAGGTCGTCTGCACCCTGCATAGGATCCAAAGGCTGCGTATCAAACTCGTCAACGTTGTGTGTATCCACAGAGAGTCTTGTCGCTCCTTCGGGCCACTCCAGCATCTCATCCAGGCGGGACTGTGTCAGGATTATATCCACTTCACCGTTTTCTAACATGTAGTTTCGCCGGCTCTCAGGCATTTCAACGTCGATCGGGATGTAGGCCGCTCCCGAGTTGAGAATCCCAATAGCCGCGACGACCTGTTCCCAGCCTTTTTCCATCACAATGGCAACCAGCTTGTTCGGCTTTGCACCGAGCGAACGAAGAAGTCGTCCCCACTGATTTGAAAGATCGAATAGTTCGCCGTACGTAAAGGTTCGATCCGTCGTAATGAGTGCTGGTTTATCCGGCTGCTCAGCGGCCTTCCGGGCGATAAGGTCATGGAGCAGGTATTCGGGAATCGTCGCCTCCCGGCCCTTTAGAACGGCTAAGCGAATCTCATCGTGCTTCACAAGTTCAGAGACAACGCCGTCCCACGGTAGCTCCCATAGTTCATCGCTGCCGGCCAGCAGGTCGAGAAGCCGCATGAACGTATTGAGGATGGTTCCCGACAGACCTTCCGGAAAAAGCTCGTCGACGCTGTCCCAGTGGCAGACGAGTTCTCCGTTGTGCTCGAAAATGTGATTATCAATCCAGACCTGAGACGTCTGGTTGATCGAGAAAACCACATCCCCGAGAAGTGAAGCTGCGACCGTTGGATAGGCATCCCTCCCTTCCTTGTCCCGCGCGGAAACCGTGAACACGACTGGTGCAATGGACCCGGATATCTGCGCATGGAACTGGGCCCACTCGCGAAGCACGCGAATACCCGAAAAAAGCCGGTGGTCCAGGTCATCCCATAGCTGCTGCTGGATATTCTTTGCACGATCGATGAAGGAATGTGCGCCGGTATTATCGATCTCGAGCACGCTGAACGAGGCAATTTCGCCGATCAACCTGTCGACTTCTTCGTGAAATGGAAGGCGATTGAAACTGGGTATGTTGAGACTGAAGTTTCTACTCGAACTCCACAGAGACAGCACTTCGGCGTAGGCAGCAATAAGCAGTCCGGTTGAGGTGACGCCGATTTCGGTTGCTCTGGTTTTGAGCTTTGTCCACTTTGTTTCCTCTATGGTCCTCTCTCGGCGAGTGAATCGCCCTTCCTCCAGGGCTGAAGGATTCTTGGCCAATGGAAGTTCGGGCCCGGGAGGAAGCGTTTGAACACGTTTGGTCCAGTAGTCTCTCGCCCGGGCGTATTCGTGGCTTTGTTCAAGCTCAGCCTCTGCCAGTACGTAGTCCCGAAAGGATATGCTGATCGGTGGAAGCGCGGCATCGGGATTCTCGTATAACGCCGCCCACTCTCGGAAAAGAAGCGATAAACTCCAGCCATCAAATATCAGTGCATCCAGGCTGACATGGAGGCGAAACCGATTTTCATCAAGCCTTGTGGCCCGCAGATCAAATAGAGGCCATGTTTCGCTCGGAAGAACGTGGTGCGACAATTCATGCCTTATCTCTTCCAGGCGGCCGCCAATCCGATCCTGTGGTAAATCGCGTAAATCCTCAATTCGAACAACGTATCGTGGAACTTCCTCGAGTACTTTCTGATGTCCGCTCGGCAGAAAGACCGCACGTAACATATCGTGGCGTTCGATCAACTGGTTCCATGCACGTTCGAGCCGCTCAATATCCAGTTCGTTTTCGACCTCGATATATGCGTGACTCGCGACAAGTCCCATATCAATCTCGCCGCTTCTGCCTATCCAATACGCCTGCTGGATATCGGTCAGCGGAAATGGAACAAATCTGTCCGCCGGATTCGGCTTCAGCGTAAAAGACGCCGGCGGTCCGGCATCCACCGTTGAAGTTTCGGATCCAGCTTTATTCTGGAGAAGCTGAGCAAGAAGTGCGCGCCGCTCGGGCGACAGATCCTGTGGTCGAATAGCTTTCGAATCCAATTCTGAATTCTTTTTGGTGTTCGGCATCGAATACTGATCCCAACTATTGATTGAGTAGGTTCCGAACCTCCTCGTCCGATAAGTTTTCCAAATCTCTCATGACATCCTGAATGTCTTCAGACGAAGCCGAACGAATACGCTGCTGCTGAATACGCTCGGCGACGTGCGCAATCGTCGGCTCCTTGAATAGAGTGATTAATGGAAGCTCAACGCCGAAAGCATCACGGATCTCGGAGACCAGACGAATAGCCGCCAGAGAATTGCCTCCAAGTTCAAAAAAGTTGTCGTCTCGGTCGACGGTATCCAGTCCCAGGGCGGTCCGCCATAGGTCCTGAAGCGTCTCTTCTACCGGACTGGTAGCTACCCGTAGAGACGGGGCCGATTCCGCGCGGTGCTCGGACGGCTTGATTACCAGAGCCGGCACTCCGAAGACCGTCTCACCCGGTTGAACGTCCTGCACCACAACCGATCCGGCTCCGATGGTTGCCCAGGCGCCGACCGTCACCTCCGGAAGAATCGTGGCATTGGTTCCGACATAAACGCCTTCCTCGAGAACTACACGCGCGTTAAGCACGGCATTCGTCGCGATAATGCACCCCTTTCCAACGATCGACTCGTGACCGACTACCGCTCCCATAAATACGACCGACGATGGCCCGATCGTCACCTCCGGGCCGAGAACAGCACTCTTGTATACGATGATATCCGAATCGTATTCAACGCCGGCAAGATCAACGTCCGGACTGATCATTGAAGCAAAACGAAGACCATGCTTCCCGATTTTCTGATGAGCCGCCCATCGACGCGCCGACGTTCTTGCCACGAGGTCTTGCACCTCGGATTCTTCTTGATTCGCCTTCCCCAGAGCTGCGAATGAATCTTCGATGGTAACGCCCAGAATGGAGCTACCATGCTTTTGACGATCGTCATCCAGAATGATCAACCGATCCCATCGATTTTGCACTTCGTTGATACGCTGGGCTAGACGAACGCCTTCTGAATTGCCGGCTCCACAGAGATAAAGAGTACTCATGCGTTACGCTAAAAAAACTTGAATCGTGTAAACGAATAATACGTCCCTTTAGCGTAAAATGTCCCGTCATGCTGATTCCACTATCGATTCCGGGTGTATGCGGGATGCAGCTCCCGTCATCCAATCCTGGCACGTATGACAGCGCTCAGGGAGCTCATCGAAACGGTGTTCGAGATGAAGAGAACGATATTTGGACATCCGATCCCACAGAACCTGAAGTGAGTCCTCATATACGTTTCCGACTCCTTCCTCGCCTTCATAGTCACCTGGGCACCGAGGGACATATCCGTTCCAAAACACGTGCATCATCGTTAGCGCCCATGGACACGGAATTCGGTCTTCGTTTGGAATATCCAACGCCGTTTCAAACGTCCCGCCCCAGCTCAACGGGTGCCTGATTTTCACGACTGCTCCTTTTTCCAGCCAATAGGATGTAAACTCCTTCATTTCATTCCGATTCTCGTCCATTTCTATAAACTGGACCTGAATTTCGATATCAGAACCCTTGGTGTCGCGCAGTGTCAGCAGTTGTTCGACATTGCGATACACATCATCACGCACGCCGCCGACGCGATAGCGTTCGTAGGTTTCACTCGTAAATCCGTCGATGCCGATTACGACAAGATCCACCCCGGAGTCAAGCAACGGATCAGCCACTTCCGGCGTGAGAAGCATTCCGTTCGTATTCACGTTTAACGATCGCAGTCCGGCCGACTTGCCGTAAGTGAGAAAGTCGCACAATAGTTCAGCTTCAAGAAGCGGTTCGCCACAAAATGAAAACCAGCACTCGGTGTTCGGGGACGTTGAGGCAATTTCATCTGCGCACTTTTTCCAGAGTTCGAATGGCATTATCCCCTTCACCCTTTTCATTGCCGGCTGGTAACACATTGAACACGAAAGATTGCACTCGGAGCAGATTTCGACAGCAAATTTCTTCGGAAAAGGAATTTCCTTTAGTGTTCGGGCAACGGAGTTCAGATTTGGAGCAGCCATAGAATTAGAGACAAAAATGGTTCCACGTGCGCCTGTCAGAGAACCTGACTGGCACGCTATACTGACCATAACGCAAAGATTCGGCCAGATTGTGCCATAAAAACCCGCGTTCTCATGTAGGTGAAATTACTACAACCATTATCGGAATATTATCCCTTAAGCAGATTTCGGATACCGTCTTCCGAGAGATCTTCGATGTCAGCCAACGCTTCTCGTAAATGCTCCTCCGATGCCCCTTCGATCTGGTGCTGATGTATTATTTCAGCAAGACCGGCGATCGTCGGGGCTTGAAACAGGCTTACCAGCGGCAAATCTACGTCAAAGGTCTGTCGTATTTCGGATACCAGCGTCATCGCTAGGATAGAGTTACCACCGAGTGAGAAGAAATTATCATCCGTTCCGACGGTCGGCGAATCCAATACTTTCATCCAGATCTCAGCCAACATTTTCTCGGTGGCACCATTCGGGGCTTTCCCGGCTGCAAGAGGGTTCTGCACAAACGAGTCTCGTGGGAGAGCCTTTCTGTCGACCTTCCGATTCGGAGTTTGAGGAAAACTATGCATTCGCACAAAGCGAGAAGGAATCATGTAATCCGGCAAGCTCTTTCCGAGATGGTTGCGAAGTTCCTCGTCGGATGGTTGGGAGGCATCATCATTGATGACATATCCATACAGTCTCCCGTCTCCGGGAACGTCTTCTCGTACGACTACAACCGCTTCACGAATTCCCGGATGACGTGCAAGCGCGTATTCGATCTCTCCTAACTCGATTCTGTATCCGCGAATTTTTACCTGATGATCGAGGCGACCTAGAAATTCCAGATCGCCGTTGTCTTGATAACGAACAAGATCACCGGTCTTATACATTCTGGCTTCGGCTTCGGTACTGAACTTGTCGCGCAGGAATCTTTCTTGGGTCACGTCCGGCGATCCGAGATAGCCTCGGGCGACACCCTCGCCGCCTATGTACAATTCTCCCGGAAGTCCAGCGGGTACAGGTTGAAGATATTCGTCGAGCACATACAACATCGTATTGGCAACCGGGCGACCGATTGGCACGGAACGACCTACATCCCGCACCGGATGCGTGGTCGACCAAATCGTGGTTTCAGTCGGCCCGTACATATTCGTGATGCTTCCGGAGAGATTCGAACGAAGCGTAGACGCCAGAGACGGTGGGAAAGCCTCTCCTCCGATCATCAGATGCTCCAGTGGTTGAATGCTCTCAAATGTCGCGGGATCGGCTACGAGCATGGTCGCCATGGAAGGTGTGCACTGGAGATGGGTAACCTGATGCCGCTGAATCAGATTCTTGAGCGTATAGTGCGATTCCTCTTGTGAATCGGACACCTTATTTGCCCTTTGCATTAGTTTCGCTAGAGCCGGCATCTGGGAAAGAACGGTATCTGCTGGAAGCCCGAAGTCGACGAGACATGCGATCTCATCGACACCGATCAGCTTCAATCGATCGACCGTCTGGAGACAGGTCTCTTCGGTACCGAAAAGCCCGCTCGTGTCAAAGTATCGTACGAAAGAAAAATCCAGGACCTCATCCATGTCCTGGTCGCTGAAATGATCAATCGTATTCGCTACATCCCGACCCGTGACATTCTGTTTGAAAAGCGGTACTTCTGCTGCAAGCTTAACGAGGCCGACGGAGCTGAGCAGGTAATCCTTCATTGGGTCCCGGACCAGCTCTCTTACTGCGTCATCTTCGTCTCCGACATACGTGTGCAACATCAGCGTGACCTTGCCGGCATCCGGATCGTACCCGGCTTCACGTCTGGCAGTCCGGTAAATCGAAATATGGTCGGAAAGGGACTCGTGCGTCTGGCCCAGCAGATGCGTCAGGATATTGTACCCTTTTTCGCCGGCCATTCGAAAGGTATCAGGATTCCCGGCGGCTGTTACCCATACGGGAAGTTCCTCTTGTACAGGCCGCGGCAAAGTTCTGACTTCGATCGGCGTCCCGTTGCCGTCCTTATATGTAACCGCCTCTCCTCTCCATAGCTGCTTCACTTCCTCGATCTGCTGAAACATGATCGATTTTCTTTCCGAAAAATTATCGGGCAGCAGAACAAAATCATTTGGCTGCCATCCGGAGGCAAACGCGATACCGACTCGACCCTTAGACAGGTTATCGACCACCGACCATTCCTCGGCAATCCGGATTGGACTGTGCAAGGGGGACACACAGCTGCCTGCACGAATTGCAATACGTTCCGTAATCGCCGCGATCGCCGCACTTGATACCGAGGGATTGGGATAAAGTCCACCGAAAGCATGAAAGTGACGTTCTGGTGTCCAGACCGCCGCAAAGCCATTTTCGTCCGCAAATTGTGATCCCTCCAGCAACAGCTTGTACTTGTCAGCAGCTCCTTCTCCGCCTTCGTCGCTCGCGAAGTAGAAAAGGCTGAACTCGATTGGGCGGCTACTAAAAGTACCGTTGGAACGCGAATTTGAGGTCGTCAATTCGTCGTTCGGATCGTAGAGAACTACCTTGAATCCGGACGAAAGCGTCCAGAGCAGTTCCAGCACTGAAATATCAAAAGAAAGACTGGTAACCGCCAACCAGACACTGGCATCGTTTCGATCGACGACGGCGTCCATTCCGGTGAAGAAGTTGACGACGTTTCGGTGCTCAACCATGACGCCCCGGGGCGAACCAGTGGATCCTGACGTGTAGATGACGTAAGCCAGATTGTCAGCTCCGCATTCGGTCTGAGGATTTGCCGGGTTTTCTTTCTCGATTACATCCCATTCTTCGTCCAGAGTCACGATCGTTGCATCTTGAGCAGAGATCCGAGATACATGTGCCTGTTGTGTGAGAATGACACGTATGCCGGCGTCTTTCAGCATGAAAGAAAGCCTCTCTGAGGGAAAGTCCGGATCCAGCGGCACGTATGCACCTCCAGCTTTCAGAACGGCCATAACAGAGATCAGCATTTCGATCGATCTGTCCGTTAAGACACCAACGAGTGTCTCCTGAGCTACGCCAATTCGGATGAGATAGTGCGCGAGCTGGTTCGCCCGTTCATTGACGTCTTCGTACGATAGCTGCTCCTCCCGAAAAAGAATGGCTGTTTTCCCCGGCGTCTGTACAACCTGTTTCTCAAACAGGTGATGAATGCAAGTATCTTTCGGGAATGCACAAACGGTCTGGTTCCACTCAATCAGAAGCTTATCGGAACCGGCACTGTCCAGAAGTGCAAGCGTCCCAGCCGGCTGATTGCTGTCAGAGAGTACATTCTTGTAGATCTCGTTCAGCATCGCAGACATTCCTTCAATCTGGTGCTTGTCATAGCGGTCCGTATTGAATATCCATCTACAATGGGTACCAGCCTCATCAATCGAGATTTTCAGTGCAAACACGGAGTCGTCTACGTCGAGTTCATCTTCGGAACACCACGATATCAGCACCGAATGTGCAGGTACCTCATCACCTCTGTTTTGTGCGCGGAGCTGCGGATACCTGAGGTAGACGTCCGGGCAGTACGTGGCGCGATCGCTGACCGTGCGAATTTCCTCAGCAATACTCCTTAGAACGGACTCAACGGAATTTCCTTGTTCGGCCTCGACCTGCAGAGGTACGCTCGATGCCACAAGCGCACGAAGGGTCGTGCGAAACGGAACAAGCGACGGTGGGCGAACATCTACCGAAAAACAGACCTGGCCGGAGAGCCGTGAGAAAAACAGACATATGACCGCAATCGTCAATTCGACACTGGACAAACACCCGAAATCGCTCAGAACGGCTGTACGAAAATCCTCAGGAAGCGCCGAAATAATCTCAGCTACGTCGTTCGTGTCAGAGTCCCGGCGGTTAATCTTCTCGTAGGGAAGACGAAGCGATCCACGATTCGCGAGTCTACCGACCCAGAATACCTCCTGCGCCGCTACCTCTTCATACAGTTCGCATACTCTGTCGCTTCGATAAGATTCGTAGCCGTGCAGACTCTTTCCGATTCCGAGGCGATGTTCAGAAAGCAAAGACGAAATGTCCTGTGAATTACCCTCCAAAGAGACCAACCCACCAAGGGCGACATCGTTCGTTTGCGTTGATATTGTCAGTTGGTCGTTCTCTAAGCCAAGAATTGTCCCGGGATCGTCGTCTGAGACAGTCTCGAGTACATCCAGATCACGAACGATGAGCAAGTCAGTACCGATGACGCATTTTGGCAATGCGAACAGATTTGCGTAATCGCTGGAACGAGGCCCCAGGATACAGGCTCTAAACAGGGCGCTCAATGACGCTGCGTTTGAATCCCAGTCCAACACGGCACCATTCGCAGGGCGCTTGCGACTCAAATAGACTGTGCGAGCAGTCGGCTGCAGCGGCGTGCTCACAAGAGATTCCGTCTCAATGTCGGACACCAATTCTCGGAAACTGTCGAAACCGGTGAGAAAACATTTGGTGTTCAGCGTGAAGGCTGTTTCTTCCTCATCTATATCGAACACGGCTTGTTTTAGAATCAACCCATTGTCGACCCGACCTGTCATCGAATGCCACGTTACGGCATGCGATTTTTCACCGTTTATGATCGCCCAGGATGTGACATTTCGACCGACATAAGTCGGGAGGGGACCATCGTGAAAATTTATTCCGGCCTTTTTGGCCTGCTCCAGGAGCTTTTCCGGGATAATTTTGAGATTTGCGACGCTGAAGAGATAATCAAATGGCTCATTTTTCAGCGTTTCGCAGGCAGCGTCAAAAGAATCAACCAGCGCCAATCCATTACCGGTGGCCCAGTCCACGACGTTAGGTGCCTTCGTCACAACAAGAACGATATAGTGACCTGCATCCAGTAAATACTGGCCACACCGGATGGTGAGTGATTCGTCGCCTACGAGTACACAATTGAATCGTGCGTGATCGGCCTTAATCATCTGATGGAAATACGACTAGCGGATAAGAGAAGCTAGACCTCTAATTTTTTCGAACGACAATTTCTTCAACGATTTCTTCCGGGAAAAAAAGTGAATGTCTTTTTCCAGCTGTCTCACACCCTCTTTGAAAAACACGCGGGACTTAATCGCCATCACTTGCCCTTGTCCGAGGTCTGCATAATCGACTTTCCCCGTTTTAAGAAGGTAGTCCCGGAAATATTCG
Organism: uncultured Rhodothermales bacterium; assembly: GCA_964527795.1. Taxonomy (GTDB): domain Bacteria; phylum Bacteroidota; class Rhodothermia; order Rhodothermales; family UBA10348; genus SMXL01. Next base: position 278 of record CAZGOS010000106.1, on the reverse strand, counting down.
TGCTGCTGAATAATATTTCTTTTCTGCTTATAGAATCGAATTTCCTTCTCGTTCGAGCTGCCGTCACGAATGACGGCACCCCTTAGGCGGGTTTCAAATCGATATGGAACCCCAAACTGCTTCTCCACGAAGTGGATAAACGTGAAGAACTTTATATCGGCCCCAAGGCCGACCAACGTAACGTTTCGCTCGAAGAGTTTGCCGAAGATGGAATCGAGATCGAATGTGCTGTTTCCAATTGCAGAAAAGTATTCCTTGTCATTACCCCAGATTGCGAC
>CAZGOS010000105.1:0-9808 GCA_964527795.1 uncultured Rhodothermales bacterium | reverse complement strand
ATGAGGGCCTGCAGTCAGCAATGGCTGATCGACTGGCGGACGAGGTGCCGGGACTTTCCGTGAATCTATCTCAACCGATTCAGCTTCGAACCGACGAGCTTCTAAGCGGCGTCCGTGCGCAGGTCGTAGTCAGCATTTATGGCGATGATCTCGATCTTCTGGGCATAAAAGCGAATGAAATAAAGGAATTGGTCGAGAGCGTCCCCGGTGCGGTAGACGTACGTGCACAGCAACAGGACGGAAAACCACAGATCCTGGTTCGCCCAAACCGGAAGGCACTGGCACGCGTTAACATTTCGATCGATGACATACTGAATACACTGGAAATCGGCATCGGTGGAGGAACTGTCGGCCAGGTATTCGAAGGTATTCGAAGGTTCGACATCTTCGTACGTCTCCAGAAGGACCAGCGAACTCAGATCGAACAAATTAGACAGCTACCCATCCGAACGGGAGACGGCACAATTCTTCCGCTCTCACAGGTTGCCGACATTGAGGTGTTCGTAGGGCCGAAGATGATCCTGCGCAACAAAGCCAGCCGACGAACCTTCGTCCAACTCAACGTTCGCGGACGCGATATGGGCTCCGTAGTAAACGACATTCGTGAAAGGGTGCGGCAACAGGTGCAGCTCCCGCCTGGTTTTTTCGTCGAATATGGCGGGCAATTCGAAAACCAGGAGCGAGCCATGAAGCGCCTCTATGTTGTCGTTCCCGTAACGCTCGCCCTGATATTTCTGATGCTGTTTTCGATGTACGGTAGTCTGCGATATGCGACGCTCATTTTCATGAACGTTCCGTTTGCGGTCATCGGAGGCATCATTGCGTTATTTGTATCGGGTCTGTACGTATCGGTCCCTGCAGCCGTCGGTTTCATTGCGGTCTTTGGCGTCGCCGTGCTCAATGGAGTCGTTATGGTTTCCTACATCAACCAACTCCGGGTACGTGGGCTTGAATTAAGCGAAGCCGTGATAGTCGGTGCCGAGCATCGACTCCGTCCAGTACTTATGACGGCCTCCGTGGCGATCCTTGGACTCATCCCGCTGCTGTTAGCAGACGATATCGGATCGAATGTGCAACGACCGCTGGCGGCCGTCGTCGTCGGGGGTCTTATCACATCAACGTTGCTGACGTTGGTTGTACTGCCGGCGCTATACGCGTGGTTCGCAGAGCCTATGCCGGAAGTGGAGTTGTAGCAATACCTTCTGACTGTCGATACACATTCCGGAATTCACGCGGAAATTATCAGAACCATTTATTGGCACAATACGATGAAAGAAATCAAAGCCTTTGTACGACCCAGTATGCTCGATTCAGTTATCGATGCTCTTACGGCACTGCCGGAAATTCTGGGAATAACTGTGACCAGGGTACAGGGCTACGGTCATGGCGAAGGGGGCGTGCCGGCCGGCGCGCTCGACTATAACAAACTGGAAATTGTCGTCAACCAGGCCAACGTCGAAATTGTAACGAACACTATCATGGAACGTGCTCGTACGGGGGTAGTGGGTGACGGGAAGATTTTCATTTCCGACGTAGAAGAGGCAATTCGTATCCGGACGGGAGAGCGCGGCCAGATAGCTGTCTGCCAGCGAATAATATAGCCGAGTATGGACGAGAATAGCTCAATATTACTACTGACGGATGAGTCGGGTAGAGTTGGCCAGGATACCGAGATCGGGGAGCGACTGTGCAGCAGCGGCCAGGATCGGTGGCAAAATGCCGAACGCTGCAAGAGAGATCCCCACAATGTTGTAAACGACTGTGAATCCAAGATTGAGCCGTACGACTTGCATCGTTCGACGCGAAATCCCGAAGAGTTCCGGCACAAGGCGCCAGTCGTCGCGCATGAGCGCTACATGCGCCGCGTCGACGGCTACATCTGATCCCGCCGCCCCCATTGCGATTCCCACGTCAGCCTGGGCAAGTGCAGGCGCATCGTTGACGCCGTCACCAATCATGGCTACCGTCAACCCCCGGGCTTGATATTGCCTGACTATTTCTATCTTGTCTTCGGGCAAGAGGTCCGCCTGGTAGCATAATCCGAGCCCTGAAGCAAGAATAGACGCAACCTGTTCATTGTCGCCGGTAAGAAGTTCGATGTGCTTGATGCCGTGCCTGGCTAATGCCTGCAATGCTTCGGGTACTTCCTCGCGCTCTGTGTCGGCGGCGGCAAGAACTCCCGCAGTTTCGCCATTCACTTCCACCAGCAGGATCGTCTTTCCCTCAGACCGAAGACGCTCGCCAATTGCTGTCGCCTCAGATGATTGTCGAGCCAGAAGAGCGTTCCCCACGACTACCTGTTTCGATCCAACCCGCGCACGAACCCCTTTTCCGGGTACGGCCTCAAATTCAGTGATCTGCACAGGATTAATACCGCGGCCTGTTGCGGTTTTTCGTACCGCTTCTGCGAGTGGGTGTTCGGAGTGCTGCTCCGCCGAGACCACGAGTGTCAACAGTTCTTCTTCCGACAGGTCATTCACACATACTACGTCCGTGATCATGGGCTGTCCCAACGTCAGTGTGCCTGTCTTGTCGAGAAGCACGACGTCCACCCTGTCAAGTATTTCGATGTACTTACCCCCTTTAATGAGAACGCCGCGCTTCGCGGCAGCTCCAACGGAAGCGAGAATGGCGACAGGGGTAGCCAGCGCAATTGCACAGGCGCAGGCCACCACAAGCACGGCCACGACAGACATGATATCTTGACTCAGTACAAACGTCAATACCGCGATAAACGCAACCACCGGCAGGTAATAGCCGGCGAACTTATCGGCGAGGCGCTGCATGTCTCCTCTGTGCATTTCCGCCTCCTCGACCATTTTGATGACGCGACCGAATGTGGTATCGCCGCCGACCGCCGTCACACGAATCCGCAGTACACCCAACTCGGCGATAGTGCCCGCAAATACGCTCGTTCCCGGCCCGACTTCCACCGGCATGCTTTCACCCGTAATGGCTGCCTGGTTTATCGTCGCCTGCCCTCCGATGACCTCGCCGTCAATCGGAATTTTTTCGCCCGGTCGCACAATAACCACTTCTCCAATACGCACGTCAAGAGCACGAATTTCCTGAACCTCTCCATTGCGTTCCACTCGCGCGACTTGAGGTGTCATCCGTGTTAACGAGCGAAGAGAATCTCGGGAACGCTCGGTCGTAAAGCGCTCCGCATAGTCGCCGACCCGCATGAAGAATACGACGAGTACCGCGGTTACCCACTCTCCGGCTACGAGAGCTGCAAGGGCGCCGACAGCCATAAGCGTGTGAACGACGATACGTTTTTTGAGCGTGGCTCTAACGACCTTGATAAAGACTGGGTATCCAAGAAGCAATACCAGCGCCGCCCCGAAAGGAAGAGGTACGGAATCGCGAATGAATTCAAATAAATTGAACCATTCACCTGCGACTACGACAAGTATTACCACACTGAAGATCAGTCCGAAAAGCCATATAACGCGCCTCGATACTTCTTTCCCCGCGTCCATAACTGCGTCAATCCCAGGATCTAGTACAGTATACCCGAACGATTCGACCGCCTTCCGGACTGTTTCAAACGATGCAGGAGCACCGGTATCCAGTGTTACGACGGCCTTTTCGACCGAAAGAAGCACCTCGACTGATTGTACGCCCGGTACATCGGTGATTGCCTGTTTCACGGTGCGGGCGCAACTTCCGCAATCCATCCCCTTAATCGGTACGACGAGATTGTTGCTCTTCACAGCGCGCGTACATCCTCCAATTCTCCATAGCCCGGGCACGTGTAGACACCTGCGGCTACATGCACGAGCAACTCTTCTGCCAGGCGGAGCAGGCGGGCCACGCGCGGATCACTAAGCCTGTAACAGATGTGGCGTCCGTTGCGCTCATTATCGACGAGGCCACAACCGGACAGGCATCGAAGATGATTACTCACGTTTGGTTGGCTGAGACCTGTTAATTCGACGATCTCGCCCACGTTTCGGGACCCGGTACACAGTACCGTCAAAATGGATAACCGGGATGGGTCGGCAAAGCCACGAAATAGCTTTGCCATGATTGTTATCGGATCAGCGTCAGTATGCAATAGCGTTAGCGAGAGATGTTTTTATATCACTGTATGCTGATATATGTTACCACGGAGTGAGGGTTCCTTCCTGTCGCCAACTTTCGTTTCGGGTCGTCAGAACAGCATATCGCAGGGGTCATTGTTGAAATTATCATGAAGGGGAGAACCTTGTAGGTTACTACAGTGCGTAACACCGAGCGAGTGAAGAAAACTAAACGCACTGAGGTACTGCAATGGCGGAAAAACGACATATAGAAATCTTCTCGGCCGGCTGTTCGGTCTGCGAAGAGGCGATCCGGGCAGTGAATGAGCTGGTGTGCTCATCCTGCGACGTGGAGGTCCTGGATATCAATAATCCTGACGTGGCGGGGCGCGCCGCCGCGCTTTCGATTCGATCCATACCTGCGGTTGTTATTGATGGGCAGCTCGCCGACTGCTGCACAGGGCGAGGCGTATCGAGCGCTACTCTCCGCGAGGCAGGAGTTGGTATTCCCCTATAGCCGTACTCCAGCACCCTGCCTGCCACAGAAAAGTTGCGAACAATAGTTTATGACAGCCCCCATTGATGATCAGAAAACTCCAGGCCGAACGGTGAAACGGGGTGTCGTTAATTTCCTGGCCCTGTTCACCTCATCCGGAACGCTTCTCTGCTGTGCGCTCCCGGCGACCATTACGGCGATTGCCGGGGGTGCGGCCCTGGTCTCTTTCACATCGAATTTTCCGTGGTTGATGGAAATCGCTGCAAAGAAGGGCTGGATCTTCCTTGTTTCCGGTCTGATGATTACTCTGAGCGGTACTCTTATTTTCCGCCCAAAAGGCCGTGTGGCGTGCAGTCTGGCGGGAAAGGACGGCTGTGCCGTGGCAGGCAGGGTCACCAGAATCGTATTCTGGTTTTCGCTTGGCATGTATACGGTGGGTGCCTTTTTCGCCTATGCGAGCGTGCCCATTCTGCGCCTCTTCAACAACTGACCTTCTTAGTTCTTCCGACACAACCAATCAGATGAGAGAACATTCCATGAGACATGCAAAACTCGCGAGCAAACTGGTCATCGTTCTGACGTTGGCTGCGCTCCTTGCGAACCCTGCTTCGGCACAGGATAAAATTGACAATCCCGATATTACTGTCGAGGTGAAGGGACTGGCCTGTCCATTCTGTGCATACGGCCTGGAACAGAAGCTTAAAAAGCTCGATGGGGTTGAGGCACTGAAGGTGCATCTGGATGATGGGCTGGTCGTCATAAAGCTGGAGAAGGGTGCCGAATTGGACGAGAAGCAGATCCGAGACGCAGTTTTGGATGCCGGGTTTACGGTGACTGAAATCAGGTACGCAGAAAAGGGCGAAGCGGCGGTTAAAGAGACGGATGCGAACGGACGGCGAAGATGAGACTGCGTCCGATGAGTGTAACGCCGATGCGACTGGCGCTGTGCATCGTTCTGATTCCGGGAATTACTCTGCTGCCCACGGCGCGAGCTACAGCGCAGATCACAACGAACACCGCATTGCCCGTTGCCCGGGGTGTGGGCATCTTTCGCATCCAGGCGAAAGTATTACGATCGAGCGGCGACGAGTCGGCCATGAATCGTGAGCTGAACGTTCTCATGTTTCCCACCGTACTCGTGTATGGAATCACGCGAAAACTGGCCGTCTTCGGCATACTCCCGATACTCGACAAGAAGCTCGAAAGCAAGGCGCCACATAATATCAGCAGCCCGACAGGCCGAATTGAGAGAGCTGTATCCGGACTGGCTGATGCCCGGGCATTCCTTCGGTATACTGTTTATCAGCGAGACGATCACGGCGCTACTTTTCGAATTGCGCCCTTTGCGGGATTCGAGGTGCCTACCGGATCGAACGATGCGTCTGACGATTTGGGTCGGCTGCCACGCCCTCTTCAGCTGGGTTCGGGATCCTGGGACTCATTCATAGGTGCCGTTTTAACGCGCCAGACCTTTTCCTGGCAGGTTGACGTTTCTCTCTCCTATCAGTTTAACAGCGCCGCGGATCGATTTCGGTTCGGGGATGAAGCCCGCCTTGACGTGGCCTCGAAGGTTCGCCTTCTGCCTCGTCTACTGGGAGAGGGTCTGCCCAATTTTCTTTATGCAAACCTCGAGTCCAACATGGTCTGGCATGGCCGCAACAAGATTGACGGTATCGACAACGTCAACTCCGGCGGTGCGATTTGGTATCTGGACCCGGGGCTTCAGTTCATCACGCGTCGTTTTGTGATTGAAACAGCCGTTCAGATCCCGATTGTGCAAGACTTGAATGGAGCAGCGCTCGAAAATGATTATATATTCATCCTGAGTGTGCGCCTGGCCTTTTAGGATGCGCGTGCTCAAACCTTGTACTATCCCAGATACACTTACGCAGATAGATTCAGATGATGACAAGGGGGCAGCTTGCTGAAGCGGCGGGGGTTCATACCGAGACGATTCGCTTCTACGAGCAGAAAGGATTGATCCCGGAGGCGGAGCGATCGGCCGCGGGATACCGCCAGTACTCGGATGAATACATTGGCCGAATTCGGTTTATCAAACGCGCGCAGGACCTGGGTTTTACGTTGAAGGAAATTCTCGAGCTGCTATCGCTCAGTCTCGCACCCGACTCGAACAGAGCAGACGTGAAGCGCCGGGTCGACGAGAAAATCAAAGACATAGAGCTCAGGATCGTTGATCTGCAGCGCATGAAAACCGCGCTTGACGGGCTTGTCTCCTGTTGCTCGGGTAGCGGGTCGACTCGTGAATGTCCGATTCTCGAGTTTATGGAGTCGTCGTAACGTTTTCGGGCAAGACGAAACGGAACCTTATAACATTGTGGTTATATAACCGTTTTCCTTATTAACAATAAGGTTATAATATGCCCGCCCGTGAAATAACCGATCGAACATGTATTCGTGTCAATGTGGACGCGAAGAAGCTGGAGTCGCTGCGCAAGGATGCCTTTTCAAACGATCACCTCGTCGCCCTGTCAGCTTTCATGTCAGCGGCAGGCAACGAAACCCGTCTGCGTATCCTGTATGTGATGTGGCGAGCCTATGAACTCTGCGTTTGCGACCTGTCGGACATTTGCGGTATAACGCAGCCGGCTGTATCCCGGCATCTCAAAATACTTCGAGAGAAGGCGCTGGTTGAATCACGACGCGACGCGCAGACTGTCTTTTACCGGATGTACATGGATAATCCGTTTTCACGGATGCTCGTATCTCTCTTCGAAGAACAGGCCCTCTCGGAAGTTTCTCTCGTAGTCAATACGGTTGCCATTTCCCCAGAATCAGATGATGTAGACTAATGACAGAACTCAAAAAGAAGGACTGGGGCATGATAGGGGCGCTTGGCGCCGGTGTCGGCGCGTCTGCGTGTTGCACGATACCACTTGCGCTGGTAACACTCGGCGTAGGAGGATCTCTGGTTGGAGCGTTTACCGCCATGGAGCCTTTCCGACCGTACTTCATTGGAATCGCCGTCCTGGCTCTCGGATACGTTGCATTCCGGGAAATTCAGCGCTCCCGACGTGCGGACTGTGAATGCGAAAAAGGCGGGAGTAACAGAGCACGCAGATCCTTTCTTGCCATTGGCTTCCTGGTTACGGTTGGCCTGATTGCTTCTCCGTGGATTATCCGTAGTACGGCGGCCAACGATGCGATCGATGCTGCGACAGAGTTCTCGGTACTCCACCAGGTCGTTCTCGATGTCGAGGGTATGACGTGTGTAGCCTGCAACATTACCGTTTCTCGTGCTCTCACGAACCTCGACGGTGTCGAGGAAGCTCTCGTTACGTTTGAGCCGCCCCAGGCCATCGTTCGGTTTGATCCGAAGCGCGTCTCCATCGAGGATATGGAAGTTGCTACATCCAACGCGGGTTATCCGGCAAGAGTGAAAAATGGTGCCTTACGATGAGTTCTGTGCTCGAGTTCTCTACTCGCAATAAGAATGAGTCGAATGGCCCGGACTATGATCTCGTGATCGTGGGCGGTGGGTCAGCGGCCTTCTCGGCCGCCATCAAAACGAGTGAGCTTGGCGGGCGTGCCGTTATCATCAACGATGGTCTTCCGATCGGTGGCACCTGCGTCAACGTCGGGTGCGTTCCGAGCAAGACCATGATTCGCGCAGCCGAGACCCACCACCGCGGTGCAAACCACGCCTTCGACGGCATCGTTTCGCAAAGCCGGGTCGCGGACTTCGGCGCGATTACCGCGCAGACGCAGTCGCTTGTAGCCGAGCTTCGAGCGAACAAGTACGTCGACGTGGTGGCCGGCGACCCGAATATAGAAATAGTCGAAGGCCGGGCCACTATCGTCGATCCGCATACCGTACAGGCGGGACGTCGCACTTTTCAGGCAAAGAGCATTATAATTGCTACGGGCGCGCGCACCTTTCTACCGCCGATCCCGGGTCTGGACGAAGTGCCGTATCTGACGAACGAGACGGCCTATATGCTCACCGAGCGCCCGGACCATTTGCTCATAATCGGCGGCGGATATATCGCCGTAGAGAATGCGCAGATGTTTGCGCGTCTCGGTTCAAGAGTCACGATACTGCAGCGCTCTGCCCACATTCTCTCGTCAGAGACGGAAGATCTCTCTTCCGCCCTGGCCGACTATCTGGAGCAAGAAGGAGTAACAATCAAAACCAGGTCCACGATCGAACGCGTCTCACATCGAAATGGAAAGATCCTCATTGATGCGAGCGTCGCGGACGAACGTGTCCAGATAGAAGGCAGCCACGTTTTTGTGGCCACCGGTAGAATGGGCAATACGGAGGGGCTTGGACTCGATGCACTGGGCATTGAGACAAGCGGGCGCGGCTATCTGTCCGTCGATGAAACTCTGAGAACGAGCGTTCCGAATATCTTCGGGGCAGGCGATGTGATCGGGCGGCACCAGTTCGTCTACACCGCCGCTTACGAAGGCAGTCTAGCCGCCGAGAACGCGCCCCACGACATGCATAAAAAGCGCGACTACACGGCTCTGCCATGGGTTGTTTTCACGGATCCGCAGGTGGCCGGGGTCGGAATGAATGAGCGGCAGGCGGGGAAAGCCGGAATCGAATTTGAAGTCGCGAGACTAGATCTTAAACACGTACCGCGGGCGATCGCCGCGCGCGACACACGGGGCTTCATAAAACTGCTCCGGGACAAAGAAACAGACCGCCTCGTTGGAGCCCGCATCCTTGCGCCGGAGGGTTCGGAACTTCTCATGGAAGTCGTACTCGCCATCAGGCACGGCATCACGGTCGACGAGATAAAGTCGACATTTCACCCGTACCTCACGCTCAGCGAAGGTATCAAGCTTGCGGCCATCTCGTTCGGCAAGGACGTCGAAAAACTGAGTTGCTGCGCGGCGTAATAGGCCGCACGAATACCACCCTTAACCATTTTCCAGGGATGTCTGCCACATATGGCCGTTCATCCCCAAATCCCGGTTCGTGTTCTCCTTCGCGTAATAGTTTCACGATAAAGCATCATGAGCTTCCGCTACACCCATCCGAAACGGATCAACGTCTTGTTGGCCCGCCAGGCGAAAAGTGCCGCGAAGGCAATCAGGATCAGATTCATCAACAGGCTAAACGTGCCGTAAACTTGCATGCCTAGAATGATTGTGGTGACGACCAGGAACAGGCAGAACGTCGCCAATTTCTTTCTTCGAACACGAAAGGGTTTCAATTCCGCGACGAGGTCTTCCGGAACCGGCAGCTCAGGATCTATTTTTTCCATTCGCGCCTCAATTTGTGGCTGTAAATTGAAATGCACATAGGAGAGAAGCCCCA
>CAZGOS010000104.1:5722-9997 GCA_964527795.1 uncultured Rhodothermales bacterium | reverse complement strand
CGTGGATAAAACGGCATTCATATTTCCGGGACAGGGCTCCCAGTTCGTCGGGATGGGGAGAGATCTGTACCAGGCATTTCCTCATGTTCGACACCTCTTTGACGAGGGAAATGAACTACTCGGATTCCCGATCACGGAGGTCATGTTCGGGTCTGGCGAAGATCCAGATGCCGAAACCGCTGCGCTGAAGGCGACCGAAATTACCCAACCGGCACTATTCATGCACAGCATGGCGGTAGTCGAGATGCTGCGATCCACGTGTTCAGCGCCGGACATGGTGGCAGGCCACAGCCTGGGCGAGTATTCTGCGCTGGCGGCTGCCGGGGCACTGAGTTTTGTGGATGGCCTGCGCTTGGTACGCCTCAGGGGAGAATTGATGGCCGCCGCCGGTCACCTTCGGACGGGTACGATGGCCGCAGTGATCGGCCTGGATGACGGGGCCGTCGAAAAGGTGTGTCACGAGGCGTCGACCGATGATGCGGTCGTCCAGCCAGCCAACTATAATTCACCCGGGCAGGTGGTCGTATCCGGGGACGTTGAAGCCGTTGAGCGCTTGATCGAGCTGGCGAAGGAAACAGGTGCAAGACGCGCAAAGCTACTTCCCGTTGCCGGTGCCTTCCACTCTCCGCTCATGGCGCATGCGAGGGACGGCCTTGTGGAAGCAGTCGCCAATGTGGAGATTAGTGTCCCCGACTGTCCGGTATATCTGAACGTAACCGCCCGCCCGTCTGTCGACCCGGAAGAAATCAGACGACGACTGCTGGACCAGCTGCTTTCTCCCGTGCGGTGGGCACAGTCTCTTGTTCAGATGCACACGGATGGAGCCGGAAAGTTTGTGGAATTGGGCGCCGGGAGAGTGCTTGCTGGTCTGACAAAAAGGACGCTGGGGAGGGACATTGACATTGAGACTGTGGGTACCGTCGAAGATATTCAGGAGTACGGAAGTGCTTCAAGGACTTAAATCAATCCATTTGAGAATATGAATCTGGACTTTAGCGGAAAGAGCGTACTGGTAACGGGTGGCGGGCGTGGTATCGGCCGATCGATCGTCGAAGCATTCGCTGCAGCGGGTGCGAAAGTCGCCTTTACAGATATCTCGGAAGAACTCGTCAAGGAAATGGCCGCCGATCTGGCCTCGGAAGGGGTGACTGCACTCGCCATTCAGGGCGATGCCTCGAAGATGGAGTCCGCCGTTGAGACGGTCAATCAGGTAGTGGCCGAGTGGGGTTCAATCGATGTGCTGGTAAACAACGTCGGCATCACGAGAGACACCATGATGATTCGGATGACCGAAGAAGACTGGGACGCGGTGATCGACATCAATCTCAAAAGCGTTTTCAATTTCTGCAAGGCGGTTTTCCGCACAATGATGAAGCAGCGCGCCGGCGCCATCATCAATATGTCGTCGGTCGTGGGCGTGATGGGCAACGCAGGGCAGACGAACTACTCCGCATCGAAGGCTGGAATCCTCGGGCTTACGAAAAGTCTTGCAAAGGAGCTGGGCGGACGCGGCGTCACAGTGAACGCCGTAGCGCCTGGATTTGTCGAAACGGATATGACCGCCAAGCTGTCAGACGCGGCTCGCGAGGCGATGCTCGGGTTGGTACCATTGGGCCGTCCGGCCTATCCGGCGGATGTGGCCTCTGCGGTTCTGTTTCTAGCCTCCGATGCGGCATCCTACATTACTGGTCAAACCCTTCACGTCGATGGCGGAATGGTGATGTAAACTGTCTGCGGGCGTGATTGATAGGAATCCCGGGACTGGCTCCTTCGTTGCATGTACAACTTTGACCATTATTCCCTCTGGGATTGTAAATGTCATCTGACTCTCCTCAAAAGCCGTTTACGGATGTAATCGATCTCACGTCGCGAGCTCAGGAAGAGAGAAGAACGACCCGGGCCCAGGGCTCATTCACGGAACCGGATCCACCATTGCCTCCGGTAGTCGTCGACGACCTGCCCGATCTCATCCGCTTATCTATCAAGGCGGCCGGATGGACGGATTTGATGCCCGTTCAAGAAATGGCCATTCCATATCTACTTGACTGCCAGGACCTGATCGTTCAGTCCAGGACGGGTTCGGGTAAAACAGGGGCTTTTCTTCTACCGCTATTCGAGCTGCTACGCCCGGATGATCATTCGGTGCAGGCGCTCGTGCTGACTCCGACGAGAGAGCTTGCTCGCCAGATATTTGAGGAGTTTGAACGAATTCGTGGAGAATCTTCACTGGACGCAGCTCTGATCTACGGCGGCGTTCGATACGGTCCTCAGCTCAAAGCCCTGAGGAGAGGTGTGCAAATCGTAGTAGGGACACCCGGGCGAATACTCGACCATCTTGAACAGGGTAACCTGGATCTCGGAAAGATTCGCATGCTCATCCTGGATGAAGCCGATGAGATGCTTTCAATGGGGTTCTATCCTGATATGAGACGGTTGCGTCGCTTTCTTTCGCCCGCACGACAATCCTGCATGTTCAGCGCTACGATGCCACCGAGGGTGCGCACGCTGGCCGGCGAGTTTCTCGACGATCCCGGTTTTCTGTCACTCAGTATCGGAAACGTGAGTGTCGAGGAAATCGAGCATCGATATTACCGCGTTGATGCAATGCAAAAGGACCGGGTTCTTGTTCGGCTCATCGAGATGGAAAATCCGGAGAGCGCGATCATTTTCGCCAATACGAAACGTGAGGTCGAATATCTGGGACAGTTCCTCCAGAATTATGGATACAACGCGGCAAGTATTTCGGGAGATCTTTCCCAGGGAGCCAGGGAGGACGTCATGTCCCGTATCCACAGCGGCACGTTAATATTTCTGGTAGCTACTGATGTTGCCGCTCGAGGAATCGACATTACGGACCTGAGTCACGTTATTATGTACGATGTTCCCATAGACAGGGAGTACTATGTGCATCGATCCGGACGAACTGCACGGGCGGGGAAAACCGGGACGGCTCTTGTTCTCACAACGATAGAGGACTATCGAAATTTGCTCGCAATCGGGCAGCGATACGGTATCACGATGACACAATCCGACGTTCCAGAAGAATCCGACGTTACCCGGCGCGTTACCGAACGTCTGACGGTCGTTCTGGAGTCAAAACTTCGCGATAAAACCAACCTTGAGCGCGAACGGTTGAGGCGTTTCTTGCCTCTGGCAGAGGAACTGGCGGAGGAAGAACCCGCTCTACTCGCGATGATGCTGGATGATCTCTACCACGCGCTGTTGCACGATCGTCAGGAAGTACCGGACGCGAAGCCGAAAGAGACACGAGATCAGAAGACTCGAAACTATGGCCGGCGTGGACGTCAAGAGTCATCCGGCAGGAAAGGAAGAAGCCATCCGCGACGATGACCAAACCGTCAGGTAATCGCTTTCGAAGAATGAATTGCACAACAATAAAACAGGTTAGAAAAAAATGACAGCTTTCCTCCTGATTGTCAGTACTCTTTTTGCAGCGACCGTACTACCGGAGCCTGCAGCCGTCGATACGCTGCAGTACCGGGTGTACAGATCAGACGGCACCCCCGCTTCGATTGACGAAATAGAGGCGGCATTGGCCGATGCCGATGTGCTTTTCGTCGGAGAAGAACACAATGACCCGGTTGTTCATCAATTACAACTCGAGTTGCTGCAGCGGGCGTACAAAGCGAAAGGTGAAGAACCGGGAAGCGTAGCGCTCTCGATGGAAATGTTTGCGCGCGACGTCCAGTATATCGTAGATGAATACCTCGCCGATCTTGTTACCGAGGAGCAGTTCCTTAAAGCGAGCGAGCCATGGGACAACTATGAGACGGATTACGGTCCACTGGTTGAGTTCGCAAAGAATCACAAATTGGATGTCATTGCGGCCAACGCGCCGCGGCGTTATACCAACCGTCTTTCACGCTTGGGCCGCGAATCACTTCTGGAGCTTTCGGATAAGGCGCGTTCCTATTTGGCTCCACTGCCATATTCCGAGGCATCGGAGAAATACGCTGAGCAGTTTGCCCGGGCGATGATTGAAGCCACGGAAGAAATGGCCGAGATGGCGGAGAAGGAAAAAGAGAAAGCGTCCTCGGAAGAGATGTCGGGAGGCATGTGTACGTGCGGAATGATGAAGGAAGGCGGGATGATGGGCAAAATGGACCACGGCGAGATGAAGGAGGGCATGCAGCACGGCGAGATGAAAGAGGGCATGCAGCACGGCGAGATGAAAGAGGGCATGCAGCACGGCGAGATGAAAGAGGGCATGCAGCACGGCGAGATGAAAGAGGGCATGCAGCACGGCGAGATGAA
>CAZGOS010000104.1:0-5622 GCA_964527795.1 uncultured Rhodothermales bacterium | reverse complement strand
AAGAGGGCATGCAGCACGGCGAGATGAAAGAGGGCATGCAGCACGGCGAGATGAAGGAGGGCATGCAGCACGGTGAGATGAAGGAGGGCATGCAGCACGGCGAGATGAAAGAGGGCATGCAGCACGGCGAGATGAAAGAGGATGACGAAGCGGAAGCGGAAGAAATGGCACACCCGATGCCGGCCGAACCGGGCGAGGGCGAACAACCGACGCACGGTATGGACGCCGGCATGCCGTCGACGAGCAATATGCTTGACACCCAGTCGCTGTGGGATGCAACGATGGCCTACGCCATCGCCGAATATCGGAAGAGCCATCCGGGCGTACAGGTAATGCACATCGTGGGCAGCTTCCACGTTCAGACAGGCACAGGAATTCCAGAGCATCTGGATCGCTATGCCCCCGGTACGACGACATTAATCATATCCGTCGAGCCGGTCGAAGATATCAACGCATTCGATCCGGAAGAGCACGAGAATCTCGGCGATTTCGTCATTTTGAGCGATGAATCGCTTCCCAGGACTTTTGAGACAAGTCTCGACTAGAGGTGTCGACAGACTCCCACTGAATAAATAGTCTATAGAATGATGAATCTGAGAACTGCTATCGCGGCATGCCTCGTTGTAGGCTTAGCTGCGTGCCAAACTGGAGGCCCGGACACATCAACTTTCGAATGTGCGGCCTTCCTGGGTGACATGGAAACAGAATCGGACACCGCAATGAATTTGTCTTCGGATTCAGAGTACGGTCAGGATCTGCTGGACAAGTATACGTCGTTCGCTCTGACGACGGATCTTTCGATGCTTTCCGACAACGAGTGTCGCATGATTCCGTATCTGATCGAAGCGTCCAAAGCCATGGAGGAAATATTCTGGCTTCAGGCCTATGGCAATCGGGATGAGCTTCTGGCATCTATCGAAGACCCGGCGCTTCGAACTTTTGCCAGGATCAACTACGGACCCTGGGATCGGCTCGATAATGAAGCCCCGTTCCTCGACGGTGTAGCCGCGAAGCCGGACGGTGCAAACCTGTATCCGCGGGATATGAGTAAGGAAGAATTTGAGAAGGCGCTCGCAGCCGATCCGGAGCTTGCTTCCCTCTACACAGTCGTCGTGCGCGATGCCGATTAAGGACTGCGCGCGGTGCCGTATCACGAAGCGTTCCGCGAGCAGATGGCACGTGCGTCCCTTGAACTTTTGTCAGCTGCCGAATTTGCCGACAACCCGGGACTGAAGAAATACCTGACGCTCCGGGCTGAAGCGCTCCTTACCGGTGAGTATCAGACAAGCGATCTGGCCTGGATGGACATGAAGGACAATACGCTGGATATCATCATAGGACCTATCGAGACGTATGAGGACCAACTATTCGGGTACAAGTCGGGAGCCGAAGCCTACGTACTGGTAAAGGATCAGGAATGGAGTGAGCGATTGTCCCGTTATGCAGCGCTCCTTCCTATGCTGCAGGAAGGATTACCTGTCCCCGAAGAATACAGGCAGGAAACACCCGGTACGGATTCCGATCTGAATGCATACGACGCCATCTATTATGCGGGCGAATCAAACGCTGGTTCAAAAACGATTGCCATCAATTTGCCCAACGATGAAGAAGTGCAGCTCGAGAAGGGTACACGACGGTTGCAGCTGAAGAATACGATGCGGGCAAAATTCGATAAGATTCTGATTCCAATCACAGACGTCCTCATAGCTGAAGATCAGCGAAGTCATGTAACGTTTGATGCTTTTTTCAGCAATACCATGTTTCATGAGGTCGCCCACGGATTGGGAATCAAGCATACGCTGGACGGTTCAGGAACCGTTCGAACCGCTCTCAAAGAGCACGCATCCGCACTCGAAGAAGGAAAAGCGGACATTCTGGGCCTGTACATGGTGACGAAGTTGCAGGAGGAAGGCGAGTTGGACGTTGACGTCCGTGATAACATGGTGACGTTCCTGGCGGGCATCTTCCGATCGACTCGTTTTGGGGCATCGAGTGCACACGGACGCGCCAATATGATTCGATTCAACTTCTTTCGGGAGATGGAAGCCTTTACCCGCGACGAAGCTGCCGGTACGTATTCGGCAAATTTCGCGCGGATGCAGGAAGCCAATGAAGCTTTGGCGGAGAAAATTCTTCGCTTTCAGGGCGACGGAGACTATGAGGGTGTCGCAGAATTTGTTGCGAAGTACGGGCGCGTCGGTGCCGAACTAAAGCGGGATCTTGATCGGCTGGCTGATGTGGGCATACCGGTAGATATCGTCTTCGAACAGGGATATTCCGTATTGGGAACGAGTAGCAACTAGGGCCCTGAGCCGGAGCGAAGAGTGAGGCATGTTCCGCTACTCCGACCTTCACTTGCTGGAAGAACTTCGATGCCGGCTAAAGTCTGTTTTTGAACGGTCGATACAAAAAAGACGTGCTGTTTCGGACACATGCCGATCAGCCATTCATTTTTTATATCGTAGCTCGAAGTGATATTTGATGCGTATCGACGACCATATACTGGCTGGATATCTGGCGGGTGAGCTGTCCAAGGAAGAACGAACTGCCGTCACCCGGGAACTCATTCGAGACAGCAAGCTCCGCGAATGGTTGCACCTGGCTACTGAAGCCTTGGCGGCGGCCGGGGAAGCGAATACCAAAGGTCCACAGCTTCGCCTCATCGAAACGATTCTGCCTGTGATGCCGAAGCGTATGCACGGCGACAGACATTCCATTCCTTCCATAACGCAGATTCGAAGAGCAATCTGATCGGTCGCCCCGGACACGGTGGGGACAAAAAAGATTTCGTTGGAAGACACACCGGATTGCACGCCTTAAGCAGACGGTCTTCCGAACAGCAGAAGGCGGGTCCCGTCGGTACCGGGACCCGCCTCTCTCGTTTTTCACCGTGTGACACTTTGTCGAAGAAGCCACACGACACTCACTCGAAACCCATCATTCCGCGAACCGGTGACGTGGTTTGAATCCGGTTCATCGGGAATATCCGGAACCTGTTTCCGTAGCTCAATACGTTGACCGACGCGTGAAATTTTTCCAGATGCGGAACAAAATCGTCGGTCAAGCCAAAATAGGGGCATCAAGTTGTTGGCCGCACTCCGAGTGAAAACGACTGAGCTACTCAAGAAATTACACAGTTATGATTGAAGTCAACGGTTTAGTCAAGCGATACGGAGCCGAGCGCGCCGTAGACAACATTTCGTTTCAGGTGCAGACGGGGGAGGTGCTTGGTTTTCTGGGTCCGAACGGCGCCGGTAAAACCACGACGATGAAGGTCATAACCTGCTATCTCCCGCCGTCGGAAGGATCGGTCAAGGTGGACGGTCTCGACGTACAGACCGACAGTCTGGATGTGCGACATAAAATCGGATATCTCCCGGAGAACACCCCGCTCTACCAGGAAATGACGACCTACGATTACCTGACCTTTGTGGCAGCCATGCGCGGTGTGGACCCGGTGCATCAGTCGAGCCGGATTGCCGAGATGGCGGACGTGTGCGGATTGGAGAGCGTTCTTGGGAAAAGAATTGAAGCCCTTTCGAAAGGATTTCGGCAACGGGTTGGTCTGGCACAGGCCATGATTCACAATCCTCCCATTCTCCTTCTCGACGAACCTACGACCGGCCTGGATCCGAACCAGATTGTTGAAATCCGTGAACTCATTAGAAATATCGGGAAGGAAAAGACGGTGATCCTTTCAACGCACATCTTGCCGGAGGTGCAAATGTCCTGCGATCGTGTTCTGATCATCCACAAAGGCAAGCTGGTCGCCGATGGTACGCCCCAGGATCTTCAGTCGAGTTTTTCTTCGGGCCAGCGCGTACGGTTTGGCGTACAGGTCGATCCTGACGCAGTACGATCGGTGCTTTCCGGATGGAACGGGATTCAGATTACGGATGCGGAACGTGCTGGAGACGGCGAAACGCTCTTTACTCTGACGACGGATAGAAAGGATGATCTTCGCCCCGAGCTCTTCCGTCTGGCCGTCGACGAGGGCTGGACGATGACGGAACTAAGCAGAGAACAGGCGAATCTTGAGGACGTTTTCCGCCATCTGACGACCGATTAGGGTTGTATGGTCACGAATTGCGTTCACGAAGTAATATTCATTCATCGAACAATCAATAGAGTTTGAATCCATGCGAAAAACGTGGACACTTACCAAACGGGAATTACGTTCCTATTTCGACAGCCCGGCTGCCTACGTGGTGATGAGTGTGTTTTTGCTCTTTACGGGTTGGTTCTTCGGCACGACACTGTTTCTCGAAAACAGCGCCTCACTGAGATCGATGTTCGATCTCATACCCTTCATCTTCCTCTTCTTTATTCCGGCGATCACGATGTCGACGTTTGCGGAAGAGCGAAGAGCGGGTACCCTCGAGCTGCTTCTAACGATGCCGGTTCGGGACTGGCAGGTCATAGCCGGGAAACTGCTAGCGGTCGTGCTTTTCCTTATGGCTTCAGCGTCGCTCACGCTGATATATGCGATTTCGATAGCGGCCATGGGGGATCTGGACGCCGGCGCTACAACGGGGGGATACCTCGGGTTTCTTCTGCTGGGTACCGCAAGTAGCGCTGTCGGCATATTCGCCTCGAGCCTTACACGAAATCAGATCGTCTCCTTCATCCTCGGGTTCGGCATCATCTTCGTGCTCTTCCTTCTGGATAAGATCACGCCTTTCGTACCCGGGTCCATCGCAGGCATTTTACAGTACCTGGGAACGGATTTTCATTATAAAAATCTTTTGAGAGGTGTCATTGACAGCAGGGATGTGCTCTATTACGTATCCCTCACGATTCTGGCCTGCCTTCTCACATCCTATTCGATGTCACGCCGGCCTGAATAGGCCGGTTTGTTTCAGCAAGAATCTAAGCGAACGGTATCCTCATGAAACGGGACTGGACATCCAGATCATTCATTTCACTTGTGGGGCTGATCCTCGTTGTAATCAACCTGATTGGTCTCAATCTGTTTTTTCGAACCGATCTGACCGACGACGGCGTGTATTCGCTCTCCGACGCGTCCATTGACCTTGTTGAAGGCCTGGATGACCCGGTAACGGTTACGGCGTTTTTCACCGCCGACTTGCCGGCTCCCTACAGTGCAAACCGAAGGTTCTTGAAAGATAAACTGGACGATTACGGTGCCTACGGCGGCGCCAATTTCCAATACCGCTTCGTCGATCCAGGTGACGATGGGGAATTGCGCGAAGAAGCCATGCGCTACCAGATTCCTCCGGTGCAGATCCAGGTAATTGAGAGCGACAATGTGCAGATCAAGAATGCGTTCATGGGCGTGGTCATTGAGTATGGCGGCGAGCGCGAATCGATTCCGGTTGTTCAGAACCTGTCCACGCTCGAGTATGACCTGACGAGCGCCGTGCGTCGCTTGACGAGAGATGCGGCCCCGAGAGTCGCTTTCCTGACGGGGCATGGCGAACCGGATCCCGAGCAGGCCATGCAGGGCTTTCGACAGCTTCTGAGTAGAAATTATACGGTCGAAACACTCACCGCCTCTGAGCTCGGCGACAATGCACCGAACGCCCTTCTGGTTGTCGCCCCATCAGATACGATTGCGACGGACGATCTTCGTTCGATCGATTCGTATATACAAAACGGCGG
>CAZGOS010000103.1:0-10219 GCA_964527795.1 uncultured Rhodothermales bacterium | reverse complement strand
GATCAGGGTATGACTACTGTCTGTCATAAGCCAATTGCCGAATTCATCCCCACGGCAGAAGCCGGGGGCTTTCTTCGGTTAGTACTCGTAACTTGAGGCCATAACGGCTGTTGGCTGTGCCCGGCGACGCCTGCAAAGAAAAATGACGGATACCCACTCAGAAACAAGAAAAACGGATCGTTTTGATCTCAGGGCGCTCTATGAAACGAGCCAGTTACTCAGTTCTTCGCTGGATCTTGAGTTTGTTCTCGGCAATCTCTTACTGACCGCGATGAGCAAGCTGCTCGTGACCCGTGGCAGTGCCCTTGTATTCGACCCGGTGATGGATGCATATAAAATCACCGCTACCAAAGGAATCTCAGATCTCAAGAAGGGCGAGTACTTTTCCGTCACGGATGTGAATATGGATGAAATCATGACCGGAGAGGGCGTGCCCGGAGAACTCGCTGCTCACGGCATTGCGCTTGTTTTTCCCGTCGCATTCGGGCATCGGGAAATTGGTCTGATCGGATTGGGTCCGAAGTTCACGCAGCAACCATTCGAGGAGCAGGAACTTGAATTCATGGCCTCTCTCGTGAATATGTCTTCGTCGGCCGTGCACAACTCGCTGATGGTAGAAGAGCTGCGTCAGGCAAACCTGGATCTGGACGGGAAAGTGCAGCAGCTGAATACACTTTTCGATCTGTCTCAGGAGTTCAACGCGACCGTCGACCGGGAACGCCTGGTGAAACTTCTCTCGTTTGCCCTGATGGGGCAGATGCTCGTCCAGAAGCATCTCTTTCTGCTGCGCAGCGAAGACGGCTCGTCGGAGGATGTAATGGGAGGAACAGACGTGCACGTCGTCACGGCGAAAGGCGTGAAGCGATCGGAATTATCACCGGAACTGATCCGATCATTATGTGCACTTCAGGAGCTGCTCATACTCGACGTCGACGAGGTGCCACGCGAATGGAAAGACCTCAAGAAGGCCGGCATAACCCTCATTCTTCCAATTAAACAGAAAGGGCAAACCTGCGCGCTGCTCTGTCTCGGCGACAAGATGACCGGGCAGGCCTATCAGCCCGACGAAATCGAGTTTCTATATGCTCTCGGAAACCTGGCATTCGTTTCCCTTCAGAACTCATATCTCGTCGAACATCAGATCGAGAAGGAGCGTCTGGAAGAGGAGATGCGTCTTGCGCGTGAAATTCAGGAGCGCCTGCAGCCGTCGGATATTCCGAGTCTGCCTACTCTACAGACCGCGAGCCTGGCCATTCCAAGCCGGCATGTAGCAGGTGATTACTTCGATGCCATTAAAATCGGGAAGCATAAGCTGCTTTTTGCGATCGCCGATGTGACGGGGAAGGGTATGCCGGCTTCACTCCTGATGTCGAATTTGCAGGCCTGCCTTCGTGTACTGGTGCCGATGGATGTAAGCCTCGAAGAAGCTGCATCTCAGATCAACCGCGTCATTTCCGAGAACACGGGTTTCGACAAGTTCATCACGTACGTGCACGGCATCTATGACGAAGAGAAGCGAACGTTCGATTACGTCAATGCCGGCCACAATCCGCCCACTCTGGTCAGGGAAAATGGGGACATTGAACTTTTAGAAACAGGCGGACTACTACTCGGAGTGTTGGCGGACGCGGTTTACGAGAGAGGCTCCGTATCATTCGATAAGGGCGATGTGATGGCTCTCTTCACGGACGGTGTAACGGAAGCCATGAGTCCTGAGGGGGAAGAGTACGGCGAAGAACGACTGGAAAATCTGCTGCACGCTTCCCGTCATCTGACCGCGTCAGAAATCCTGCATGCGGTGCGGGAAGACATCCGCGCATTTACAGAAGACGCTCCCGTGCTTTCCGACGACCTGACGATGATCATTCTCAAAGCCGTCTGACGCCGTATCATCGACGCACGGATCCGGTAGGGAAACTGACGACGCTTTCGTTTCCGTTCTTCCCGACAGATGCTACACCGAACAGGTAGTTGTCGATCACGAGGCCTTCAAGGGTGTACCGGGTCTCTGTTCCGACGAATCGAGCGTGCTGCCACTCGGGAGCCGTTGTGTCTCGCCAATGCACGAAATAGCCGGCGAGATCCGGATCATCCACCGCGTCCCAGGCAAGCGTCGTTGACGGTCGAACGGCACCGCCGATGCCAACGTTCGTGGGCGCCGGAGGAGCCCAGGCGATGCCGGCAAGAGCAATAGCATTTACGGATACCAGGTCTGCGGCATAGTCGAAATCGACACCTTCGATCACATCGCCATAGTGAATACCGTCTTCAACTCGGATATCCTGATGCTGCCGCGTATAGTTCTCATGCGCTTCCATGATGCGCACACCGGCGAAGCCTTCGTCATTAAACGGACGATGATGGCCACCTCTGCCAAATCGATCGAGGCGGTAGATCAGCATCGGTTTCAATTTCGGGAGATATTTCCGCGTCATCGCCGCTACGTAACGGGCCAACTGTCTTGAAGGGCCGTCAATCTCGCCTCCTGAAAATCGTCGCCTCCGTCGCGTATTCTCATCTTCCGTAACCGGTGTCGGTTCCGAGAAAATGCGAAACGTTAAATTGTCGATGACGCCGTCCAGACCCTCGATATTGCCGATCATGTCGTTGTTGAGCACGCCAACGATGTGCCAGCCTCGCTCTCGGGCGGCCCTGGCCATGTGCCTTCCACCGAATAACCCCTGCTCTTCACCTGAGAGGCCCACGTAAATAATGCTTGTCGGGAATGTGTACGGTGACAGAAGTCTCGCTGCTTCAAGCACTCCCGCCATCCCGGACGCGTTGTCATTCGCCCCGGGAGAGTCAAGCGTATCGTTGAGCGCGTTCGAGACCCGCGAGTCGATGTCTCCCGACATGACGATGTAGCGATCCGGATAGCGCGTTCCCCGCTGGATCGCGATCACGTTAACAATCCACGTGTCGCGGGGAATTCGCGTGTTTTCACCTCCAGGTTCCAGCGTGCGCTGATAGGAAACTTCCAGACAACTGCCACAAGCATCGGAAATGCGCTCGAATTCCCCCTTTATCCAGCGTCGCGCGGCTCCGATTCCGCGTATTGCCGAGACCGTGTCCGACAGAGTATGCCGTGTCCCGAAATCTACCAGCGTCTGAATATCCGACTGGATTCGCGCTGCAGAAACCTTCGATGCAATGTCGTACATCCGCAAATCAAAAGAGAGTGGCGCTTGCGCCGCGCTCGGTTTTGGGAAAGACAGAATCAGGAGAACAAGGGCCAGGGAGGGAGCAGGCAAGAATCGCATGTGAAATATCGATTTGAGAAACGAAACAACTTTCCGTATCACTTCGACGAACGTGCGCCGGGAGTGCCGGGACGTAGCCTACGAAATCATTACTGGCTGGTCAATCCGAGCACGCCTGAAATTTGTCTGGAATCGAACTCAGGCTGAATGTGGTCGGGAAAGATGGGTCTGGGACAGCACCTGGAATCATTGTTTCCGTGTGAGATCAGCAGGCGGAAAGCCGGGTGAGCCGGAGCCGGACGAGTACCCCCTCAAATACACGTCCGACCCCTTTTATGGCTCACGTTCAGTTTCGGTTCACAGGCGCAGGCTCGCGGCTCCGGGGACCCGCAGCAGAGAGCTGCGTTTCTGATGAACGGTGCCTGTCGGAGATCCACATCGAGAGAAATCGCTGAAAACGGGGTAAGAGTTCAGTGCTATAATCGGCCGATATGTCGCCGTCTTAAGCCATTCAGGGGGATTTTTCGCCCTTATTACCGCCGGCAGCTCTGTGGGACCCACGTCGTGAGGCGTGCCATCCGTTACGAATGACCTGATTCCGGCTCTATCACATCCCATTGGAGCCGAAAAATCGGGATTCACAACGGGATTCAGAAAAAAATATCGGCGGCGCTTTAATCAGGGTGGCTCACGGCCGATACCCGATGGGCAATGTTCGGCCGATCCAGATTCTCCTCGACCCTGAATCTGACGGCAGTGTGATTACCTGCAACAAATTCAGTCCCCCAAGTCATGAGATCTTTCAAAGTGGAAAGTCGACGGCCAATTACCACATTATTCATAGCTGCCGGTATGCTTCTCCTGAGCGGCTGCCTGGATCAGGTCATAGATCCAATCCAGGAAGTCGAAAACGAATCCCCGCAGACAGGCAAGTTCAGAAACCAACACCTGCTTGATAACGCCAGCCAGCTCCTGTCAAAGCATGGAGACTATACGGGTATTGTCTTCACCGTCAAACCGAGCAAAATCGTCGATCGGTACAAAATCGTCGACCGTTATAAAATCGTCGATCGTTACAAAATTGTCGACCGCTACGAGTACTCGGATGTTCTCACCGGATTTGCCATCTGGGCCTCGAGTCGCCACCTGCGCGAACTCATTTCTTTGATGGAACTCGACCCCGATATTCAATGGATCGAGGCTGCATTCCGCGTATCTGCTCCCCGTTTGAAAAGTCGACGTGCGAAGAATGTGGACACCGTGCCGTGGAGTGTGGATCTCGTCGGTGGAACGGAAAGCTGGGCTATCTCCGGTGATGGAAAAGGCACTGTTGACGTCGACGTATTCGTCGTGGACACGGGTGTGTCGTCGGTCGATCTTAATGTCGTAGAGAATGTGGACTTTTCAGGTTCAGATCCAAGTGCTGCAGATACGGATGGTCATGGTACGCACATCGCCGGCATCATCGGCGCTGCAGACGACGATTACGGTATCGTTGGATTGGCTCCGGGCGCACGGATACACAACCTGAAAGTCTTTGGCCCGGATGGCTCAGCAGACGACACGATCATCGTGGAAGCGCTCGATTACATCATGAAATGGCGGAATGATAATCCGGACCGTCCGGCTGTCGTCAACCTTAGTCTGGGTGTGGACGTCGGTACGACGGAATTCACCGCTCTCGACGACGCCGTTCAGCGCCTGATCGATGCGGGTATGACGGTAGTGGTCGCAGCAGGAAACGAGGGCATGGACGTGTCTATGGTATCTCCGGCACACGTTCCTGACGCGATTACAGTCGGTTCCGTGAACGAAAGGAAACGCTTCTCGCCATTCTCGAACTATGGTGCCGGTCTTGACATTTTCGCACCTGGACAGAACGTCGTATCCACTTCCTCGAACATTTTTGGTGTTGACTTGATGTCAGGTACCTCCATGGCGGCTGCTCACGTTACCGGTGCATCTGCACTTTTCCTGGCCGAGTTTCCTTCAGGTAACAGCCAGTATGTCTCGCAGAGTCTTGCGTCTCGCTCTTCACCGCGCGCGCGGCGCGTTCCAAAAGGAACGACGAAAGAGTTCCTGAGTGTGGAGCTGCAGTAGGGGATGTACATGCCCGCCTGCGAACCCCATTTCTAAAGGACCCGAGAAAGGGGTGCTTTCGCGTTGAAGTACCCCTTTTCTCATTATGAGCCGGCCTGCGGTAGACGACCACAAAACGTTTCAAAAGCTGCGTTTTATGACCATTCTGCCGGCACGTTAGTTCTTAAGTGCAGGCCCATTTAGCCGATATGATTCTAGAAAGCTGAGTCTGTGCGCGGCGTTGCATGACATCAGCTCCGAATTCACTTAAATCGGTTATTTGGATCATGTCGACACCCGACATACGTAACAATCCGGTTCGTCCACGCGAGCGTGGACAATCAAATGGCGCCGGCTCTCAGGCCCCTGCAGCACGGGCATCCGAAGCACGCGTAAGAAGACGCAGTTCACTTCGTTCGGTATCCCCGATACCGCCCGCATGCCGGGAACTTGCTGAGCAGACCCCTGAGAGACTCCAGGGAGGAAGCCGAGCTGAATATCAGCTTGAGCAGCTCAATCGGCTGGAGACGAAGGATCGGCTGGCCATGCATGTTCACGTCGATCAGCTGGTCACAAAGATGGTAAACTCGGACGCAAGCGATATCGACTTCGGCGGTGAATCAGCAAACGGCCACGTCTGGTACCGTATTCACGGTGACAAGAGCCCCGACAAGAGCGCCGGAAAGTACACGATCGACGAAACAAATCTCCTCATCCTTAACCTTCTTGACTCCCACGGAATCAAACAACTCAGTGAATGGGGAGCAACGGATTTTTCGTTCCAGGTAGCCATAAAGGGGCAGCGGCGGCCGCTGCGTCTGAGGACGACAGTGTATTACGACATGGAATATCTCGCGTTGAACATGCGAGCCATCACGGATACACTGCGCACGCTGAATTCCCTTCAGTTTCATCCAAGCGTAGAGCGCGGGATGATGTTCCGGTACGTTCGCGACGGATTGACCCTGGTTACGGGAGTCACCGGGTCCGGTAAATCAACCACGCTCGACGCCGTCATCGATGCCAACAACGAGGACTTTTACGGTCACATAGTCATTATCGGTAATCCGATTGAGTACCGGCACGACTCAAAGAAGTGCATTATTCGGCATCGCGAAGTCGGAAAGGACGTACCCAGTTTTAAGGATGGAATCGTACAATCACTTCGCCAGGACCCGGACATTGTCGTGATAGGTGAGATGCGGGACCCGGCGACGATCTCGGCCGGTCTCGAAATCACGGACTCCGGTCACAAGGTATTCTCTACGCTGCACACGTCCTCGGCCGTTGAAAGCATCGACCGAATTATCGCTGAATATCCGAGTGAAGAACAGACTCGTGTGCGAAATCGACTCGCAGACGTTCTGAAATGCATCATTTCCCAGAAACTGGTCCCGAGCGCCAGCGGCGGTCGTACGCTTGCAAAGGAAGTACTCTGGATGACGCCGTCGGCACGGGCAGCCGTAAAAAACGGCAATATCAATGAAGTTTATCAAATGATCTGGGAGGGCACTGCCCAGGGCCAGATTACACTGGAACAGGATCTGTTCAACCTGCTCCGCCAGGGAAAAATCACACGCGAAACAGCGATCAATTTTTCCAACAACAAACGCCGATTCAGTCAACTGATCCAATAGTCGGACTATATCCCAAAATTGCAATGAAGCGATACCGTTCTCCAGAGTACGTACTTGGCATCACGGCTTCTCCGAAGGCTGTTAATGCCGTACTCGTTCACGATACGCCCGGCGGTCCGGTCATTCTGAAAAAGTTTCATCGGCCCCGAGGGCATAGCGGCGTGTTCGCGCCGTTAACGCCGGAGACTTCCGATTACTCCAGTGGTGACGTCTCTTTCAGTGTTGGAGACAACGCACCGTCGGCCGGTACGATGTTTCTGGCTACAGAGTTTGGCGACGGGCCTGGTAAGGCATCGACTCCCGGTCTTCCCGATACATTCGAAACGGACTACTCGGAAGCTCCGCTGTCCATGTACGAATCAGCAGAACGCTTTGAGCTTGAACTGCTTGATATCATCACAGAGTGCAAAAATGCCGGATACGAAGACTTCCGGATTGCTTTTTCCGTTGGTTCTACATTTCTCGAGACTGAAGAGCTGACATTCAGCCCTGACGATCGTCCGAAAAAGAAAAACGACAACGGGAAAAACGGAAAGAATAAGCGGAGTGGTTTGTTGAACGGGTCCCGCTCGGCTGATCGTTTGATGGGGAAGCTCGAAGAGAAGCATCCCGGTAAGTTTGAGAAAGGGAAAGTCACCTTTCTGCCTATGACGTCCAGAAAGGACGGCGAAACGCGCAGTCTGGCCGTCTTCACAACCGCACTGGAGCCCGTCACGCCGACGGTTGCGGAAATCCGTGAGAGAAAACGGGCCGTTCCGCAGGTCGAATTACTTGATACAGAGTATACGCTGTATCACGGGCTTGCTCGCGCAGCTTATCTGATGAGTTCGGAAAGCATCGACTCTTCCGGCTCCAAATCATCCAGTGAGGGACGCGTACTGTTCGTACGCGCCGGTGTCGGCGATACGATAGTAATGTTTCTGGAAGGTGACACGCTGGTACTGTTCGAGAGTCTGCGCTCAATTACGGCCATTGATCCTCCTGAAACAATTTGCAGCCGGGTGCTACTGCTTCAGGACGAATTCGGGCTGGGCGATGCAGACATGGTTGTTCTTCTCGGCGAAGAGAGGGAATCGGGCCTTGTAGAGAGTTTCCGCACATTCTTTCCGGATACGCGCGTCGAACTGCTTCGCTCGTTCCTGCCCAAACATGCAGGAGATGTGGCGCTTGAACTGCACGGCGATTCTATCCTGGCGGCAGCCGTCACGCTTCGCGTGCTGGGTGGTGATGTTTACAGGAAGATGTTCCTCAACGTCAACTTTCTGCCGAAGGAACTTCTGAAGCCACAATATCAACTGCCGTTCTCGTGGCAGATGGCCGCGATGTACGTTGCACTGTTCTTTACGTCCCTCTTTTTCGTGTACCGCTATTTCGCTCAGCGCAACGAGATGGAGTTGTACAGGTACGAATTGAGCCATTATCCGGATGATCTGATCGAGGCAAATACGGCTGTTCTTCAGTCCCGCATCGACAGCCTCCGGCAACAGACGATTGGCTTTCTGACGTCACTTGACGTTCTTGATTCTCTGCTCGTGGGAAGTGATGCCTGGAGTCGCGCACTCGAAAAAACCGCCGACGTTTCGGCCGATGTGCGTGGTATATGGATCGAGCGGTGGAGAGAAGACGGTGAATTCCTGCGACTGGAAGGAAACGCTACGGATCGCGACGAAGTCGTTGCCTTCGCAACACAATCCGACGCAACGATAGAAACCCTGTCGTTCTCGGAAATTCGAGGCTGGCCCGTGTACAGCTTCAGCTTGCGTCGTCGTATACCGAGAGAGCTGCCAAAAGCGGCGATTTACCTCCGTAACAACGTGATTCTCGAATCGGAATCTGCTCAATCCGATACGCAGGACACCGCTGGAGACTAGGCGAATCAAGAACTGATCTCAATCTCGTACGCATCATGGGAAACATCTATCAAAATATTTTCGCACTTGGGGTGTGTTTCGTCCTGGTTACCGGTGGCGGAGTCTATCTCACGTTCTTCGAACAACCTGAAGAGATGGAACGCCTCAAGAAAGCGGAACAGCTGGCCAAGAGTAAGCAGGTTGAAATGGAAGGCCTGATGCTGGAGGTAACCTCTTCTGAAGACGAGGTGGATCAGGTCATGCGACGCTGGAGATCACGCTACAAGATCATTCCGGCCGACCTCGTTTCCGAAGAAGTGATCAGTTACCTCAATAAGAAAACGAGGACCGGGTTTAATCCGTTCGATATCGTTTTCAGGCAGATGACGACGGGTCCGAGTTTCAACAAATACATCTTTGAGGTCACAGGTCGCGGCAATTTCAACAAGCTTTACGATTTGATCTGGAGCGTTGAGAATGAACGTCGATTTTACAGGATCAGCAATCTTGAGCTGTCCCATTTCGACCTGATCTCAACCGATCAGGAGACGAACCGAGACAAACTGGAGATTCTCGTGAGCTTCAGTTTCGTGCTTGACGCGTACTTCGGGGGGGCGGCCGGACTGAGTGCCGGCGACGACTTTGGAGGCGCCTTCAGCAGCGAAAACGGTGTGTTGACACCGCTTCCGGATCTGTCACAGCTGCCTCCGGGCATTCTACCGACGCGGCGAACGTCCCTTAATCCGTTTCTGCCACTCATTCTTGACCAGATCCCCCCCAACACGTTGGGTCTACTTGAGATCGACAAAGCCGATCTGGTTTCCATTGTAGGCGGCGAGGCGGTTTTCGAGACGAAGGACGGTT
Organism: uncultured Rhodothermales bacterium; assembly: GCA_964527795.1. Classification (GTDB taxonomy): domain Bacteria; phylum Bacteroidota; class Rhodothermia; order Rhodothermales; family UBA10348; genus SMXL01. Next base: position 589 of record CAZGOS010000103.1, on the reverse strand, counting down.
TCGTGTCCCTGGCTGTTGGTGACAATGTATACCTGGGACAAATCACCGAAATCGATCCACGTGAAGGCCTCGTTCGTGCCCGTCTCAACAAGGGCGGAATCATAGACGAAATTGAGATCTATCTCGACACGGAAGAGCAGTTCAGACAGGCGCAAGGTGCCCTGAATCTGACACCCTCCAATCCATACTGACCGTATTTCAGGAGATCTTACAATCATGAAAACCATGTGTACCACTAAAAAAACACTCATCCTGAGCATTGTTCTGCTCTTGGGAATATGGTCGGGCATAGCGCGTACCGCCGGTGCGCAGGATGAGGCGTTGCGCCGACAGATCCGCACGTATATCCCGCCGGATCAGCTCGTGTCATTCCTTCCATCCACACCCTTTGACCGCTTTGTCCAGTTCCTGAATCCAATTTTCCAGCGCGTGACGGCCAAGCAGATCATCGATCCGGATTCGCGCAAGCACCCTATCGGTATATCCATCGCCGGCATGCATTTCCTGGATGCTCTGGAGCTTGTGCTGGCGTACAACAATCTTCAGTATCGCGAGACGGAGCAGTTCTTCATGGTAGAGGCGGCGCCGG
>CAZGOS010000102.1:5978-10248 GCA_964527795.1 uncultured Rhodothermales bacterium | reverse complement strand
AGTCTCATCGTGACGTTTATTCTCCTGGCAATGAACGGCGTTTCATTTACGGAACTGACCACAAATCTCGAAGTCGTTCTGGAGCGGAATGCCGGGGAGTTGATCGTCGCGAATACGGTTGGTCAGATATTTGGCCTGCTGTTTCCGGCGCTACTGTTTGCGCGCCTGCACAGCTCCAATTTTTTCGGGTTTCTCCGCCTCAGGTCTACGGACGTGCGACTTATGGTGCTCTCTGTAGTTGGGCTGCTTGCGCTTATACCGGTGGTGCACTGGATTGGAATGCTGAGTGATTCGCTACCGTGGCCTGAATTTATTCGCGAGTTTGAACAGGCGCAGATGGATTTGATCGAGCGCATACTGGTCCAGGACTTCACGGTGACGTTTGCCCTTTCGATGATGGCGCTCACACCCGCTGTCTGTGAGGAGTTGCTCTTTCGCGGATATATCCAACGCCAGGCCGAACGCAGCATGGGAATCCTGGGAGGAATCCTGTTCTCCGGGTTTATTTTCGGTCTGTATCATCTACGTCCTACGCAGGCCGTACCACTCGCATTGCTCGGCCTCTATCTCGCCTATGTGACGTGGCGATCAGGAAGTATCCTTCCGGCGATGATCGTGCACTTTGCGAACAATGCCTTTGCTGTTTCGCTCGGTAAGTTTTCCGCAACCGAAGGTGGAACCGGGCTTGATCTCGAGACATTTCAGTTTCCATACTACGTTCTTGTTCCCGCTGTATTGGTGTTAGTGGCCGTTACCATTGCATATCATAGAATGGCTGGACAAGTATTATCGGAACGCGGCAGCGCCAAAACGTTGTCAGAGGCACCATTACGTAATGAGTGAAAGGACCATTGGTGGTTGGGTGACCGTTTTCACGAGCGGTACGGACTACGAGGCGGAGATCGTACGGGATCGTCTCATTGACGCCGGATTGTCGGCCGTGGTACTCACGCATCGCGATCATGCATTCAACCTGAATGTGGGAAAAATGGCCGTTGTACGCGTGCTTGTATCTCCAGAGGAGCACGCAGAGGCTGTGCAGGTCCTTCAGGCGGCGCCACTGTCGCTGGAGGATCTGGAGTCCGCTGCGCTTGCAGCCGATCCGATCATTGGCGATGATGCGCCCGATGATATTTCGGATGATAATCCGGATGATATGCTGGATGAATAGTACAATACGAGGCACTCAAGAGTCGTGACGAGCGGAGTAAAACGCGTCATTACAGCCGCCGTCGGCATTCCGCTTGTAATGGGCGTGACGTATCTGGGCGGAACCGTTTTTGCAGGAGTCATTGCCGTGGCCGCCATCGTCGCTCAGCTCGAACTCTACGATCTCCAGAGAAAAATCGGATGGAATCCGTCGAATGTTCTGGGCGTCGTGCTGGCCCTGGCGATCATTCTCAGGTATGAAATATCCTGGAGTGAGCCGCTTCTGATCGTTGTTGCGCTGATAATCATTGTGGATCTCCTTCGCACCGGGCCGGATAACAATCCGACTTCCCGGATCGCCGGAACCGTGCTGGGGGCCGTTTATCCCGTATGGCTATTTTCATACCTCACGGAACTTCGCCTCGGCCTGGGATCATCCCTGTCTACCGCGGAGGCGTTCGGTACGACCATGATGCTTCTTGTGCTTGTCTGGAGCGCAGACTCTGCTGCCTATTATGTTGGCAAGGCCGTCGGAAAGAAGCCGCTTGCCCCGACACTCTCGCCTAACAAAACCTGGGAAGGATCTTTCGCTTCCGTGCCCGGGGCCTTTCTTGTGGCTGTGATTTTCAAGTTGTCGTGGCTGTCGTTTCTTTCGTGGACGGATGTGATCGCGCTGTCCCTGATTGCCGGGGCCTGGGGTCAGGTTGGCGATCTCGCAGAGAGCGCTCTCAAGCGGAGCGCTGGTGTCAAAGACTCGGGCGCGATTCTGCCCGGTCACGGTGGTATGCTGGACCGGATCGATTCCCTCATTGTAGTCGTACCTCTTTACTATTTGTATCTGAGAACCTTCACGGACATTCTATAGCGTTTCTGCAGTTCCTGATCGGAACGTAGATTCACCGCGCAGGTACCATTCTCATGTATTGAGCAGCATCGATTCGGTGGAATGGGTCTATTTACACCAGGAAGACGTGTCAGCCATAGGCGATATTCGTATGAGCCGCGTTTTTATAACCCCGAAAAAGACGAGCGTCTGAAGCGAAGAATGCGTGTTCAACGCCTCGCACACAGACGCAGGAGTCCACTGGGGCTCATTATTTTCGGAATACTGTTCATCATGGTTCTCTACGTCTACCTGAATCTTGGATAAGCCGCCGAGACGGGATGAGAAGAGGTTCGTGAGGTGGCAGAGAATCAGGAGATCGTTGGAAGTTTCCGTTGATCATGATCAGGTAATCCGGTTGATGCCGGAGACGCTGGCAAACAAGATTGCCGCGGGAGAAGTCGTGCAGAGACCGGCTTCGGTTGTCAAGGAACTGCTGGAAAACGCGATCGATGCAGGCGCAGACAACATTACCGTTCATGTGAAGGGAGCCGGTAGTGATCTCATTCAGGTGATCGACGATGGGTCCGGAATGAGTGCTACTGATGCAGAAGCCTGTTTTCAGCGCCACGCTACGAGCAAAATCCATTCGATAAACGATCTGGAAACCATTCGAACACTTGGTTTTCGAGGGGAGGCTCTTGCGTCGATTGCCGCCGTTTCCAGGGTGACGCTTCGCACGCGGCGGCCAACTGACACGGCAGGAACGGAAATCGTCATTGACGGCGGAGAAGTTGTTTCCAGGTCGCCGCATCCGTCAAACCCGGGCACCACACTTTCGGTCAGAAATCTCTTCTACAACGTTCCTGCCCGGCGGAAATTTCTGAAAAGACCGTCCACGGAACTCAAGCACATCATTGATGTCGTTCAGGTAAACGCCTTTGCGAATCCCCTGGTGGGATTCCGGCTACTCAGTTCGGAAAACGAATTGGTTAATGTATCGCGAGGGAAGCGGGGGAACGAATTCGACACGCTCTGCGAGCGACTCACCGAACTGTTATCGTTCAGACAGGCCGATAATCTGATTCGATTCAGCGAATCGACGAGTTATCTGACCGTCTCCGGCGTTCTGGGAAAGCCGGAAGTGAACAAACGGACACGCGGACTGCAGTACATTTTTATCAACGGTCGTACGATCAAGAACCGCTCGTTGGAGCATGCCGTTATTTCGGCGTATGAATACCTCTTGCCCGAAGGGGCCTATCCGTTTTTTGCACTCTTCCTCGACATCGATCCTCGGCATGTCGACGTAAACGTTCATCCGGCAAAGGCGGAAGTGAAATTTGACGATGAACGCGGTGTCTATGGCATGCTCAGAACCATCGTGCGAAAAGCACTGGGTACGGCTGAGCTGACGCCGGACTTTCTTTCTGCTGTTCCACTTTCTGGAATTACGCTCGATCTCGACGAAGGCGATGCTTCGCCCGATGAGCATCGACCATACGGCCCCTTGAGTCAGACGACTCTGCCCGGGATGACAGGAGTTGCTTCTGATTCCGGCACGAGATCCTTCCTGGATTCGGGCGCAGCGAGCGAGCGTTTATACAACACGGGTTTTACAGGTCGAATTGCCTCCGGCACGGCTGAAAAACGAACTTCGGGCGATCGAGACCACGAGTCGGCGGACCTCCTCTGGCAACTGCATGATGCTTATGTGCTCACGCAGATTCGGTCGGGTCTTGTTATTGTCGATCAGCAGGCGGCGCATGAGCGCATTCTTTTCGAGAAGGCGAAACACAGTCTGTCGGATGGATTCGGTCTGTCTCAACAACTTCTGTTTCCGAAAACACTCGACTTTTCTCCCGGCGACTACACGTTGCTCGAGGAGCTGATGCCTGATCTTCGATCGCTCGGCTTTGACATAGAGCAGTTTGGCGGTCGCAGCGTTGTATTGAGAGGGGTACCGGCCGACATTCGAACCGGAAACGAGCAACAAATTCTGGATGCTGTTCTGGATCAATACAAATCCTTTGAAAGCATTGACAAACTGACGGGTCGGGAAAATCTTGCCCGAAGTATCGCACGAAAAAGCGCCGTGCAGCCGGGCACCCGTTTATCCCACAAGGAAATGCGGGCGCTCATCGATCAACTCTTCCTCTGCGAGATACCGTATTCGAGTCCGGACGGGCGCCCGACGATCGTAAAACTGTCCGTTGACGAACTTCGTGAGCGCTTCGGCCGGCGTACATAGTGGCGATCTGGATGTTAAACGGCTGCTATGCGATGATTGACCCGGTG
>CAZGOS010000102.1:3628-5878 GCA_964527795.1 uncultured Rhodothermales bacterium | reverse complement strand
GTACATAGTGGCGATCTGGATGTTAAACGGCTGCTATGCGATGATTGACCCGGTGGAGTGATGATTGACCCGGTGCTGAGATGATTGACCCGGTGCTGTGATGATTGACAAGGTACGCGCATACATCGAACATCATAACCTGTTGCGCCCGGGTGCGCGCGTTCTGGTTGGAGTCAGCGGCGGAGTCGACTCAATGACACTGTTGGATGTGCTGCTGCGTCTGGATTATGATGCGAGTGTATTGCATATCAACTATGGATTGCGCGGAGAGGCGTCTGACAAGGATGCAGCGCTGGTTCACGAATACTGTGCGAGGTATCAAATTCAGTTCGATGAACTCGATGTTTCGCACGAGATGACGGGCCGCCGTCCGGGTGGCTCGATCCAGGCTCTGGCGCGCAGGATCCGCTACGAACGTTTTGCCGCACATGCGTCGGACCGGATCATTGATTCGGTGGCTGTGGCGCATCACCGGGACGACCAGGCTGAAACGGTGCTTCTAGGTCTTCTTCGTCGCTCCGGATTTGACGGCATCGCAGGAATGCGTACACGCCGGCCCATGCACTCTGATCCTTCAGTGACGCTTATTCGACCGTTCCTGGGCGTAAATAAAAGCGACGTTGTTCAGTACGCTTCGACGCACGGTATTCCCTGGCGAGAGGACGCCTCGAACGTCGATCGCACGTATGCGCGCTCGCGAATTCGTCACGACATATTGCCGGCGTTCGCAGAATTGGGGGACGGTGACGTCACGAGCGAATTGTCGGATCTGGCTGCTTTCATGCAGCATCTCGTTGACCATTCTCTACCGGACGATCTACCTGAAGAGCTCAGATTTGACGCGGTTGAAAATGGCGACGTACCTCTCGAACCGCTTCTGACGCTCGACCCGGCCGCGCGGGGCTGGTACCTGCTGCGCATACTGCGAATGTGCCTTCCAGGTGCGCCGATCAGGCGATCGAGCATCGTCGCGATCGAAAAGCTGTTGCACGGACCGAGTGGGAAACGGCTTCAGTTTGAATCGGGAGCCGTTTGGCGGGACCGTGACAAGCTGCGATTCGTTGCTCAAAAAAAGCAGTCGGAAAACGATACGGACGAGGATACGGACGAAATTAAAGTTGAATTATCGTCTCTCGAAGAAGGCGACAACATTGTAAGCGGCTGTTTTGGGCGGTTGTTCTGGAATCGAAAATCTGGGATTCCTATGGAGTTGAAGACCGGGCCCAACGAGATTTTGATCGACTGCGACAAACTTTCCGGGATACTGACGGTTCGCCCGTGGAGGGAAGGAGATCGATTTCGTCCGTTTGGTCTGGCAGGCTCAAAGAAGCTGAAATCGTTTTTGACGGATGAAAAAGTGGGCGTATCGCGGCGTAAATCCGTGCACGTCTTGTGCGACGATGATCGTATTGTCTGGGTGCTCGGCCTGAGAATGGACGATCGATATCGGGTGCGGGACGATACGACGCACGTACTTCATTTTTCATTTGATCCGAAAACATAATCGCGCTCGGCGATTAACGATTATCGTTCTCAGCACGTATTTTCCGTCTTTCTTTCAACTGTGCCCGTCCAGAACTGCCAGCGATGCATAGCCATCTTACTCTTCACGACGATCAGACCATCACACTCCGGGGCGAGCGATTCAAGGTTTACCTGGATCGCGAGACGTTGCAACAGCGGGTCGCGGAACTGGGCGAAGAGATCTCTCGGGATTACGACGGCAAGCGACCCATTCTTATCGGCGTTTTGAACGGAGCGTTCATGTTCCTCTCCGATTTGATGAAAACGCTTCGCATAGACTGCGAAGTCGACTTTCTGAAGCTCTCATCGTACGGCGCGGAGAAGATTACCAGTGGAGTCGTGACGGAACTGAAAAAGATTGATGCCGATCTGGAGGGGCGCCACGTGCTTGTCGTTGAGGACATCATCGACACGGGCTTGTCCATGCAGTACATCATGGACATCATGTATGAACAGAACCCCGCATCCGTTCGTTCGGTGACGCTATTGCATAAATACGAGGCTACCGAGGTAGACGTACCCGTGAACTATGTCGGGTTTCGGATCAAGAACCGCTTCGTGGTGGGTTATGGGCTGGACTACGGTCAGGTCGGAAGAAACCTGCCCGACCTTTATGTGCTCGATCCAAACACGGATTAGTCCGCAAATTGCACGGGCATCCGGCGGTCCGAAAAACAGTTCCAGAAGACAACTCCAAAAGATAATTCCAGAAGGCAATTCCAGAAG
>CAZGOS010000102.1:0-3528 GCA_964527795.1 uncultured Rhodothermales bacterium | reverse complement strand
AAAACAGTTCCAGAAGACAACTCCAAAAGATAATTCCAGAAGGCAATTCCAGAAGACAATTCCAAAAGACAATTCCAAAAGAGCATGAGATTCTTTGCCCGTAGATCTACCGTGCTTGTTCTCGCCGTACTTATTTCGCTCACGAGCCAGGCTTTTGCGCAAAAAAAGAAGCTGACTCCGGAAGATTACGCCCAATGGCAGCGCCTTGGACAGACGATTCTGTCACCGGACGGTAACTGGTTTGCTTACCAGATAATACCGGTTGAAGGAGACGGTTGGGTAACTGTAACAAACGTTGCATCGGGCGTCGAACACGAGCTGATGTATGCCGGTCGCGGGGCATTTTCGAATAACAACGGATGGTTTGCCTTTGCCATCGGTGTGTCCGAAGACGAAGAAAAAAAGCTCACCGAGGCCAAGAAGACCGTTGAGTACAAGCTTGGCATTATGGACTTGACGACCGCCGTTGTCGATACATTCGAATTCGTCCAGTCTTTCTCGTTTTCAGATGACGGCAATTTCCTGGCGATGCGGAAATACAAAGCCGAGGGGGTGAAGACGAAAGGCACGGACCTGGTCGTACGAAATCTCGAAGCAGGTACGAACCAGGGCATCGGGAATGTGGCTGAATATGCCTTTAGCGAAGAAGGCGCCCATCTCGCCGTAATCATCGAGGCCACGGGAAAATTGGGAAACGGCGTACAGCTGATGGATCTGACTAATGGATTAATTCGAATTCTGGAGAGTGACGAAGAGATATTCACGGGGCTGTCCTGGGCGGAAGAGTCGATGAGTCTGGCCTTCATGAAAGAGCAGGAAAAAAGTGACTTCGACGATGCAAATCACCTTGTATATGCGTTCTCAGATCTTGACGGCGCTATGGTCAGGAAGGTTTTCGACAGCGAGGCGCATGCCGCATTCCCGGATGGATTTCGTATTGCAGCCGAGGGTGACCTGATGTGGTCCGATGACGGTCGTTTACTCTTTATGGGACTGAAAGAATGGGAGCCGGCCGGGGACGACGAGGATGATGCTGAGGAAGGTTCTGAGGAAGATTCTGAGGAAGGCGCCGATGATAAGGAGCCGAGCGAGGGAGAAGATGCAGAGTCCAAGAAGAAAACCATCGCCGAGCGGGATGCCGATCTGGATCCCCCCGGCGTTGATATCTGGCACTGGAACGACACCCGTATCCAACCCCGGCAGCAGGTACAGGCTACCCGGGATCGTCAGTTTACCTATTTCTCGGCCTGGTCGATCGGGGACGATGCGTTTGTAAAGATTGCGGACAAGGATCGAAAAAATGCCACGCTAACCGGAGACCAGAAATACGCCGTCCTTTATGATCCAACGCCTTACGAGCCGGCGTTCCGTGAGTCATGGCAGGATGTGTATACGAAGGACGTGCAATCCGGAGAAGAAACGAAAGTCCTCGTGCGCATCGAGATCGTTCAGACGTCACCGGACGGTCAGTATCTCGTGTACTTCCGCGACAACGACTGGTGGTCATACGGGATCTCATCCGGGCGCCACACCAACCTGACCGCCGACATTCCTGCGAGATTCAACAATTTCAAGGCGATCAATGGGCGAGAGAGTGATCGCCAGTGGGGCAGCGGCCAATGGGCTGAGGGCGACGAATGGTTCCTCGTCTATGACGAGTACGACGTCTACCGGTTGAATCCCGACGGCTCGAACGCCGAGCGGCTGACGTATGGCGCTGACGATCGCATTCGATTCCGGCAGGTAAGACTGGATTTCGAAGAAGACGCACTCGATCCAGACGCACCCATCTATTTCAGTGCCTACGGTGATTTTACAAAGGATTCAGGTTACTACCGTCTTGACAATGCACCCGCAACCGATCAGGATCCTCGACTGAACAGCCTGATCTATGAACCTCGATCGATCAGCCGGCTCATGCGTGCCAGGGACGCCGACATCTTCGTGTTTCAGACCCAGAAAGCGGACGAGTCGCCGAACTACTACCTGGTGGATGAACGGTTTAGATCTCCCAGACAGTTGACCGACACCAATCCGTGGCAGGACGATTACGAGTGGGCACACACCGAGCTCATGACGTATACGAATGCGAATGGCGTCGAACTTCAGGGCCGTCTGCTCTACCCGGCCCATTACGAGTCCGGGAAGAAATACCCTATGATGGTCTACATCTATGAACTTCGCTCTCAGAGTCTGCACAGTTATACGCTGCCAGGTAGGACCAGTGCCTACAACCAGCGTCGTTATTCATCCGAGGGATATTTTGTTTTCGAACCGGATATCGTCTACAGGCTCCGGGATCCGGGCATGTCGGCCGTTGAGTGCGTCGTTCCGGCCGTCGAAGAAGTACTCGCATCGGGCATGATCGATGAAGAGAAAATCGGACTGACGGGCCATTCGTGGGGCGCCTATCAGACCTCGTTCGTCGTCAGCCAGACGGATCTGTTTGCTGCTGCGGTTGCCGGTGCGCCGCTGACGAACATGATCAGTATGTATAATTCTATTTATTGGAATTCGGGAAGCACGGATGCCCAGATTTTCGAAATAAGTCAGGGTCGTTTCCCCGATCCCTATTGGGAGGATTGGGACAAGTTTGTCGAGAACTCACCCATATTCAATGCGCAGACCATCAATACGCCGTTGATGATCGCGTTCGGTGATGAAGACGGTGCCGTGGACTTCAATCAGGGTGTCGAGATGTACAGTACGATGCGTCGATTGAAGAAGCCCTTTATTATGCTCGTGTATGAGGGTGAAAATCACGGAAACAGGAAGAAGGAAAACCAGATCGACTATGCAAATCGAACCCACGATTGGTTCAATCATTTCCTTCTGGGTCAGGAGCCTGCGGAGTGGATCACGAACGGCATTCCATTTCTTGAGAAAGAACTTGAGAAGAAGAAACAGAAAGAGGCGAAGAAAAAGGAAACTTCGGAATAACGCCAACCGGGCGGGAGTAACATAGAATTATGTATCGAAAACTGGATGATTTTCTGGATGCCTACACAATACTCCGTGAAGGCACGCAGCGTATGCTTGATGCGCTGCACGATGAAGACCTCGACCGGACCATTGCCGACGGCCATCGCACGCTGGGTCAGATAGCGTGGCACATCGTAGTAACGACTCCCGAGATGATGAACCTGACCGGTCTGGGTCTCGGTTCCGTGGATCATGAAGCGCAGCCGCCGGTTTCGGCCAATGAAATCGCTGCTGGATACCGGGCGGTGTCCAGCGAGTTGCTCCATGCCGTCAAGGCGGCGTGGAACGATGAATCTCTGCTCGAAACCGACGACATGTACGGTGAGACGTGGCCTCGCGGGAAAACTCTCACGATTCTCATTCATCACGAAATCCATCATCGGGCTCAGATGACCGTACTCATGCGCCAGGCCGGACGGTCCGTTCCGGGCCTGTTTGGGCCAAGTAAAGAGGAATGGAGTGAGTACGGTCTGGATCTGCCCGCCTATTAGCCCTACAACGCAACTTGTAACTGAATGTTCATCGCCGATATTCGCTTTCGCCGAT
>CAZGOS010000101.1:0-10322 GCA_964527795.1 uncultured Rhodothermales bacterium | reverse complement strand
GTTTCGACAAGTCCGTCAGCGGGCAATCCCGGCGCGGCCATCCCTGGAATGCGAAGGATGAGCGGGCTGCGTAGCGCGCGTTCGAAGGTCGTGTGTTTACCCCATATCGTCTGATCACCGAGGTGCCAGCCATGATCGCCCCAGACTACTACAATGGTTCGTTCGGCAAGCCCCAGTCGATCGAGTTCGTCCAGGACCTTTCCGATCTGCGCGTCGACATAGCTGACGGCAGCTCGGTAGGCGTGTCGAAGCGTTCGGGCGTAGGCGTCGTCGATGCGTTTCCCGGCCGCCCCTTCGTCGGCGTGTTGGCCGTAGTTTCCGAACATCTCGCGGCTGTCATGCAGACTGGCGGGATTGGTGCCAATCGGAGTATCAGGGTTTGGCGAAAGGTCGATCCCGTCGGTGTCATAAAGATCCCAGTACCGCTTGGGCGCCGTGAACGGCAGGTGCGGTTTGAAGAAACCCACGGCGAGAAAGAATCGACGATCCTTCAATTCTCGCAGCTTTTGGATAGCTGACTCGGCGATCAGTCCGTCCGCATAACTGGTGTCCGGTACGTCCGCCATCTCGAAGGCGGGAAACCGACCCTGCTTCTGATTGCGGTTGGAGCCGTCTGCGTAGCCGAAGAACGCGTTCCAGGCAGTTCCCCATTTGCCAACGGGACCACTTGTTTCGTCCCAACTGAAGGGCATTTCAATCCGGCCGTCCCCTTCGCCGTCGTATGTATAGAGTCGGCTGTCCGGATAGTGCGACACCTTTCCGACGGCAGCCGTGTAGTATCCGTTTCGTTTGAAAAGGTGAACAAATGATTCGGGACGATCCTGCTCCTCGCTAGGCATGAGGCGCACGAAGGCATCGTTTCTGAGATGGTCGTTGGAACTGGGTCGAATACCGGTAAACAGCGCGTAGCGAGATGCTCCACACGTCGGTACCTGTACGTAGTGCCGTCGAAACGGCCGGCCCTCCGCCGCGAGCCGATCTAGCGACGGAGTGACCATGTGGGACTCTCCGAATCTGCCGAGATCGGGGCGCAGATCATCAACCGCTATGAAGAGAACGTTGTATGGCTCGGCCGGTAAGGCCGGCGAGCACGCCAACGGGACGAAGAGGAGTAGGAAAAACAGGTGATTTCGCAACGCGGTAAATCAATTTGATTTATCCGATTTTCGGCACGAATCGCTGGACTCGTTTGCCCGTGTTCACTTCTGTCGTATATAGATTACCGCGGCTGTCGGCGGCGATGTTATGCACCCAGTTGAACTGACCGGCCTGTCTACCTCCGTTGCCGAATGATCCCACTACCTCGAAGTCGTCCCTCTTTACAATCCAGACTTTCATGTTTGAACCATCCGGGATGTATAGGTAGGTCTGGTCCGGATCGATGGATAGTTCAAGATCCCAAACCGATCCCATCGACCGCGTATTGGGCGCCACGAACCCTTCTTTCACGTACGTTCCATCCTTCGCGAATACCTGGATTCGATTGTTTACGCGATCGGCAGCATACACCATGCCGTCGGTCGCGATACGCACAGCGTGCATGGGCGACCGGAACGAGCGGGCAGGCTCTTCACCCGGTACGAAGTCAGGTAGCGGATCATCCGACGGCGTTTCTCCGTAGGCTCCCCAGTGCCGTTTATACGCGCCTGTCGTGGCGTTATAAACGATGATTCTACGGTTTCCGTACCCATCCGAGATGTAGACCTCGTTGGCTTCGGCGTCAACGGCAATGTCCGTCGCCGCGCCCAGCAGATCGGTATTGTTGCTGCCACCGGTTTGCCCCCATTCTCCAATTCGCAGCAACCGCTCGCCGTCGGGTCGGAATTTCAGGACCACGTGATCATTTGGTCCGGCGCTGGCTATCCAGATGTTTCCGTCCTTGTCGATGAAGAGTCCATGTTCGGTTTCGGGCCACTGTTCTTCCGAATCAGGCCCGCCCCATGCTTGCAGGACATTACCCTCCTGATCGAACTGAATGACGGACGGCGCCGGTACACAACATCCGGAAAGCGGTGGGTCTTGCAGAGCACCGGTTTCCTCCGCCGTCAATGACAGCGGTCGGTGTACGATCCAGATGTTGTCGTTGGCGTCCACATCGATCCCTGCGACCTGACCCAGAATCCAATTGTTTGGGAGAGATTTCGGCCACGTAGCATCGACTTCAAATTCTGTGTAATTGATTGGCGCCGTGTCGGATGGGTCCGGAGGCTGACATCCGTACAGCACAAAGATTAATGCAAATACGGCCGGAATTCGTCGAGTTATCATGACTTTCTTTCGATTAGTTGTCCGCATGGTAATGATCCTGTTACGAGCATGCACGCATCGTCCTCTGTTGTCACCGTTCCCGAAGAGCCGACAGGCTTTTGCGGGTTCATTTCGTAGCGTTTCTGTGTAGACATGAATGTATCGAGTGAGCACGTCGGACCTGTCGGCCTCGGGAATCGAGTGCCGCTTCCGAGATCGGAAGGACGGCTGCAGAATGCGGTAGCAGGCTCTAGTTCCCAGACGGGAGGTCACTCTTTGGAATGCGATTTTTCCACACCCCGGCGAAGGCGGTCGATAGCAGAGCGAATCCGACCAGAACGAGCATTTCTATCCACCAGACCTGAAGGCCCGGGAATTGTCTCCAGGTAGCGTAGAGCACGAGAGCCAGGAGGACAATCGAAAATACGCGCGTCCACTCGTAGGGCACGGCGTACTTCCGCCGAATGAGCACAAGAAGAAGCACGGCCATGACGGCGTAGCTGGTGGTGGTGGCCCAGGCCGCAGCCAACATACCGTAACGCGGCACCATCACGATGTTGATGGTGAGCGCAAGAGCGCTTCCGACGAGCGTGCAGGCAACAAAGTAGGCGGTCTTCTTTTTGATGTACGCACCCGCCGAAAAATGATAGTACCAGCCCTGAAAAACGTACCCGAGAAGGGCGACGGGTATAATCGTGAGACCGAGCCAGTACGACGGGGCAATCAGAAAACGACCCCCGGGCAGGGGAATAGAAACGAGTTCTTCAGCCAGGAAGGCGACGCTCAGGTATACGAATAAAAGCGCCGACGTCAAGAGAGTGAATATGCGGGCGAAGAGCGCGGGCGAGTCCTCGTCTTTTGCGTGCTGCAGGAAGAACGGCTGCCAGGCATAACGAAACATCTGTACGACAAGCGCGAGAATGATCGCCAGTTTGACCATGCCACCGTACGCCCCGACAATGAAGTTGGCGTACACGGATTCCCCGTCAATGGCCGCCCGCTCGGCAAGTTGCTGAACCGCGGGGTCCGATCCGTAAAGCTCCAGGATTTTGTCGGCCGGAAGGTGTTCCAGAAAGAAAATATTGATTCGCTCGGAGAGAGCGTAGCCAAGACCGCCCGGCAAAAATGGAAGGCCAAAACGAAGCAGATCTTTCAGCACCGGGCGACTGAACTCAAACCGAAAGCGACCGAGAAACACCGGCGAGAGTAGTACGAGCGATGTACCGGACGCCAGCAGATTGGCCAGGAAAATGGCCTCGACGCCCATGCCCAGTTTGAGAATGAACACCAGATTCAACGTGACATTCACGATGATTCCTGCCGTGCGTACGAGTGCAAAACGCCAGGGCCTGTTCTGCAAGCGAAGTTCGGCATAGGGGACCACCATGAGTGTGTCCATCAAAAGAATGCCCGCGGCAAAATTGAGTAGATCTACACCGTTTCCTTCCAGGCCCATCAGTCCACCCAACGGCTGTCTGAAGAAATAAATGGCGGCTGAAAAAAGCGCTGCCGTCGAGAAGAGTGACCAGACGGCGGTGCTGAATGTCGCGTTTTTCTGAGCCGGTGTCTCGGCATCTGCGGCGTATTTCAGGTACGCCGCCTCCATACCGTACTGATAGATGACGTTGAGAACAATGAACGCGGCGTATACGGTGATAACAGGTCCATAAACGTCTGGAGAAAAAACGTTCGAGTAGAATGGGAAAAGTAGAAAGTTGATGAGCCTTCCAAAAACGGAGGAGACGCCGTAGACGGCGGTTTCTGAAGCCAATTTCCGGATGCGCGGCCGAAAGCTCATGAGCGCTCTTGTTTCAGAAAATAGCCGACGGCCATGTGATAGCCCATGACGCCGAGACCGGAGATCTGACCGACGGCAGCTCCGGCCGTGACCGAGAGATGGCGAAATGATTCGCGGGCTGCAATATTTGAAATGTGAACCTCGACGACGGGGGTCTCGGTGGCCGCGACCGCGTCGCGCAGCGCCACGGACGTATGGGAATATCCTCCCGGATTGAAAATGACTCCGTCCGTTCCATCCGAGGTGCTTTTCTGAAGGCGGTCGATCAGCTCACCTTCGTGATTGCTCTGGAAAAAGTCGAACGAAACGTCCGGGAACGCTCGTGAGAGTTCCTGCTCGATGGTCTCGAGTGTCACATTTCCGTATGTATCGGGCTCGCGCGCACCCAGCAGATTCAGGTTCGGGCCGTTGAGTACCAATAGCTTCATGGAAAGCAGGCGTTTGGAGCTATTCCCAGGACTCGCCAAGATACGCAACCCATCGCCATAGCAAATCGTGATGCCATTCGTGGAACCAGTAGCTATGTGTAGATATATGCAGGTATGATTAGATTATCGCACGGGAAGAAACATACTATCGAACCCGAAATCCAGCGATGGCTGAACGGCTGTTGACATTAAAACAGGCGGCGGAGCGCCTGAACGTGCACCCGGCTACCGTAAGACGGTGGGCGGACAATGGATCCATCGCATCTGTTCGCACGCCGGGAGGCCACCGCAGGTTTTCCCCAGATGAGGTCGAGCGCATCATTCGAGGGTCGAGCGAAGGGACGGGAGTCGCGCATCAAATCGGTGCACAGATTGGCGAGGCGGCACTTGTCACGACCCGGGCTGGTTTGCATGAGCAACAGCAGCCTTCCTGGTTGAAGCACATGGATGAGGATTCCCGTGAAGAAAAGCGTTTGCTCGGAAGGCGTCTGCTGGGACTGCTGATGCAGTACGTCGCCGGCGAAGATGGCGACGGGGAGGAGACGCTTGAGGAAGCCAGAGTCGTCGGGCGCATCTACGCCAAGAGCGTCGTACAGAGCGGCATATCGCTTCCCGACGCGATGCGCGCAACGATGTTCTTCCGCGATCATATTCTCGAATCGGCCGTCATGCTTCCCGAATCGGCAAGAAATCGTCCCGAGACCAACAAAAGAGTCTTTCGCCGCGTTACGGAGTTTCTGAACGTCATTCAGTTGGTCGTTGCCGAGACCTATGGCGCACCGGCGCCCGAGTGGCAGTCCGACGAAGAGGGAAGCTCGCAACCGTCTTGATCCGAAGCCGCTATGAGTAGACAAGGCCGCGTTTTGGTCGCCATGAGCGGAGGTGTGGATTCTTCCGTCGCCGCTGTTCTTCTGAAGGAACAGGGATACGAGGTCGTCGGCATTACGATGAAGACGTGGGATTATGCGTCGAGCGGTGGGCAGTCCGGAAAAGTCGTGGGATGTTGCACACTCGAATCCATGAATGACGCACGTGATGTGGCTATGAAATATGATTTCACCCACTTCATCATCGACATTCGAGAGGAATTCGGTGATTGGGTCATCGAACGGTTTACGGATGAATACATGTCCGGTCGCACCCCGAATCCATGCGTGCTGTGCAATACGCACATTAAATGGGCGGCTTTGATGCGACGGGCCGATGCGCTGGAATGCGAATCTATCGCTACCGGGCACTACGCTCGCGTTCGCTTTGATGAAGGCCGGAAGCGCCATGTGCTCATGCGGGGTCTTGATCGCAACAAGGACCAGAGCTACGCGCTGTGGGGCGTTGCGCAGGAGCATTTCTCCCGGACGATTTTTCCGCTCGGAGAACTCGAAAAGCCCGAAATACGGCGGCTGGCATCCGAATACGGTCTGGACCGGGTGGCCGACAAACCGGACTCCTACGAAATCTGCTTTGTGCCGGATGACGACTACCGGCGCTTCCTACGGGATAGAGTCGAGGATATTGACGATAAAGCGGGTCCGGGGCCGCTCATAATGAGCGACGGAGCGCGTGTGGGTACCCATGAAGGATATCCCTTCTATACGATCGGTCAGCGCCACGGTCTGGGAATAGCGCTCGGATATCCGGCCTACGTGACGAAGATCGATCCCGAGACGAACACGGTTACGGTCGGTCCCCGCGAGGAGCTTCTACGGCAGTCGTTGGTCGCGACGGATTTTAATGCGATTAAATACGAGAACCTGCTTGAAGAGCGCCCGGCAGTCGGTAAAATTCGATATAAAGACGAAGGGGCGCCGTGCCTCGTGCGCCAGGACGAGGCGGGCCTGTTGCACGTGGCCTTTTCCGAGCGACGAAGAGCCATTACGCCCGGCCAGGCCGTGGTCGTTTACGAAGATGATGACGTGTTGGGAGGAGCGTGGATCCAGTCGGTAAACGAGACCAGTGCCGAGCAACAAGAAACCGACGCCGAGCGGCATGAAGCCGACACACAGAAGCAGCAGACGAGCGCTAAACCTGCATTCGACGCTTCTTCCGAATGATCGAGAAGGCCATTTCCAGACCCTGTTCACCGTTCAGACGGGGGTCGACGTGCGAGTGATATGCGCGGCCTAGATCTTTGTCCTGCAGACCTCCCGCCCCGCCCGTGCATTCCGTCACATTCTCTCCCGTCAGTTCCAGATGAACGCCGCCCAGGGATGACCTCATTGCTGCGTGAATGTCGAATGAGAGCTCCATTTCTGCCAGAATATTCTCGAAGCGACGCGTTTTGACACCCGAGGCGAGCGTTACCGTATTGCCGTGCATGGGATCAGAGCTCCACAGCACCGAGCGACCGCTTGCCTGGACCGCTTCAATGAGCGGGGGCAACAGACGCTCAATTTGATCCGCTCCAAGTCTCGTGATGAGCGTGATGCGACCGGGGACTTCTTCCGGATCCAGCACGCTGATCAGTGAGCGCAGGTCCGAAGGTGACATCGAGGGTCCAATTTTCAAACCAATGGGGTTTGCGAGGCATCGCATGTATTCCACATGAGCGCCGGCAAGGTCGGCTGTTCGCATACCGATCCAGGGGAAATGCGTCGACAGGTTGTACGCGCGATCGTTGTGGGGATTCTGTCGCGTAAGCGCTTCTTCATAGGGAAGAAGGAGCGCCTCATGACTTGTGAAAAACGCCACTCTATCCACATCCCGGATCGGTCCCGGAGAGACGGCTTCCATGAATCGAATGGCGTCAAGAATCGAATCGACGATTTCCTGGTACTCTCCTCGGAGATCATCGTGTTCGACGAAATCCAGGTCCCAGTACTCCGGGTGATGAAGATCGGCAAAGCCACCTTCACCGAGCGCTCGGATATGATTGAGGGTGATTCCGGACCGGCTGTATGCTTCGAGCATGCGCTCCGGATCGGGAATTCGATCTTCCGGTTCAAATCCGGAGCTGTTGATGATGTCTCCTCGATAGGAGGGAAGTCGCGTGCCGTTTTTCAATTCGAGCGGCTCGGATCTCGGCTTGGCATACTGACCAGCGAATCGACCGACACGGATGACCGGCAGGCGCATCCCATAGATGAGCACGAGGCTCATCTGCAGGAGCACCTTGAGACGGTTGGCGATGATATCGGGACGACACTCGGAAAACTGTTCGGCGCAATCCCCACCCTGGAGTAAAAAACGATGTCCGGCCGAGGCTTCGGCCAGGCGGATGCGCAGGCGATCCACTTCCCACGGTGTCACGAGAGGCGGCATCGTCGAAAGTTTCTGAACAACCCGCTCCAACTCACCCGAATCCGGATATTCCGGCTGCTGAGCGGCAGGAAATTGCCTCCAGGAGTCGCGCGTCCACGAGCGTATGGCCGTTTGATTTACTTCCAGTTGCAAAGAAAAACGGTGGATTGGTTTATGACATCGATTACGGAGCATTAGCGCAAACGAGTACATGAAAGATACAGACCATCGTTAATAACGTGGTCATCCCCGTACGGATCTGCGTTTGAACCTCGGCGCCATGCTCCTGAAGTGCGAAAAAGGATCGAATGGCCTCTATGTTCAGATGGATCCTGAGACGATTTTCAGTCCGTCAGCTTACGGTTTTCCTTGAATTGGAGCTGCCTGCGCCTCCTCTTGTCGCGAAATGTCGAGCGAGCTTCTCGAAGCTGCCGTTCAATGGCTTGCACTGCACCAGCCAGTGCCTCTGGGATGGCCGCCGAGCGATGACCTGCGACGATGTTCTCCGGGCTATGGTAGAGCACGATTTTCGCTTCGTACACGTTCACCGATTTCTTTCCGGATAACTGTTTTAGCGAGATGAAGGCGTTTGTAATGTCATGATGTCCGCGTTTCCAATCCTGATATCGATCACGGACTTTCTGTTCCAGTTGTTTTGAGATTTTGAGGTTATCGAGGTGGAATTCGATCTCGTTTACCATATGTAATACCAATTTGTAAGACTATGGGTGATGACGAGGGCTCCAAGGGGTAGATCGTGTCATGAATGGCCCAATCGTGTCTGGGTGTAACGGGCTTGGTTCTGTAAGCCTGTTCTGAACACGAATGAAAGCAAATCCCTGACAAGGTAACGGCACCTAGAGACCATATATATCTTCGTACTTCCTCTGAATATATTGGATCCAACTATCGACTGAAAACGCTTTATGCGTTGTATCGTGAAGAATTTCGGTCGCTGTTTTCTTGCGGCCAAAGCGGTGCACGTGCTCTCGGAGCCATGACAGCAGCTCCGAAAAGGATCCGCTTCCAACCTTTTCTCCGAGATTCCGAATGTCGAGGTTCGCCTGATCGAAGAGCTGCGTCGACATTAGATTGCCGAGCGCATACGTGGGGAAGTAGCCGATCGCCCCCAGCGACCAGTGAATGTCCTGCAGCACGCCTTCTGCGTCGTTCGTCGGACGAATTCCGAGATAGGCCTGCATGCGATCATTCCAGGCCTCCGGCAGTTCAGCGATTTTGATCTTTCCTTCGATGAGTTCGGTTTCCAGCTCGAAACGGATCATGATGTGAAGGTTGTACGTGACTTCGTCGGCTTCGACGCGAATGAGCGAGTTCTGAACGCGATTGATGGCTCGGTAGAAATCTCGCTGGTTGACGCCTCCGAGGGCTTCAGGAAACGTCTTTTGGGCCTTCGGGAAATAGTGATTCCAGAATGGGCGACTTCGTCCGACGAGGTTTTCCCAGAGTCGAGACTGGGATTCGTGCATGCCCAGCGACGTGCCGTCTGCGAGCGGCGTGCGTTCCAGCGATGCGTCGATACCCTGTTCATACATACCGTGCCCTGCCTCATGCAACGTGCCGAAAAAGGCAGGGTTAAAGAAGTGCTCGTCGATGCGTGTTGTCAGGCGAACGTCCGAAATTGAAAACGACGTCGTGAATGGATGGGCCGAGATGTCCTGCCTGCCGGTGTTGAAATCGTAGCCCATATCCCGGATCACTCGCAGGCCGAAATCCCACTGCGCATCGTGCGGGAAATGCCGGCGCAGCATGCTGTCGTCTGGTCTGTCGAGCGACGTCAGGGTCTTGACGATGGGCACAAGCTGCTCTCTGAGATCGCTGAAAATCCGGGCTACCTCAGCCGTTTTCATTCCGGGTTCGAATTCGTCGAGAAGGGCGTCGTAGACGTGCTCGTCGTATCCGAGCGCTTCCGCTTTCCGGATATTCAGGTCCACGATTTTCTGAAGGTGCGGGGCGAAGGTCTTGAACGAATCGTTCTCACGGGCAGCTTTCCAGGCCTGCCGAGACAGGGCGGCCGCTTCCGCCATTTCTGAGACGAGTTCGGCCGGGATGCGCGTCGCACGATCGTAATCACGTTTTGTAATTCGAACGAGTGCTTCTTCATCGGACCCGTCTTCGTAGGATTCGCCGGTGAGCGCGTCCAGTTGACGGGCTGTCGTCTCGGATGTCAGCAGTTCGTGCGCGAACCGTCGCAGTGTTGCGATCTGATGGGCTCGTGCCTGGGCGGCGCCTTCCGGCATATACGTTTCCTGGTCCCACTCGAGTGCCGCTGCGGCGTGGTTGAGGTCGCAGATGCGAGCCAGGTGTGTACGAAGCTCGAAAAGGTTGTCTGGCATAGGTAGTTTCGCTCGGGCGATGCTTTCGATTGGGTGTACTGCGGCGGATCATGACTCCGGCTCGTCGCAGCGCAGTGAAATTACGGTGAGTAGAAACGTGATGCGGGAAACCTTCGCCCTTGAAGACGTTTTCATTTCTTGCTTGCGGACAGAAACGACAGTAGTTTTCGGCCCTCGAAAAAAAGCCAATGTAGCTCAGTTGGTAGAGCAGCTCATTCGTAATGAGCAGGTCAGCGGTTCGAGTCCGCTCATTGGCTC
>CAZGOS010000100.1:0-10468 GCA_964527795.1 uncultured Rhodothermales bacterium | reverse complement strand
CAGATAAACTGTCTCTACGCCCCTGTGGAGGCAATTTCCGGATGAGAACTAGCTATCGCCGTCGTGGTCGTCATCATGATCATCTTCATGGTCGTCGTCGTGACCGTCGTGATCATCGTCCTCGAACGCATCGATCGAACGCTTGATGTTCTCTTCAACCAGTCCTTCAAACTCGCCACCGCGATTGGCGGCAGCCGGATCAACGAGCATGCCCTCCGGTGTCCTGAACCACGAGGTGAGATCCATGTGGATCGTAATATTGTTCGGCCCTGCATTCTCATCAATAATAATTGGATCCGCGAATTCGATCTCCTGTTCCTCGTCCAGATCCTGGGTGAATACGAACGATGAGTCGTTGTAGGTACCCTCGACACGGATGCTGATTCCCTCGTAGTCAGGATTGAGCGCAATGAAATCGCGTTCGGCCTGCGAGTCGTCACCGACTTTATGGATGTCGAATTCGAGCTCGTCGTAAACACCGGCCGGAATATCGATCTCGACGACGTGCACAAGCGAGCCGTCGAGCGCCGGCGCCAGCAGGATCGGCCCGGCTTCGAATTCTTCGCACGCATCGTCGTCGGAGTCATTCTCAATTGCGTCACAATCACTGTGATCCTGTCGCTCGAGCTCGATTTCACGAAGCACGATTCCGAGAGACATGATGTCCAGCGTATTTGTGCTGTCCGACAGCACGAGACCGGCGAATCCAGAAGCTCCCTTGCCGGCAGCGGACTGGGCGCCGACAGGAATTGATATGGAGAGGCTCAATGTCGTCGTCTCGGAATCATTGGATCCAAGAAAATCGGTACATCCAACCAATAACAGCGAGGCTGCAAGCGCTGCAACCGCCGTTTTTTGGCATACAACGTGTATAAAAATGCGAAAAGCCATTAGTATCCTCACCGTGATAATGATTCTGACAGCTATTATCGTCCCTCTCGAGGCATGAATTAAAGTATGATAGGGACGAATACGATGTCAGATTGGAAAGATAGATCACATTAATGGCCAGCCGGAATGCTGCGAATTCATTCTGTGTAATCTTGAGTAGGATCGCAGGTGTCAAGCCGGAGATCAGACGGCTCAGATCATTACCATCCACGTTCATGCCTCATACGACCAGTTGTCTACGACACCCAGGATGACGACGTTTGCCGGGACGTCGTCGTTTTTCATAAGCTGCCGCACGACAGCGCCCTCGCGTGCTACGAGAACGACGTCCCCGAGGCCCGCGCCGTAACCCGGATCAATGGCCAGCATGTCTTTCTCTCCGTCCAGGTCACCCAGTCCGTCGACGGGATGAACAATCAGAAGTTTGCCGTTGCGAAAATGTTCGTTTTTTCTTGAGGAGACGATGGTACCGGTCACTTTGCAAAGATACATGGAAAGAGGGTGTAGAGGCTTACGGGTTTAGGCATGAAGAACAGGAACAGCCGGCTGCACGTGTATACATGGTTTTTGAAAATAGGTGGGTGCGCATGTGGCTGTACAGGCAACAATTTTACAATAAACTGATGGCATTATTAAGGCATTTTTTTATATACTTGCGGCGCAGTACCCCACCGTACCTCACCAAGCATATATCCTATGTATTTCACCAAGGGAATAGAGGCCGTTGCGACAATAACGGAGCTTCGCTCAAAAACGTCCGAGCTGGTTGAGCACGCGAAAGGCATCGACCGCGGCATTCTCATTCAGAAAAATAATGAGCCATACGCTGTATTGATTTCATACGATGTCTATGAAAAACTGCTGAAAGCAAGAGCATCCGACGGTCGTAAAAAGAAATAGAGAAAGCCCGGCAACGGTTTTTCCGCGCCGGAGAGCAACTTTTCTACCGGCTCAGAACGAAGTCCGCGGGCGCCGGCCAATCAGGAAGCGCCCGTTTTATTTATTTGACGAACCGCTTCAGTTCGTCGATACGTCGCACGATCGTTTCCCGATCCATCTCCTTGTATTTCTCAGGAAGAAGAGCGCGACTCGTGCATTCCAGAACGGCAACGAGCGTCTGCAACTCGATTTCTAGCGGATAAGTAGGGGGCATAAAATCGTCCACTACTTCTTGCAGGATGCGTTTAGAAACTTTTCCTCTGGTCCGCCCATCGGCCGCCGCGCGAAACTTGGCGCGTGTTAGGAGCGCCTCCATATCTGCTCCACTAAATGTGCGCTCGCCATTGAGCAGGGCATCAGGTATTTCTTCCATTTTCACCTTGAGCCCCGTACGCCGGAGCATAACCCGGAGCAGTTCCTCACGCTCCTCGCGATCCGACGGATAGAAGAGCGCGATGTGCTCTTCGGCACGGCCCTGACGCTTGAGGTCAACCGGCATATAGTCGGGACGCGCCGTGACCAGGAAGAAGATCACGCGCCCTCGATGCGCGGGGTTGCTCATGAATGCCGCAATCTGTCCGAAGACGCGTTTCGATACGCCTGAATCTCCACCGGAATCACGGTTACCGAGCGCTGCATCGGCTTCGTCGATCATGACGGCAACCGGTGTCATGGCCTCCAGAAGTGTAAGGATCTTCTCCAGATTGGCCTCCGTCTGGCCCTGCCACTGGGAGCGGAAGTTCTTGAGCTTCACCATCGGAATTCCGATGTCACCGGCAAAGCATTGAATCATGAATGTTTTGCCGCACCCGACGGGGCCGCTGACGAGGTATCCCATCGGGAGCACTTCCGGATGGCCGTTGCGAAGCGCCTGCGCGGCGTGCTTCAGGTGAGCCTTGGCTTCCTTGTGGCCGGCCACCATATTGAGATTCCAATCAGACTCGACAAACTCGAGCATACCGTGCGCTTCAGCCTCGATGAACTCCTTCTTCATCGCCGAGAGCACTTCAAACGTCAGTTCGGTTCGGTTCTCTAGGACGTCAGCCAGAATGCTGCGAAGCTGGATGAATCCGAGGCCGGCCGTATTGGATGCGAGTCGGGCGGGATTCACATCGGAGTACTGTTCGAAAGCGTCTTCTCGGCCATTGAGATACCAGTCGACGAACGCACGACGGTTGTCTTCGCCGGGAATCGGGATCCGGATCTCCGCCGTATACGGACTCTGAACGAGCTGCTGATTGAGCTCCATCAGATTCTCAGCGACGATGATGATCGTGAAGTCGCTCGACATGAAAAGAGGATCATGCGCCCATTTCTGGAGAAAAACGAGCGCGTTTCTGTCCTCCGAAGAATAATGGGACGCCTCGGCCATCGGGACGACGGTTTCCCCATAATCGATGACGCACGCAATGCGCTTTCCGTCGCCCAGGCGCAGCCGGAAGTAATTCTGGAGAACGGAAAAAACGCGGACCGGGTCCTTTGGCAGTTTCTTCGCGTAATCCGTGCCGAAGATCGTATCGTAACCTGAAAGCGCCCTGTTGAAGTCCTTCTGGGATTCTTTGTCGATGAAGTGAATCCCACTGGAGCGATCGTAAAAAATGATGATGTCTCTCGAGGCGAACAGATCGTCTGTGAGAAAGTCGCGGAGCGACATGTAGACAAGATTGCCGTCGTCGTCGTGCGAGGGCACCAGGTCACGAACGTTTCCGTACAGAAGGAACTGCGTAAGCGTTTTCGTGAAGTACTTTCGAGCAAATTCCCTCGCCCACTCGGGGTAGTAGGACGTGTATTGATCGAGCAGGCTCGGCGCCGCCGGAGACGGCACAGTTAGCGTGACGGTACCGGATTCCGTTTCGCCGGCACTGTGAGAGGCGCGGTCTTCCGCCATGAGTGTTTCACGGTTAATTATTGATCGCTTTCAGAACCAACCAATATACGATGAGAGCACCCGGATGGGTTTCGTATCCGGCCTGGAAACGGACCATATAAAGAAAGCGGACCTTAAGAAGAAAGGCGCACCATGGGGCACGGAATTCTTTTCAATCAGATCGGTTTATGGGGGGCGCCCCGGTCTGACCATGCTATCGTGTTCAGAAATCGTATTCAGAAATCGAGTCAGGCAATCGTGACGCTGTCGTCCAGATACACATCCTGGATGGCGTTGAGCAATTCGACGCCGACATCCATCGGCTTCTGGAACGCCTTTCGGCCCGAAATCAGTCCCGTACCGCCCGCGCGCTTGTTGATGACAGCGGTTTTAACAGCCTGCTGCAAATCGTTCGCGCCGGAAGCGCCGCCCGAATTGATCAGGCCCACGCGTCCCATGTATCCGTTTGCGACCTGGTAACGCGTCAAGTCGATCGGGTGATCGGACGAAAGTTCCGAGTACATGCGCTCGTCATATTTGCCGAAACTCCCGTTTCCTGCGTTAATCGCAGCGTATCCACCGTTCTGTGTCGGCTGTTTCTGCTTCACGATGTCGGCTTCAATCGTGGCGCCAAGATGATTTGCCTGACCGGTCAAATCGGCGCTCGACTCGTGGTTCACGCCGTCTACCGTGAATCCGGAATTGCGAAGGTAACACCACAGGATCGTAGCCATTCCCAGTTCGTGGGCGCGAGAAAAGACCTCAGTAACCTCGACGATCTGCCGGCCGGAATCCTCAGATCCGAAATAGATGGTTGCCCCTATCGCAACACATCCCATGTTCCACGCATCTTCAACCTGGGCAAACGCAATCTGCTCGTATGTATTCGGAAGCGTTAGAAGTTCATTGTGGTTGAACTTCAGAATGAACGGAATCTTGTGGGCGTACTTGCGCGCGACGGCACCCAGCACGCCAAACGTCGACGCGACGGCATTGCATCCACCTTCGATGGCGAGAGACACGATATTTTCGGGATCGAAGTAGATCGGGTTGGGGGCGAAGGACGCGCCACCGGAGTGTTCGATGCCCTGATCAACCGGAAGAATGGATACGTACCCAGTTCCCGCAAGACGTCCGTTCCCGAATAGCGTCTGAAGTGAGCGCAGTACCCGCGGGTTACGGTCGGTATCCGTAAAAATGCGGTCCACGAAATCGGGACCGGGAAGATGCAGGTTTTCCCTGGGGATGGTTGAACACGCATGATCCAGCAAATAGCCGGCTTCGTCCCCTAATATTTCTGCGGTGTGTGAAGCAATTACTTCGGCCATGAGGAAGTCCTCCAATCAGTAATTCTGGTTTCTTCCGGCCCGGTTCGGTTGCCTCGGGCCAGGAGCCAATCCTGTTATTTCCTGAGAGTAACGCTTAATTCTTTCGGAATCTCCCTGATTCCTGTAAAGAAATCAGGTAATTGCCGGGCGACGAGTGGCGCCATCAGCAGTCCCTTCGATCCAAGTCCGGTAACGGCCCGGACTCGACTGTGTTCGCATATAGGACCGACCCGGCAATGATCGTATCAAGCGAAAGATTCATACTCCAGCGGGCTTCCCGGTTAAACAATCTCGGATTCAAGTATTACGTTACCGGAAACTGAGGACTCTGAGTCATTTCGGCAAGGTTGGTCCATTGCAAAAGAGGGCCTGGCATGAAAAATAAGACGATAGTAATAGCCGGTGGCGGCATCATCGGTCTGTCGATAGGATGGGAGATGGCCCGGCAGGGTCACTCGGTTACGATTGTAGAGCGCGGGGAAGTCGGCCGCGGGGCGTCCTGGCTCGCTGCCGGTATGCTTGCTGCCGATGCAGAGGTCGGATTCGAGGAATTAGGGCTCTATCGAGTTTCTAGGGAGAGTCTCAGAAGGTGGCCGGCATTTGCGAAACGTCTCGAGAAGGAGAGCGGAATGGAGGTCGGTTATCAGGCGGACGGAACGATTGTCGTTGCGGATGATCGCGACAGCGCGGAAGCGCTGCGAAGAATTTTTGAATTTCAGCGTGAGGAAGGTATCCACGTGTGGTGGCTCACAGGCGCGGAAGCACAGGACCTGGAGCCCTTTCTTGCTCCGGGCTTGTCGGCCGCCGTTCTCGCCAGGGCCGACCATCAGGTGGACAATCGCAAAGTCATGCAAGCGTTGGAAAAAGTATTCCTGCAGGCGGGCGGAAAGCTGATTGAAAAGACGCGCGTGACGGCGATCGTTCCGGACGAGGTGCGACCGAGCCTGGACACGGACGCCGGCGAACCCATCAGCGCCGACGTCGTCGTCCTGGCCGCGGGAGCGTGGTCGCGTCAGATCGACGGAATTGAGCCGGATCTTCTTCCACCGGTTCGTCCGATCAAGGGTCAGATCCT
This sequence comes from uncultured Rhodothermales bacterium, assembly GCA_964527795.1. GTDB lineage: Bacteria > Bacteroidota > Rhodothermia > Rhodothermales > UBA10348 > SMXL01. The sequence continues at coordinate 4,368 of CAZGOS010000100.1, read as the reverse complement.
TGAACTGGCGGTTGAGCCGCCCTTCGACCTGCGATACGTCATCCGAGGGCCCGGTGCTTACCTGGCGCCCAAGCGGGACGGACGGGTTATCGTTGGCGCCACAGCGGAAGAAATGGGATTCGACACGCGCGTGACGGCGGGCGGTATCTACAGTATTCTGGAAGGTGCCTGGGACATCGTTCCGGGTATCTACGACCTGCCCGTTCTTGAAGCGCGAGCCGGATTGCGGCCAGGCACGCGCGACAACGACCCTATTGTCGGCTGGTCGGAGCTACCGGGCGTCTACTATGCGACGGGCCATTACCGGCACGGCATCCTGCACGCTGCCATCACTGCAGAAGAAGTTGCGCTCGAGATCGGGACCGGAACCGCGTCAAATTGGTTAGCACACTTTCGACCCAACAGGTTTATGTCGGAAATGTAACAGGATCAGAAGACCGGCGCGCGAAATCTTACAGCAATGGCACTCGATATTTTGTTGAACGGTGAACCGGAGAGTTTGAAGAAAGGCACGAAGCTTTCCGATCTTCTGTTGACTCTGGACATCGACGCCGATACGGCGCAAGGCATTGCCGTTGCCGTCAACGATGACGTCGTGCGACGATATGAGTGGGCAGAACGAGAGCTTCGTTCCGGGGATGAGATCGATATTGTAACAGCACGGCAAGGGGGATAGACGTATGGAACAGACGGGGCAGACGGTGACTACCGGGAACTCTGAGCCAAAGCGTTCGGGCGACAAAGAGTGCGGTGACTTCTGGCATCTCGGCACGCTGAAACTCCGGTCACGCCTGTTGCTTGGTACCAGCGGTTTCCCCAATCCGGCGCTGATGATGGAATCGTATGCCGCCGCCGGTACGCAACTGGTCACGGTCGCGATTCGCCGCATCAATCTGCAGGACCGTTCCGGCGAGAGCCTGCTCGATCTACTGGCACGATTGCCGGTGGACATTCTTCCCAATACGGCCGGGTGTTATACGGCGAAAGAAGCCATACTCGTCGCGGAACTCGCACGAGAGGCGCTGGAGACCGATCTGATCAAACTCGAGGTGATCGGTGACGACGAGACGCTGTTGCCGGATGTGGAGCAGCTCCTGAAGGCGGCAAAAGGCCTGATTGACGGTGGTTTTACGGTTCTCGCCTACTGCAACGACGATCCGATCACGTGCCGGAAACTCGCCGATCTTGGTTGCACGGCAGTCATGCCGCTGGCGTCTCCGATCGGAAGTGGAATGGGGCTCGTAAATCCGTATAACCTCCAGGTCATTCGAGAGATGATCGCGCATACTTCTCTCGTCGTGGATGCCGGTATCGGCACCGCCAGTGACGCAGCACTGGCTATGGAACTCGGTTACGACGGCGTGCTCATCAATACGGCCGTCACAAAAGCCAAACATCCCGTTGTGATGGCAGCCGCTATGAAAAATGCGGTTCGGGCCGGCCGGCTTGCGTACAAAGCCGGACGCATCCCCAGGCGCTTCTATGCGGATGCCTCCTCGCCCATGGAGGGGAGGGTAGGGCGATGACTTTGCGAAACACGCCCCGGACACCTTTCCGGACCATACTTCGAAAACCGCTTCCCAGACTGCTTCTAATTGGAGACCGGTTCACCGAACAGGGCGTGGCTGCGAAGATTTTCGAAGCCGTGAAGTGCGGCGTGCACTGGGTTCAGCTTCGGGACCACAAGGCGGACGACGATGTGTTCCTCTCTGCAGCACAAGAACTCGTGGGGAAACTGCGGTCCGTCAGCCCCGGAATACTGATCTCGATCAATTCGAGAGTAGGTGTTGCGGAGTCGCTTGCATGCGCCCTTCACGTCGGAAAGCGTGGTCCTGCCGTTGAAGATGCAAGATCGCTGATTCAGGCAGGATTGCCCATCGGCGTGTCCATCCATGACCTTGAGGACGCCGCGCCCGGCGTGGCGGACTATTTCATCTGGAGCCCCGTGTACGAAACGACCAGCAAACCCGGTGCGGTGGGAACGGGCCTTGATCTGCTGCATAAGGCGTGCACGAAGGCGGCATCGATGCCCGTTATTGCAATGGGAGGGATCTCTATTGATCGCATTGGACCGTGTTTGTCCGAAGGCGCTTACGGCGTAGCTGTTCTTTCGGGCATACTGGGAGCCGAGAATATCCACGACGCAGTCAATCTCTATCTCGACGCTCTGGAAGTGGACGTAGTCTAAATGAACGATATCAAAGTCTGCCTCACGATCGCGGGAAGTGACTCGGGCGGTGGAGCCGGCATTCAGGCCGATATCAAGGCTATGCAGGCAAATGGAGTGTTTGCGGCATCGGTAGTGACCGCCATAACGGCGCAGAATACGCGCGAAGTAACAGATGCCTACGACCTCCCGGTCGATCTCATCACTGCACAAATCGATGCCGTTTTCGACGACCTGAGCGTCGCCGCTACCAAGACCGGAATGTTGTCGTCGGCAGAAATCATCCAGGCGGTAGCAGCGCAGGTGCGCAAGCGCGGCATCAGGCCTCTCGTCGTAGATCCGGTCATGATTTCCAAGAGCGGGTTTAAACTTTTGAAGGATGACGCCATCGATGTGCTGAAGACGGAACTGTTACCGCTCGCGACGTTGGTCACGCCGAACGCACACGAAGCTGCCTTGCTCACCGGCCTCGATGTCAATTCCGAAAATGATGCCCGGAAAGCGGCCGAGGTCGTCGCCGCCATGGGGCCCGGCGCCGTGCTGGTCAAGGGCGGACATCTTTCGGAAGAAGAGGAGGCTGTCGACGTTCTCTTCGACGGCGAAGAATTCCACGCTTTTCGGGAGGATCGAATCGATACGCCGCACACCCACGGCACGGGATGTACCTACGCGGCAGCGATTGCCGCCAATCTGGCGAAGGGATATGTATTGCGCGTGGCGGTCGCGCGATCGAAACTCTACGTGACGAAAGCGATCCGAGCGGGTCTTTCGATCGGTTCGGGGCACGGCCCGACGGATCATTTCTACTATCTGAGACGAGCGCCGGAGTTTCCGTACGGCTAGTCTCGGGTGCGGACAGGCGAAGCAAGTTTTCGTTTGCGGAACAATTCGGTACCGCCGGGTCTCGTCGCTGGTACTGGTTCGTGGAAGGGCAAACCGAGTTCTCGTTTGCGTAACAATATGCTTTCCCCAATCCTTTATGTTCGTTTTTGGATTGTTACTGAATCACTCGAACTCGATTAACCCTTCCAAACTCGAATCGTAATTCCGGTGGACCAGCCGACATACGTTACCGTCGTCAATCAACTGGGTCAACCAACCGGCGTTCACTGGCACGGTCTGGAACTTGAAAGTTGGTCGGACGGCGTAGCGGGTTGGAGCAGGACCGGCGATATCGCGTTTTCAGCCATGCAACCGGGAGAATCGTTTACTGCGGAGCTTGCGTTGCAACGCGCAGGCACATTTGTTTACCACTCCCATCTGAACGATCGAGACCAACTTACTACGGGCCTCTATGGACCTCTTCTAGTTCTTTAACCCGGAGAAGTGTACGATCCGGAAACCGATCATACGGTCACGATTGCGTGGGAGGGCGAGTTGGGCTTCGACAGCGTCATCATTGACGGATATCACGAACCGAAACCGAGAGAAATTCTAGCCGGCCGTACCCACAGGCTACGACTTATCAATATCGGGCCGGCGATTAATATGAAAATTCAACTCAAGTCGGGCGATAAACGTGTAACCTGGCAGGCACTGGCGCGGGACGGGGCCGATTTGCCGAGCAATCAACAGACGAATCGGGAGGCACTCGTTTTTGTAAACGTCGGCGAGACAGCCGATTTCCTGTGGACACCCGACGGCCCCGGTACGTATACGATGACGTTTGGGCCACCAGACGTGCAGATTCAGCAGGCGTGGGAAGTGGTAGAGGCTGACGAATGATCGGGCCGATCGTTGAGGTGAGTGGCTAAGAATCATAGTAAGCCAATTGGGCGTTTGATCGATATGTCGAACAAAAAAATAATTCGCGTCTTCGATTTGCACGACCCCTCTCAATATGAAGATGAGAAGGCGTACTGGGATGCCCAGCCGGCTGAACATAAATTGTCGGTACTCGAACAGATACGATCGTCCGCGCACAAATTCGGCAACAGACAATCACGAGATGGAGACGTCCCCGGACTTCGAAGAGTTCTTCGCATTTCTGAACTCAAATGAAGTCAGATACCTGGTTGTTGGTGGTTATGCCATTGCGGTTCATGCCAATCCTCGCTACACCGACGACCTGGATATTTTCGTTGCGCGGAATAGAGAAAACGCCACACGTCTGCTGGACGCGCTGAAGGATTTCGGTTTTGGTGAAAGTGGGCTGGATTGTGACAGTCTGATGAAACCGAACCAAGTCATTCAGCTGGGCA
>CAZGOS010000099.1:0-10560 GCA_964527795.1 uncultured Rhodothermales bacterium | reverse complement strand
ACGGTTATGTAGATGACGTGATTGAACCGGGCAGGACCCGAGAGATACTCATTCGCGGACTGGAAATGCTAAAAAACAAGGTTGCGCACATTCCGTCCAAAAAACATGGGAATATCCCACTGTAAGCGGATGGGTTATCTGGAAAGTTCAACGGTGTCAATCGTTGGCGCCGTGTCGTGCGAAACCTTCACTTAACGTTTACGTTTGGGCAAATCATTCTCTCTTGCGAGGCTCTTGGTAGGCGATTAAGTGATTCCATTAAAGCGCTTCCATTCACTATCGTTCTAATATCGTTTTGCTTAGATCCATTTTTATTGCCGTTCTCCTCGTCGTTTCGAGCGCCGCAGCGGCCCGTCAAACAGATCAACAAGGCCAATTGGAACGTATTTCCGTACGGCCACTCGACCCCCTTCTCATTGACAGCGATCGATTTGTTAATGGAGCATTGCCTGATTCGCTGACTGAATCCCAGTTCCTAGCGCGTCTGGCGCGTCTCTACGAGTATCAGTCGGAAGTACTCGCCGCCACCGCTCGTGGTCAGGACGACGATATTTCGCAGCTTTTGGAGAGCGCTCTTACGGATCTTACGGATTTGATGAGTCATGAATACGTGCGCGAAGAGCCGCGATTCATGGAAGTCTACCGGGTCTTATTGAGTGAATATGAGCGACATTTTGGCGTGTCCGATACTCTTTTCGTGGCCTTCGGAGACATCTTTGAAATCCGCACCGAAGTCTTTTCTGAGCTCGAAACAGTGCGCAATCCGCTTCTTGAGGACGTACTCAGTCGAGATTTGCAGCCGGTGAGGACAACGGTTCCAATGACGATGAACCGGCTCGTCGAAAGCACGATGCGGACGCTTCTCAAGACACCTGAGCGACACCTGAATCATTGGCTGGGTCGCGCAGAAACGTATTTCCCGATGATCGAGAAGGTTTTCAGGGAAGAGGGAATCCCAGATGAATTGAAATACCTTGCGATGATAGAGTCCGGGCTGAATCCCAAAGCGAGAAGCTGGGCAAGCGCGGTTGGAATGTGGCAATTCGTCGCCGGTACCGCCCGGGGCTATGGCCTGGAGATCAACTCATGGGTGGATGAGAGGATGGATCCGGAAAAATCGACTCGGGCCGCCGCGAAGCATCTGAAAGATCTCTATGACCGGTACGGCGACTGGCATATTGCCATGGCCGGATATAACTGCAGCCCGCGATGTATCAAACGTGCAATCAGACGAGCGAAATCCGCCGGCCACGCAAATCCCAATTACTGGGACATGTATCGTTACCTCCCGAGAGAGACCCGTGGATACATACCGATGTTCATCGCGACATCGTTCATCACCTCGAATCCGACGGCTTTTAACATCACGCCTGCAGAGCCGGGACCGGTCTATGAATACCATCTTGTACCGGTGAAGGGGATGTTGTCTCTTCGGGACATTGCCGATATGGCTGGATCCGACCTCTCCACGCTTAAGGCGCTGAATCCGAGTTTGCGGCGTTCTACGCTGCCCCCGTCGACCGGAGCGTTCTACATTCGCATTCCCGTGGGTACGATGGATTCATTTACGGCCGCCTATGATGCGCTGCCGGCCTCGGCCAAGCAACCGGCAGGTGAATACGTCGTGCGTCGTGGTGATACACTGAGCGAAATTGGAGCTCGCTTTGGCGTGAGCGTGTCGCGTCTAATGCAGAAAAACAGCCTCAGGAGTACGCGTATCCAGATCGGACAGAGACTTGTTGTTCCGTTGAACGATTACTCCCAATCGCTCCCGGACGCAGCCCTGGCAGATGCATCGGGAGTGCTCGTCCAGTACGGCAGGCGATCCATGCGTCCGATTCTTTCTGAGCGGACATATGCCGAGGCGACACGTGCCGAGACGGAGCCAAAGAAGACTCCGATTGTGCGAACGAGCGCATCAGCCGAATACCGGCAGGAGACCATTCAAAAGGACGCGGCCGGGAAGAATCGAACCATTTATACGGTGAGGCGGGGAGATACGCTTGCCAAAATCGGAAGCCGATTCAGCGTCACGGTTCAGCAGCTCCAGTCATGGAATAATTTGCCTAGTACGCGCATTATTTCCGGTAAGCGTCTAACCATCTATACAGATGCCGATCCGGTTGTTGCACCGGCCGCCGGCGAAACGACAACATATACGGTGCGGTCCGGGGATACATTGACCGCCATTGCCAATACGCACAATGTCACGGTCTCGCAGCTCCGGCGGTGGAACGGCATTTCCGGATCCAGGATACGCGTCGGCCAGCGTCTTTCCATGCGCACGGGAACGGGATCCGACGTTGTCACGCACACGGTTCGCTCGGGTGACACGCTCATAGGTATTGCCGGCCGATATGCCGTGACCGTTGCGAAGATCAAGAGCTGGAACAACCTGCGCAGCAATATCATCCGCATTGGACAGCAACTGGACATCTTCCGGTAAAAACGCGCGGCCCTTCGCTTCTCGCTGAAACGCTTCCTGTGAAACACATAGCCTGCGCTCACGTCTACGACACGACCGGGCGCACGACGACCTTCGTCGCATCTCCGAGTCGATTTTTCGCCGGATACAATATTTTCCAAGCCTCCAGCGTTCATTACGCGAACTTCAGCGGCAGGCAAACTGAGGATGGCCTTTCCCCAGCGGGTACAAGACCGTTTTGATCGCCTCAACCTTTCGGATGAGGCTCTGGTGTCGGCATATGTCGACAACAGGGACGAGCGTGCATTTGCGCAGCTCATCGACCGTCATCAGGAACGGGTTTTCGGTTTTCTCCTGGGTATGGTTCATGATCGCAGTGTTGCGAATGATCTGTTTCAGGAAACGTTTATTCGCGTGATCGCAGCGCTTCAGCGCGAACGGGCTTCCTATTCGCAGCAGGGGCGATTTCTTGGGTGGGTGCTCAGAATTGCCAGAAATGCCGCATTGGACCACCTTCGAGCTAGAAAGCGCTGGCAGGATGTGTCCTCATCCGGTGAAGATGAGGATGCGTCATTCTGGGACAGACTGCCCGATGAGAGTATTCCTTCGGATGCGATGCTCGATCGCCTTGAGCAGGAAGATTTTCTGAGGGAGTGCATCGATGAGCTTCCCCCGGAGCAGCGGGATGTCCTGCTGCTTCGCCATGAAGCCGATCTGACGTTCAGAGAAATAGCGGAACTGACTGACTGTTCAATTAATACGGCACTGGGACGGATGCGGTATGCGCTGTTAAACCTCAGGCGCATCATGTCTACGTCCGACAAAATTGAGTTGACGGAATTCGGTCAATGACCGATAGAGAAACGGTAGACTGTTATGGAAAAGAAAAAGAATATACTGCTCCATCTTTATGGTGATCCTGACGCGGAAGGCGATCTCAGATCATTGCTTGGAGACGACGATCTCCAGCGGGAGCATCAGGCACTCAGCGAAGCAAAATTTCGGATGGATCACCTGAGCCGATCGCGTCCGGATCCGAATACGATCGACCGGATCGTCGCTCAAGCTGCAGAAGCTGCGTCTTCGCCGGCCGTTGGCATTCGTCGCGGTGACCGCCCGGCACTCTGGCGATCTCGACCGCTCAGGCGTGTTTTGATTCCAGCGGTCTCGCTGGCGGCTGCGATTGTACTCGCTGTCGGATCAGGGATGTTCAATTTTTCGTCTGACGATAATGCTCTGCTCAATTCCGAAAGCATGGCTGATCACCGAGCGGCCGAGGCCGAGTCGCTGCTGCGAACAACGCCGATTGCACCGCCGAATCTCGCCACACGCTCTTCGACGCGAGACATTGATCCACTCCTGGTTTGGGACGATTCGAACCGTCTTCGGGAGCTTTATCGCCGGATTGAAACCATGCGCCCGACCGACGATCTGGACTGGGGTGCTCGTTCGATACCGCTTGAGACACTCCCGGGATCGATTCAAACGGGCCGACAGCGCCTGCTGCAGGCTGCAGTTCAACGTTAATGCTCCATGATTCCGGCCAATAATATCATTCCGATATACGAAAACTGAATTGCCAATCGTTTCTGAACTGAATTCGACAATATCCAGATAAACGAATCTGAAGTATTTGATCAGACGGTTACCAGGGTCAACAAGGAACAGACGATGAGAAAACTTACGATATGGGTGCCCGCCCTGCTGATTGCGACGTTTCTGGTCCAGCCACCCGCGGCGGCGCTTGCCCAGGTGGAAAGACATGTAGTGACGATTGACAATGGTAAGGTTTTCATCGACGGAAAGCGCATCGCCGATCGCGACCTGCCTGCGTCACTCAAGCTCAAGGACATGTTGTTGTCCTGGAGTTTTACCGGTGACGCATTACTCGAATTGCGCGGCACCGTCTACGAACTGCAGGACGGCAAGCTCGTCGAGGCTGACGAAGACATCGCTCGCGACGGACGTGTTATGGTATTCTTTCGAGATCCGGATGACAATGATTCGGTTGTGCGCGTGCTTTCACGGGCGGGGGCGGTTCCGTTTGGCAGATTCAAAATCGATCAGTCCCACGGCGTCGTCATGGAGAATTATTTAGAAGCGCTTCAAAACAAGGCGAAAGAATTCGAACTCATTCGGGGTCAGATCGCAGATCAGAATGCAGATCAGGCACTTGTGCTCGCAGACAGGCTGCGTCTCGAAGCCGAAAACACGGCGCGCATTGCGCAGGCATTTCCGAGGGTAGAGTTCGAGAGCTACCTGGAGGGTATTCACGAAACCGACTTGAAACTCTACGGTCAGCTCATGCTCGAACGCAATATCGAGACCGAGACGCACCGGCTTGCCATGGAGGCCCGAGCAGCTCAAGACTGGAGTCGGCGCGAAAAGATTGTTGCCGAACTCAGGGAGAAGCTGAATAATGCGTTTGAGCTCAAGCAGCAGAACCGCGAAAAAGAAATCGAACAATTGGGCGAACGGCTGAACGAACTCCGTGAAAAACTGAGTCAGCGCGCAGATCTTCGCGACCGGATCATTGAATCCCGGTTGAAAGAGCTACTGGGTGAACTTGACTGGTAGTCCAAAAACGGAAAAGCAATTATGTCCTAAATCAACTTTAACCGGTATTGAAAACATGAAAGTAATCAGCAGAAAATCGCCATTGGCGTTGTGGTCTTTTCGATCGCTTGCACTCGCCGCAATTCTGGTACTGTTTACGATTCCAGCAATGGCACAGGAAACCGTCGAAAGAAAAGTCATACATATCGAAGTCAAGGACGGCAAAGTCTACGTGAACGGTGAGATGGTAAAGGAACTGGAGAACAAGGATGCGCGCATTCGTTTTTCTCGTGACGGGGACGATGATTTCGTCTTTTTCTCCGACGACGGAGATGCTGCACATCGTCGCTTCGCTTTCCGATCACCTCGATTTCTCGAAGAGCTTGGAAACGAGCCCGTTATGGGCTTTGCAGGGCGTGACTTCCCAAATGCGTATCACGAATTCGACGTCGCTTTTGATCTGGAGCCTCTGCACGAGAATCTCGCGATCCTCAGGGAGGGCATGAATGCGCCGTATGTCGTCAGCTCTACGAACAATAAGGAAATCATGCGTTTGGAGCGAAAATCCCGCGATATCGCTCGCAAGCTGCGGAATTCCGAAGGTGAAGAGAGGGAGGAACTGAACCAGGAACTCGAAAATATGCTGAATCAGATCTTCGACATGAAACTCGAGTCGCTACAGGAGCGAATCGAAAAAATGTCAGGAGAACTGGACGAGCTACGAGCCAGGGTTCAGGAACGGGTTTCGTCGCGTGCTGAAATCATCAATCGTCGTCTGCGCGAGCTTCGAGGTGAGCGCAATACGCTGGATTGGTAGAGTTCGCCGCCGGGCGAACCGTAATCCGGATCGGACACCCGATCGAATAAACCATCGAAAAATCTGTAGTGGGGCTGAGAGCCCGGCACCTGCCGGTGCCGGGCTCTCTACGTTTATGTCTACCGCGTGATCATTTCCGACCAACAGCTTTGCCAGTGAATTACGCGGGTTTACGTGGTATATTTTCCCTGTTGGAGACTAAAAATGAAATTGAATTGGTCGATACCCAACCATGGCATGAAGTGCAACCAGATGCCTTTATTCGTATTTGAAGGTTGGTTCGCATTCAGTCATTTGAACGGACGAATCGCCTGGACACGATGCGTATGGGTTGCACCAATAGAAGGGTTGCGGTACTGTGCCTGCTACTTGGCTCCTTGTGGCAGCTCGGTTCGAGTCTCGTGGCGCCGGGGACCGCTACGCTTACCGGTGTTTCACTCGAACCGGGATCTGACGGGAGTGACTTCATACTGCGACTGCACGCCGACGCCGAGATTCCGTGGTATAGTCACACTGAATTCGACAACGCGGCCGGCATCAAGGTCACGCTGCTGAATACGAAGATTGCACCCAACGCCAGTCTCGATGATCCGGCTGGTCCATTTCGCTCGTACGAAATCTATCAGGACGGTGGAAAAGTCATTCTTGACGCCACCTTTGTAGCTCCGGGTCTCAGCGCAATCGTGCGACCGGATGCTTCGAGCAACGATATTCTTCTGATCGTATCGCAGCCGGCCGTTCATGCCTTTCTTACAGAGACATTCCAGCCGTCAGCAGCGCAAAGTCCGGCGGTGTTGGAAATGCTCATTGCTGAATCGGTAAGAACTGACAGCACGCCCAAAAACACGGCGACCGAGGACAAAACGCCTGCTCCGGGAAGCACCGTCCCGATCAAAGAGGTGAATCATGATAGTGCGAGCACTGCCGAACGTAAAACACTGAACATGGTTCAGGCGCAGAAAATTTCGTTGGCAAATCCTGCCGCTCTTCCTGAACGCTCGGACCTGGCGGCCGTCTCAAAAAATTCAGACGATACGTCGTCCCGGGAAATCCTGTCTGACGTCGACAGGATGTTCGCGTCCGTCCTGAAAAAACCGAAACAGCAGGATGTGAGCGCGGAGATTACGGAATCGACATCAGGGAATGACCGCTGGAAGCTGGATACGGTTGTACTTGATGCCGGTCACGGCGGATGGGATGAAGGTGCATTTGGCATTGCGGGATTGTTGGAAAAAAATCTGGCATTAAAGATTAGCGAGATGGTCGGAGCGCGGCTTGAGAAAGAGCTCGGCATCAACGTCGTGCATACCCGTTCGGACGACCGATTTGTAACACTGGCCGAGCGCGGCCACATCGCAAACCAGGCGGGTGGAAAACTTTTTCTTTCGATTCACGCGAACTCGGCGAAGGCCCGGTCCGCCCGAGGCACTGAAACGTACTTCCTCGGCACACACCGCACCGATTCTGCCAGAGTCGTCATGGAACGCGAGAACGAGGTCATCAAACTGGAGTCAGATCAAAACCAGTACATCAAGTTCGATAACGCAACGCTCGCCCAGCAGGCGCTCGCACAGAGTTCGTTCATGCGACACAGTGAGATGCTTGCGGACGCCATGCAGAAACAGTTCACAGACGCCGTGGGGCGGAAAGATCGAGGCGTGAAACAGGCAGGTTTCTATGTTCTTTTCGGCGCTTCGATGCCTGCCGTACTCATTGAACTGGGTTTTCTGACCAATCCTTTCGAGGAGAAGTTCCTGTCTTCGAAGGACGGGCAAACATCTATGGCGAATGCTATCTTTCGTGCAGTGCTGAATTTCAAACAGGATTACGAGAAGTCGCTCCAGGTAGCGTCGCATTAGACGCTCAGGTGCGCGTCCAGGAACCCATGATTGAACGTCTGGAGCAGGCAGTCCGAACCGTTAAGGACTTCCCGACACCCGGGATTGAGTTCAAGGACATTACCCCAATTCTCGCCGACGCGGAATTATTGCGATTCTCGGTGCATTGCCTGGCTGCACCGTATCGACGTTCCGGCATCACAAAGGTAGTTGGCATTGAAGCCCGCGGATTTATTCTGGGCGCCATGCTGGCCGACGAACTGAACGCCGGCTTTGTCCCCATTCGGAAGAAGGGCAAACTGCCTTTCACGACAGTAAGAGAGACCTACGCTCTGGAATACGGAACGGACACGATCGAAATGCACATCGACGCGATCACAGATAACGATCGTGTTCTTATTCATGACGATGTGATTGCCACGGGAGGCACGGCCGCCGCCACGCACCGACTCGTAACGTTCGGTGGCGGTTTGGTTGTCGGCTATTCGTTTCTCGTCGAACTGAACGCACTCGGCGGACGAGATTTACTGGAGAACTCCATTCCGATTCACGCGCTTCTTCAGTACTGAAAAGCGCGGAATCGTTGATCAGCTTAACGAACGGCAACGCAGGAAATCTCTACTCTTGCTCCCCGTGGAAGAGCGGCGACCTGTACAGCTTCACGGGCAGGAGCGTCTTCACCGAAGAACCGAGCATAAATCTCATTGACCTGTCCGTAATCATTGATGTCAGTCAGGTAGACGCGGCACTGAACGACATGCTGCATGTCCAGATCGGCTGCATGAAGAACGGACCTGAGATTGTTCAAAACACGCTCAGTTTCGTCTTCAATGCCGGCAGAAAGCATATGTCCGGTCGCCGGATCGATCGCTATCTGACCCGAGCAGTAAAGTGTATCACTAACCATTATGGCCTGGTTGTAAGGTCCGATGGCGGCCGGAGCACCTTTCGTTTTGATGCGGATTCGCCGAACCGATACATCTTTTCTTCCCATCCGATTTCCTCCACCGCGTATCTTTGGCTGAACTTGAGTTGCTAACTTCAGCCGTACGCTCTCGCAACACAAGCGAATATTTTTCTAAGAACCTGTTTTCCCCATATGGATCTTGGACTTGAAAGTGCCTCGGCATTCGTTTCGGGAGCCAGCAGCGGTCTCGGACGGGCCATCGCCCGGGAGCTCTTACGTGAAGGCTGCAACGTAGCCATCTGCTCCCGTGACCAGGAACGAATAGTAGAAGCTGCGGAGGCACTTCAGAGCGAGACCGGCGCGCGAGTGCTGCCCGTCGTTTGCGACGTTACGGATGAAGAGCAGATTTGCACGGCCCTGAAACAGACCACCGTCGCGTTCGGATCCCTGAACATTCTCGTTACCAATGCGGGAGGCCCACCACCAGGTAAAATTGATGATTTCAGTGCAGATGCGTGGCGAGACGCACTCGAACTGAATCTGATCAGCACCATCAACCTTACCAGAAATGCTCTGCCCTATCTTCGGTCGGCTGCGGCCGAGCCGAACGGATTTGGGCGGATCCTGATGATTTCCTCCCTGACGGCCAAACAACCCGTCCCGAGCCTTTATCTGTCCAATGTCTCCAGAGCCGGCGTGCAGGGTTTTGCAAAGAGTCTATCGGAAGAAATCGGAACGGACGGTATCACCGTTAATACGATCCTTCCGGGATATACCCGAACCGATCGACTCAGCCATCTCTCGAAAGCCCAGAGCGAGCGCACCGGAAAGCCTGTCGAAGACATTGAGGCGGAATGGGCCGTTCATACCGCGCTCAAACGCATTGGCACGGAGGATGAGTTTGCTGCGGCAGCCACGTTTCTTCTGAGTCGGCCCGCCAGTTACATTACGGGCGTCTCGCTCGCCGTAGATGGCGGAGCCGTAAAGTCCCTTCTCTAGAAATGCGAAAGACCGCATCATACCTGAGCCTTTTACTTGCGTGTGTGCTTTTCGCCGGAGGCGCCCGTGCTCAGATCCAGCGTTCCACCCAGGCGCCCTATCTGCTCGTGCTTGGCATTGGCCAGGATGCGGGTGTACCGCAAGCAGGCAATCATGACCATCCCGGATGGACGGACCCGAATGCCGCGCATTTTGCCACAAGCCTGGGACTCGTAGATCCCGTTTCCGGCCAAAAATGGTTGTTCGAGGCGACTCCGGACTTCCGCAGGCAGTGGTATATGCTCGAGACAGCGGAACCGTCATCGGGTGCAATGACGCCTGATGGCATTTTTCTTACACACGCGCACATCGGACACTACACGGGTCTCATGTTTCTTGGTCATGAATCCATGGGCACCAACGACGTAACCGTGTACGCCATGTCGAAAATGGCCGACTTTCTGGAGATCAACGGGCCGTGGGATCAGCTCGTTCGCTATCAGAATATCAGGCTTCGCCGTATGGGTGAAAACGTACCGGTCCAACTCGCCCGTGACATTCGCGTCGTCCCCTTCCTCGTGCCACACCGTCAGGAATATTCGGAAGTTGTCGGGTATCGCATTATCGGACCGAACCGAACGGCTCTATTCATCCCGGATATCGACGGTTGGGAGGAATGGGATGTGCTGGGCCACCGCATCGAGGGCATTCTTGAGTCCGTCGACATTGCATTCGTCGATGGCTCCTTTTTTGCCGACGGCGAAATTCCCGGACGAGACATGGACGACTTTCCCCATCCTTTCATCACGCATACCATGGATCGACTGGCCGCCTTGATAGCCCTGACCGCCCTGATTATTCTGATTGCTATTGGACTTTCCGCCGCCCATGAATTCAAAATTTTCAACGAATACACTCAGCTTGCTGCGCTTTGAACCGTCCTGAGCCTGCCAGCTATCGAACTTAAGCCTGCCTTCGACAAACAGCTGGTCACCCTTGTGCAGGTGCCCGTTTTCCACCACCTTCCCCAGGGCGCGAA
>CAZGOS010000098.1:0-10603 GCA_964527795.1 uncultured Rhodothermales bacterium | reverse complement strand
TCTAGCTCTCCGGGCCGTGCTCGTCCTGGAGCGCGTCGATGGTGACGTCTATCTTTCACAAGCACGGTTTGTGGATTGGTCAATGTGAAGCTATAAACCGATTCGGCTATTTCTCATTTGAGAATATCGATATCCGGATTTTTCGGATAGGTATCGAGCGAGGCCTGCACGAGCATCAAAGCCAATGGCACCATGAACATCGCACCGGCGCGTGATATCGTAGAACCTCTATTCATAAATCTGTTCGAAGTGTTGGTAGATACGAGCTACTGAACAATCTCCAGATGATACGTCTCGCCGATACGGGTGGGAAACGATATTATGCCATTTTCGGGCAGTAGGGTCGCGAATTCACGTCGATCTACCCCAACCTTCACAGGCGTCTTCGATCGAATATTCAGAGTCCGTCCGAGACTGGAAATGACGGTGGCCTTCTCCAGCGCTCCGTTTTCCCAGGCGAAATCAACTTCAAAACCGCCACGGGCCCGCATTCCTTGAATCCTGCCCGAGGACCACTCGTCCGGCAGCGCCGGAATGAAGTGAAGCGCCCCTTCATGGGACTGGAGAAGCATCTCTGCAATGCCGGCACTTGCTCCGAAATTGCCGTCAACCTGCAGCGCCCCGGAGCATTTTGAGAACAGGTTCGGCAGCGATGAATCCAGCAGGAGCGCCTTAAATTCGTGAAGCGCAGGCACGGCTTCGTAGAGCCTGGCCCAGAGCGCCATCTTCCATCCATATGACCAACCGCAACCTCCCGTACCCCGCCTTCTTATGCTGACCGCTGCGGCCTCTGCCAGGTCCGGCGTCTTTTCCGGCGTAATCTCATTACCGGGATAGAGACCCCACAGGTGAGACAGATGACGATGCTCCGGTTCCAGTTCGTCGAAATCTTCGATCCATTCCTGCAGTTGGCCGTGTTTACCGATCCGGTTGGGCACCAGGCGCCCACGCTGATCCGTCGCAACAGAGCGCAACGGTTCGTCCCGGTCCAATTGTCCGGAGATCTCGATAAAATCGTCGTATAACTGACGAATAAGTTGCATATCCATGGTCGGGCCGACAGCCATGGTACGCGCTTTGAGAAACAGCCCGCTTACCTCGTCAAAGAATCTGCCGTTACCCGGCCAGGCCGGAAAGTTTTCGGGTGAGTAGGACGGAGCTGTAACCAACCACCCCGTAGCAGGATCTTCGACCAGAATATCGGAGATAAATTGCACCGAACCCCTCAGAATCGGATAAACGCGATCAAGGAAGGCATCGTCTCCTTCGAAACGATATTTCTCCGCCAGATGTGTGCTCAGCCAGACCCCACCAACAGGCCAGGCACCCCACGACGGACCATCCATTGGGGCAGTCGCCCGCCAGATGTCCGAATTCTGGTGCAGTACCCAACCTTTTGCACCCCAGTGTTCACGAGCCACACTCCTTCCGGCTTCCGAGACATCGTGTAGAAATCTTTCGAGTGGCTCTACAAGCTCTCCCAGATTACCGACCTCAGCCGGCCAGTAATTCATCGGAAGATTGATGTTGACCGTGTACTTGCTGTCCCACGAGGGATTGGAGTTGTCATTCCAGATGCCCTGAAGGTTGGCCGCCTGTGTGCCGGGGCGCGAGCCGGCAATGAGGAGATAGCGACCGAACTGATAATAGAGCGCAGCCAACTGCGGATCGGCGCCGTCCGGCAGGCGGGCGATGCGCTCTTTGGTCGGTAATTCGGACGCCCCATTGGAGCCCAGATCAATCGACAGACGTCTGAACCAGCTACGGTATTCTTTGATGTGCGCGTCTTTCAACTCAGCGTAATTCTTCTCTTGTGCTGCGCTGATGACGTCGTCAACGCGACGCGCGGGGTTTCCGGTAACGTCCCGGTACGAGTTGAAATTCGTGGCCGCAGCGATCAAAAGCGTTGCAGAATCAGCGCCTTCGACGTTTAGCGTTCTGTAGTCTACGTTAATGCTACCGCCCTCGCTTCGGGCAATGAGCCGAGCTTCATATCGAACCCGGCCTTCAATGCCCAGATAATCCGAACTTTTTCCCGTGATTCGAAGAGCGTCAGTCGGAAGACCATCCATGCGGAAATAATCCGTACCGTAATTCGAATGTGCCGGATTGCGAACGCCATGCAGACGCGCTGCAAAAGAAACGGCGCCGGGCCGGTTGGCCGTGATGTGCACGACGATTACCTGATCGACAGCAGTGGAGAAGATCTCTCGCGTATACGTCACGTCTCCTACGCGATAGGAAACCGTCACCATGGCCCGGTCCAGATCGAGCACTCTTCTATAATCCTCAACCTGCTCGTGACCAGAAAAATACAGCCACAAATCGCCCATAGGTTGATACTTCATCTGCTCATAGGGCACGCCCATCATCGAGCGTCCGAACAGATCGTGCGATTTCGCAATATCTCCGTCGAACAGAAGGCGCCGGATCTCAGGTAGCGCCCATGAGGCTCCTTCCACCGTGGGATCATAGGGTCCTCCCGACCAGAGCGTCTCTTCATTGAATTGTATACGTTCTCGTGCCGTCTCCCCGAATATCATGGCGCCCAAACGACCGTTCCCAACCGGCAAAGCCTCATCCCAGGCCGAGGCCGGCGCCTCGTACCACAGGCGATACGTCGACCAGAGATCCGGTGTGTCCTGCGCCCGTGCCGTCGGCCCCACGACGGCAGACATGACAAGAAGAGCTGACAGGACGGCGGAATAATGCCTCACTGACCCGGAGTTCACTGTTCCCTGTACCGATGTATGTATGGCCGGAATCAGACCAATAGACAGAAAAGAAATCCAGCGCTTCATCTGCAAATCGAAACGGTTGAGTTGTTTTCACAGTCCGAAAGCAATCTAGGGCCTGGTAACGCTTCCTGAAAGCGCCCTGTAGCTGCCTGTGAACGGGCGAATCAAGGCGTGAGGAGAGAAAATTGGTAGAACCAAATGAACGACGAACAACGCCGAGTGGCCCGTTCACAGGCGCTACCCATCGGGCCGGGTCTATTTTTCGCCCAGCGGTGTTATCAGACGCTTATGTAACGGTGTTACACTGCGCATCTTCTGCCTTGCTGGATCGAAAAATACTCACCGGCAGGACGGTTGCAGGAAGCGTTACCAGGCCCTGACCAATTTCGAATCTCAACAGACGAAAATAAAAACAGCACCCAGCTTACTAATTTTTTCGACTGACTACCGGGTATTGTATCGGAGGCTGCAAGATCGGTAGCTTAAATAGCAAGCTGGGTGCTCGGTCAGAATCGACGGGATAATCACACGTGATGCATCCCGTCGGCCTGAAGACCCTCTGACGTATTGATCGTCAACAGTTCGGCGATATATATGGGAAGTTTTACGTATTTGTATACGTATAAATACGTACTTTATGACACAATTCTCGGGTATCTTGCTGTTGTAGGCTCTTTCTGCATCTCTTGCGCATTCAGAACACATCCCGGCCGTGAACAATTCTGAAACGTTTGCGAACATGCCGGATCTTGAAATTCTCGTATCGCGGTATCGTAACGAACTCAAGGCGCTCAAACAAGAGCGGGACGATGCGATCGCGGCCCTTGGCGATTACCAGAGGCAGCTTTCGGAAACGCAGCGTCGTTCAGGAATCGGCACCTGGCAGCGCCTTCTTGACAGCGATAAAATTACGTGGTCGGACGAACTCTATCGGATTTTTGGTCTTGAGCCGCATTCGACGACGCCCACCATGCGATCGATCATGCAGGCTGTTCATGAAGACGATCGAGAGCGTGTAAAGAAGACCCTGCGAAAACAGATAGACGGTAGATTGGGTCTGGAGCTGACATACCGGATCCGAAAACCGGACGGTCAGATCCGTGTCATTCACTCCCGGAACATTGTTGAGAACGACGAGATGGGTGTTCCCATTCGCCAGTACGGAACGGTGAAAGACGTGACCGACGGACGATCGATCGAAGCCGGCTCGGTCGCGGTCACCAGCGGCGAATCCGGTCCCGGTTCTCGATCTGTTCACGTAATACTGTGCAATGAGAACGGGGAAATTACGTACGTGGACCAGGCATTTAACAAAGTCACGAATGCGATTCGCGTCGGAGAATCGACACATGACGTTTCGTCCGGTCTCTCCGGCCCGCTCCAGGCGGCCATCGCGAAGATCCGCAAAAGTCGTCAAACTGAAAATATAGAATTCGGCTATGCCGATCCCGAAGCGGGCATGCTTGCTTTCGATGCCTTTGTCGAACCGATCCTGACCAATGAGGCCATCTCTGGATTTTCAATTTTTGCCATCCCCAAAACCGGCAACCCGAACGTCAACCAGGTTTTTCAGGAAAGCGAGCGGTCTTTATCGGAGGCGCTTCGAATAACCAGTCTCGGGCACTGGGAACGAGATCTTTCGAATCAAACATCCACATACTCGGATCAGTCCTTTCGAATTCTGGGTGTGGACCGGGATACGTTCGATGCATCTACTGAGAATTTCATCCGGCTGGTTCATCCGGATGACGTCAAGGCTGTCGCGACGGCGCTTAGAAAGTGCTATGATCAAGGCGAAGCGTTTGAAATCGAATTTCGAATAATCAGGCCGGACGGAGAGATTCGGTATTTACTCTCACAGGCTGAACGTATCGAAACGGCATCTGGAGAATTGAAGGCGATTGGAACGGTCCTGGACGTAACGGATCGACGACTCGTACTCGACAGTCTCAGACAGGCTAACATAAAGTCGACTGCACTTTTTGAGGAGATGCACAACGCCTATGAGCAATTGTTGAAAATGACCCGTAGGCTGTCAACCATCCAGGAAGAAGAACGCCGCCGTATCGCGTTGGACCTGCACGATGAAGCCGGGGGCCTGCTTACGGCGATTCAACTGAGTCTGCAGTTGATCAATAACATGGACGGCAAATATAGTGAGCATGTGGCCCGGGCGGAAAGGTTTGTCGATGAGCTCATCGAACGCATCGATCATTTCGCACGCCAACTGAGACCTGCATCTCTGGACCGTTTGGGACTTCGTTCAACCTTGCTGGCCCATTTTATGGAATTTCAGGATCGGCACGGCATTATTCTGAATGCCGATGTCGAGCTGGAGGACGAAAAGACCATTGCACAGGATACGCAGATTGCGGCATTTCGAATCGTTCAGGAAGGACTGACAAATGTGGCCCGTCATGCATTCGTGAAATCTGCGTCAGTCAGTGTTCAGCAGCGGGACGGCCAACTTGAGATCGTTATTTCCGACCAGGGCGTAGGTCTCGTAATTCCTTCCGAACGAGATTCCGAAAGCATTGGGCTATCCGGGATGTACGAGCGCGCATCTCTTCTCGGAGGATCTGTCGGTATTCAGAGTACCGCGGGTGAGGGAACGAAGCTGATTGCACGGCTGCCTGTTTGAACGTGTCGAAACTTATGTCGTGATTTTACCCACTAATACGTATTAATAGTGGGTAGCTCTATCACACATTCGCCCGCAGGTGCTCAGATGGCGACCGTAGTCCTGGTCGAAGATCATCCGATTGTCAGGGAAGGTATACGGGCCTTCCTGTCCCAGACCTCGACACACGAGGTTGTAGCCGAGTGCGGAGACGGCGCAACGGCGCTTAAACTAGTAGCCGAGCATCGACCCGACATTCTTATCGCCGATCTTCGAATGCCCGGGCTTGATGGCCTGGAAGTGACACGGCGGGTTACCCGCGACTTCCCTTCCACTCGCGTTGTCGTCCTCTCGATGTTTGCCAGCGATTCATTCGTCTCGCGTGCATTTCGGAACGGTGCCATCGCATACGTACTCAAGAATTCGGACATAAAAGAGTTGAACGCTGCGATTGATAGTGCAATGGAGGGTGAACGATTCATGAGTAAGGGCATAGCGAATCGCGCAAGCCGCGAGCCAATCCCTCTGGATCGTTATGAGTTCTTGACGGCAAGAGAACGCGAAATCCTGCAACTGGTTGGAGAAGGCTACACGGCGGGTGAGATCTCAGATAACCTCTCTATCAGCATCCGAACCGTAGAAAAACACCGATCGAATCTCATGAAGAAACTGGAAGTCAACAATTATGCAGACATGATTCGATTTGCCCTTCAGCGAGGATTGATTCCCCTCGAAAAAAAAGATGACACGCAGGCTGCGTGACGCCGCACGGTTATCATTCCAATTATCGGCTACAGCGCCCGTTCACTCTCTCTGCCACCACGTAGCTTATGCTCGATCAACAAGCGCCTTAGTCTTAGTGCACTGATCATGTACGTGATCAACCGCGTTCTATATATTCGGAGCTCGTTGACAAGGTCGTGGTGGAGACGGTTATGCCTGATCTGATTGGAATCGATATCGGCGGCACCTTTACGGATTTTGTTTTCCTTTCCGAAGGCGAGATCCAAATCCTGAAACTTCCCACGAATCGAACGGAACCCGGCGCCTGTATCTCAGAGGGTCTGGACCGTTTGGGAGAGCCGGAGGAAGTTCAAGTCATTCACGGCACGACGGTAGCTACGAATGCCCTCCTTGAGCGGAAAGGCGCCCGCACGGCACTCGTTACGACCCGAGGTTTCGAGGATGTTTTAGAACTCGCACGACAACAGCGACCACACCTGTATCGCTTCGGTCAGGGTTCACCGGAGATGCTCGTACCGTCGTCGCTGCGATTTGGAGTACCCGAGCGTGTCGATGCCCATGGTGATGTACTTCAGGAACTGCAGGATGAGGAAACCGAATCTCTGGCAGAAGCACTCGTCCGGGCAGATGTCGACAGCATCGCGATCGTTCTGCTCTTCTCATTTGTGAATCCCGGGCATGAACAGGCCCTGGCAGAAATCATAAGGGCCAGGCTGCCGGACGTTGACATATCGGTGAGCAGCCACCTCATTCCTGAATACCGCGAATATGAGCGAACCTCAACCACGGTCGCCAATGCTTACCTCAATCCAGTCGTGCGAAAGTATTTGAGTGAAGTGATTCGCTCTGTCGGATCGAGGCCGGCGATGATCATGCACTCGGGGGCGGGCGTATCCGACATCGAGACGGCGTCGAGCGAAGCGGCCAGACTCGTGCTAAGCGGACCGGCCGGCGGTGTCATAGGAGCTTTCGACATGGTACGTGAATCAGGTACTCAAGAACCGATTCGTATAATTACGCTCGATATGGGTGGTACGAGTACCGATGTATGTCTCTGTAACGGAGCCATTCCCGTCACACCCACTTCGGTAGTCGGAGGTATTCCGCTGCGATTTCCAGCTGTTGACATTCAGACGGTCGGCGCGGGCGGAGGCAGCATTGCGTGGATCGATAACGCCGGCGTATTGCGTGTTGGACCGCAGAGCGCCGGCGCTGATCCAGGACCTGTTTGTTACGGAAGAGGTGGTAAAGAGCCGACCGTTACGGATGCCAATCTGGTGCTTGGCAGACTATTACCGAATCGAAAACTGGGTGGTGACGAGTCGCTTGCGCTCGATCTCGATCTGGCGGAAGAATCGATAGGCAAACTTGCCCAAAAACTCGGACTGGCAATGCACGAAACGGCTCTAGGCATCGTACGCATTGTAAATGCAACGATGGAAAGGGCTCTCCGGCGTGTTTCGATAGCGCAGGGCCATGATCCGAGAGATTTTACTCTTGTTCCTTTCGGTGGCGCGGGGCCGCTTCACGCGTGCGCGTTGGCCTCGGCGCTCGGTATCGAACATATATTGATTCCACAGTATCCGGGAGTGTTGAGTGCACTTGGATTGTGCAGAGCCGACATTTCGTTCGATCGGGCTGTCTCGATCCTTGCGCGTATGGTCGATCTGAAATCAGACGATTCCGTTCTTCGGGAAAAACGTGCTCAATTGGATCGGGAAATCGAAGCCCACTTTTCGTCCCTCAATCAGAAAGGCACGATCAGCTGGTCTGCTGATGTGCGTTACCAGGGGCAGAGTTACGAGCTTACCATCGATTTCGATGACCCGGATCATGCAACTGCTGTCGCCGAGCTGGTGGCCGCCTTTCATGAAGAACACAGGCGACGGTTTTCATACGCTCTGGAGCACGTAGATGTCGAATTCGTGACGCTGCGCGCAAAAGGTGTAATCACCAGAGCTGCGCGACCGGTCACGATCAGAGCATCATCGGAGCAAACCAATCCGACCCGGAATGAAAAACGTCGCGTCTGGTTTGAATCTGCGACGTACATGGAAACGGACGTTGTAGATCGCGATTCGATCCGCAGCGACGAGCCGTACGAAGGACCGACTGTCATTTATCAGTCGGATACGACCATCTTTATCGAACCGGGCTGGTGTTACGTGTTGAAGGAAAACGGCACACTGCATTGCAGCCTGCGAAACAGGACTGCCGGTTCATAGATGGCGCTCCCGGATCCCATACTACTGGAGGTTTACAGGCATCGATTCGAGGGAATCGCGGACGAAATGGGTACGGTCCTGCGACGAACGGCCTTTTCTCCGAACATCAAAGAACGTCTGGACTATTCGTGCGCCGTCTTTGATTCAGATGGACGCCTGGCGGCCCAGGCAGCACATATACCGGTTCACCTCGGTGCCATGCCGGATTCCGTGCGCGCAGCCCTTAGAGAATTCCCGACCTGGCAGCCGGGAGATCTGGTGCTGCTCAATGATCCCTTTATGGGAGGCACTCACCTGCCCGATCTCACGATGATTTCGCCTGTATTTGCATCGACTGAACAACCTACTTTCTTTGTCGCCAGTCGCGCACATCATGCCGATGTCGGGGGCATGTCACCGGGATCGTTGCCCCTCTCGACCGAGCTCTTTCAGGAAGGGCTGATCCTGCCGCCCATTCGACTCATCTCGAAAGGACAGCTGAACGAAGACGTACTGAAGGTCATTCTCCGAAACGTTCGCACACCCGATGAACGACGCGGTGATCTGGCCGCGCAGCAAGCGGCAAACGAGATCGGCGCCTGGCGTCTGTCCGACCTGATAAAGAAGTTTGGAGAAAGCGAGGTCACTTCGTACGCCTCCATGCTACAATCCTACTCGGAACGGCGCATGCGTTCCATGATAGAGAACTGGCCGGATGAGGAGAGCCAATTTGAGGATTCGATCGTCACGCATCTCGGGAATACGCCGGTTCGCCGGCTGATTCGCGTGCGGGCGAAAATTCAGAATAGCACAGTGTCTTTTGATTTTTCGGGGACGGATCCGTCAGGCCCCCATGCATTTAATGCGGTTTTACCCATTACGGAATCGGCGTGTTATTACGTGGTGCGATGTCTATCGACAGACGATATTCCCGTCAATGACGGATGCTTCCGATGCGTTTCAGTGATCGCGCCGCCGGGCTCACTTGTGAATGCGCAGTCACCGGCTGCCGTTGCTGTTGGAAACGTCGAAACCTCCCAGCGAATTGTTGACGTGCTGCTGGGAGCGATGGCCACCATATTGCCGGAGCTCGTACCGGCTGCTTCCCAGGGCACAATGAACAATGTTACGTTTGGAAATGCGTTTACACGCCGGGAAGGGGCTTACGTCTACTATGAAACGATAGCAGGCGGAATGGGTGCGAATCCCAACTCACCGGGCTCGTCGGGTATGCACGTGCACATGACCAATACGATGAATACGCCCATTGAAGCGTTCGAGCGGGCCTATCCCATTCGAATTTCAACCTACCGGATCCGCCGGGGCAGCGGTGGGCACGGGTTGCACCGAGGAGGCGACGGAGTAATTCGTGAATATGAGTTTACGGAACCGACTCGGGTCACGGTTCAGAGCACTCGTCGGGAAACGCAGCCCTGGGGGCTGAACGGTGGGCAACCGGCGCGCGCCGGACGGAACGTAAAAATTCTGGCGAACGGAGAAGAAGAAACGTTACCCGGTCAGTTCACGATTTTGTTTCTGGCGGGAGAACGACTTCGCATTGAAACACCCGGCGGCGGCGGCTGGGGCAGCGGCCAGGCCAAAAATGGAAGCTCACAAAGTCTGACCCCGTCCAGTAATTAACGGCCACTCGGCGCCGGTCGTCGTACCAGACTTGAGTGTAGGGCCGTACCCCACTCACGAAGTAGGGTGATCCCTTCTCATTCGTAAGCAATTGCAGACTTACTTTTTCGCGCGGTTCACTACTGCGTGTCCCAACCTTCTTACTACTCCGTAATAGGGAGTTTCGTGTTCTTCTTCGCTTGTCGAGATCTAGATGCTAAAGCCAGATCATGAACGCGGATTAATGAATCGGGTCAAGCCAAGGATTCCAGAACAGGCAACTCGAGTATTCTTCTTTGTCGTGGTAGTGGTTGCCCTTTTCGTTTCATCCCGGAGTCTTCTGATTCCTGACGATTTCGGAGAATACGGGCATTTCCGAGCATCCGCCGTCGAGCAGGCCGTCGCGCAAGAAATCAAATTTGCCGGTAGTGCCGTATGTGCGGATTGTCACGACGATCTTGTGGAGATCAAGGCGGAGGGATTCCATAGAAACGTTTCGTGTGAAACGTGCCACGGCCCCGCAGCCGCCCACGTAGATGACGATGAGGCTGTCGACCTGCGAATCCCGAAGAACAGGGCGTATTGTCCGGTATGCCACGAATACCTGCCCTCAAGACCGACTGGATTTCCACAGATCGTCTCGGAATCTCATAATCCTCTCAAGCCGTGCATCCAGT
>CAZGOS010000097.1:0-10622 GCA_964527795.1 uncultured Rhodothermales bacterium | reverse complement strand
CCAGGATGCTCGATCGCAAGCGAGTAGTGAGTTCAGCAAGAATGGCCGACAAGGTTCCTATTTCATCTTTTCTGTCGGATTCAAAGTCGACATTCAGGTGGTCGAGATCGAGGCGCGATGTTTTTTCTGCGAGTTGAACAAGCGGTTTGCTGAGCCGGGATGCGTTCCAACTGATGAGAACGGCGGAAAGCAGCGCTATCACAACCACGACGATCAAAAACCACCGGTCAATTCGGCTCCGAAGCGCTCGAAGACCCGTGAGATCGTTTGTAATGGTGATGGTTGCCGTCGAGACATCTCTATCCGAATCGATGAAAGCGAGGCTGAGTTCGCGGTGAATAGACTGAGCTGCTGCACGCGTGTTCGGAGTACGCCTTCCCGGCGCTCCTGCGCCGTCTTCCGGAAACAGCGATTCTCCCGGCAGCGACAGAGCAACCGACAGGTCTTCACCTCCCGGCAACCGATTCAGAAAATCTTCCCGGAAATCCATTCCCGCGATAAGAAAAAATCTTTGAGACCCGAGGCGGAACGAGTCCACGGCGGCGATGGCATAAAGAGGCCCCTCCGGAGTCCGTGCATATACAAGTGGAAGGGCGTGCAAGTCCGAAGATCCGCTCCTGACGGCATCGGGCAGGTCCGGGTCCAGGCGGTCAAATTCATTTCGAAAATGGCCCGAACTGACGATTCTTCCGGACTCGTCCTGGATCTGCAGCATCGATAATCCAGCCAGACGCTGCGCACGGCTCGCGTAATCGAGAACGTACATACGGTCGGCGTTTGAACGGTCGATGGCGCTTCGAAACCGATTGTCGTCGACGATAGCCTGGCGCATGGCAGCCACGCTCGCTCGCAAATCGCCGCTCACGCGAACGAGATCGTCTTCAATACCGGCAATCATGGATTCGATTCTCGCTTCGTACTGCTGCGTGAGCCGCCCCGTCATTTCACGGCGCACAATAAAAGCGAGGGCTGCGAGGGGTAGAAGTACGACCAGTAGAAAGGTTACGAGAAGTCGATTCCGGAACGATTTCATGGATCACCTCCCGCTCTCCGGACGCGTGAAAGTCATGTATCCGAAACCGTCGACAGTCAGGCCGAAATCCCCGGGCCGGGCGATGATGTGAGGTCGTACATCTACCAGAGGTACGACGGCAATCCCGAGGTTATTCGGTCCGGCCGGCAACCAGGGAATTCGTTCCAGCATCAGTTCAGACCAGGCGCCGCAGGCATCGAATGGATGGACCTGGAGGGGTATGATGTAGGCAAAGTCGTCTCCGCCCTCCAGACTTTGCTTCAGGATGTTCCGAGAGGCTGCTTTCGCCGTCAAGCCTATCTCATTATCCTGAAAACCTGGAATACGTTCCAGGAGTGCCTCCGTGTCGGGATTCAGGTCTGCATCCTCCGAGGCCAGTGCAACAATTCTTCCCGCCAGGCTGCGCGCGATATCATCGTTCTCGTCAAAGAGAATCTGCCGAAAACCGGACGTATAGAAGAATGCACGCGGCCGTCGTGGTATTCGACCTTCCGCGCTCGGACACCCCTGCAACGAGTGCCACCACGGAGGCGATTCGAACCCACGGGAATCGGTTCGTAGCGACTCTGTCGCGAGTCGATCGGTAAGCTGCCTCGGAAGAGGATCGTCCGTTTCAATTCTACCCGGTTCGATTACGCGCGTGGTCGATAGCAGTACGTAGATTTTCTCCCACGGTAAGGCGATGCTCCGGTAGCTTTCAAGAGAGTTGGCGTAAGCGACGACGTCGGGATCCGAGGTCATGAAGAGATCGATGTTTTGGGAAAAGAGGTCTCGCTCATCATCGGCCCGGGCATCGATGATTTCGATGGCGGGTCCAGCATTTCCGGCGTAAGGATTTGGTTCAAGAAGTCCAGTGAGGCGGTCCATATTTCGATAATTCTGCAGATACGGACCGGTTCCAACGGTGTACGAACGATCGGCCGAGGAACTGGACGCCGCGAAGCGCGGAGATGAAAACACGGATGGAACTGCGGGCGAAGATCTACCCACGTAGACGGCCACAGTGTGCTCTTCGATCGCGACAATTGAGTCGATTCGAGAATCCTGATCGAACGCAACCTGCCAGTTTCCTGCGAGGCGCTGCGCCGTTACACGCTCGCCGTCTGAAAACCGGGCACCGCCTCGCAGACGAAACGTCCACAGAGTCCCCTGATTTTCGCTCTTCCACGACTCAGCGAGTCCCGGACGAAGTCGACCGCGGCAGTCGACGCTGATGAGCGTTTCGTATAATGATCTCTGCGTAAAACGAAGAAATTTCTCCCATGGTTCGAGAAGGGGAGACGCTGCGTTTTGTGCGGTGATGGCTATCGAAACAGGCCGAGCGACGGTATTTTCAGCGTCAAGCAATACGCATTCTTCAACCGGCTCATGCTCTACGACCGTCACGGGTTTGACTGCGCACGCCGCGAGTGCTCCGACCAGAATCGGATAAACAAGTACGAATTTGTACCCGGAAAGCATGTTTTCGTCGAATTAATGGACTACGGCTTCCAATTCTCCAACACCGTTTCAGCTATACGACGCATTTGCGCCGATTCTGTTGTCACCAAATTAGTCTGTGGCAATGAGTCTGTGGAATCGCCACGGCCGGAATGATCGAACCGGCACGCGGGGTCGGCGTCGGAAAAGGCACGATTTACGAGTACTTTCGCAGTAAGGATCATCTTTTTGAAAATGCCTTCAATCACTTTTCTGTCACGAGGTACCAGGATCTTGACGCATAATCTGATGGGCGAGTTGCCGACGCTCGCCGATCCGTCCATACAGTTCGATCACTCGTGAATGCTACGTTCGAGTTCATGAGGAAAACCGGCCTATAAACGGGCTCGTAAAAGCATAAACCTTATTCGCATCGTGAGAATCCATTTTTACACAAAAATTGCCGCCCTGGCCGAAGAGCGCACCTGGCTCATGCTCGGCATCGCCTTGCTCATAACAGTTGTCGCGGCAGCATTTGCCGGCCAACTTGAACTCCGAATGCAGTTCAAGAACATGATGCCCCAGTCGCATCCGACCGTACAGGAATACGATCGCATCGTTGATCAGTACAGCTCCGCTTCCAGTCTGATCGTCGTCGTCAGGGGCCGGGAGACGGACGCCAAAGCATTTGCCGATGAGTTGGCTTCCAAGATTCGATCCATGCCACGGTTCTTTCGCCGTGTGGACTTCAAGGTCAATACGGATTTCATGCGTGAACACGGGTTCATGCTTGTGAAAGCGAAGGATCTGGAAAACATCGGAGATCAATTTCGCGATCTGGGCCTGGTGCCGTTTCTCGCCAATCTGAATGACAGTTTTGAGAAAACCTATGTATCCGACAGCGAAAGTATATCGAACGGTGAAAAGGAGGATAAAGCCGTTGGCGCCCTCGATGGCATCGAATACTGGCTGCGCACCATGCAGGAGTTCGTCGACGGAAACGCCGGGGCCGCGGATGCAGAGCGGGCTGTGGATCAATTCCTGATTGGCGATCCCTACTTCATTTCGCAGGACAAGGACATGGTCCTGCTGTTTGTACAGCCAACGTTCACCATGAATGACATTGCAATCATGGTGTCGGCCGTAAACGCCGTCGATTCGCTTATTGTGGAAGTCGGCTCGAAATATCCCGACGTGGACGCCGGCTCTACCGGCACGCTGGCGTTGGGTCGCGACGAGATGGAGGCGATCTCGTCCGATATGTACGTCACGACCATCATCGCCTTCGTGCTTATTCTCGGGCTCTTTATTGTGAGCTTCAGGATGTGGGCCGCGCCCGTTCTGGCCGGCTTGAGTCTGCTGATCGGCATCGTCTGGACATCCGGATTCGCGGCGATTACCGTGGGTTCGCTGAACATGATGACATCGATGTTCGGCGTGATTCTGGTCGGCCTTGGAATCGATTACAACATTCACATTATATCGGGTTACACGGAATTTCGGGCTGAAGGAGCCTCGGTAGGCGAGTCGATGCGTCTAGCGATCACAAAGACGGGCAACGGCATCGTAATCGGTGCTGCCAGCACGGCGTTGGCGTTTCTCACGATGCTCATTTCGGAAAACCTGGGCATGAAGGAATTCGCGCTAATTACAGGCATGGGTGTGCTCTTCTGCATGCTCTCGTCACTTTTTGTGCTTCCTTCCATGCTGGTCTTTCGAGACCGCGTGCTCTCCAGGAAGAACGATGCTGAGCATGAACCTCGGTCGATCACCTATGCCTGGACCGGTCGCATGGCAGAAATGTTGGCCTCAAAACCGATTCCGGTCCTTGCTTTCCTCGCGGTTACGACGGCTCTTCTGCTCTATAGCGCGCTCAATATTTCGTTCGATTACAACTATCTGAACATGGAGCCGAAGGGACTCAAATCCATTGAGCTGCAGGATGCTGTGATCGAGGAGTTTGACGTCACGCCGGACATGGTGCTTGTGACAGCCAGTTCCGTTGAAGCGGCCCGGGCGATCTCGGAACAGGCGAAGGAGCTGCGATCGGTGGGCATGGTCACGACGATATCGGATTACGTGCCGTCGGAGGCCGAACGTCTGGAGCGCATTCCCCATATCGAAAAGATTCGTTCAGATCTCTCTCGCGAGAGGTTTACGCGGCTGCGGGAAGAGGATGCGGGCCTTCTTATCGAAGAATTGTTCCGGCTTGAAGACAATGTGATCGAGCTTGCGCAACTCGCTTTCGTCGGCGGTCAGGACAAAGTCGATCGAAAAGCCAGGCGAATTATCGGGGATCTTGAGCAGCCGGCAGCAGAGCGCGGCAGTCTCGTAGCTCACCTGGTCGATTCATTCGAAGCGGATCTCGCGATCGGTTCCGCTCGGCTTCAAGCGTTCGAAAGCGCGTACATACCGGAGCTGAGATCGACGGCGCTGGCCATGACATCCGTGGATCCCGTGTCCGTTTCGATTCTTCCGGCTGAGATACGAAATCAATTCGTGAGTGACGACGGATCCCAATATCTCGTATCAATCTATCCGCGGGAACAGGTTTGGGATTTCGAATTTCTCGGTCGATTCACGGAACAGATGCACAAGATCGATCCCCGCGTAACCGGCCTTCCGCCGATTTTTTACGTGCTCATTGAGTACATCGCGCGGGACGGACGGAAGGCCGCCATGCTGGCCGTGTCTGTGATATTTCTTCTGCTCTGGCTCGATTTTCGCAGAATCGTGCTCGCTATGATCGCCATGTTGTCGCTCGTGATCGGCGCCGTCTGGATGGTTGGGCTGATGAACCTCTTCGGCATGCAGTTCAACCTCGTCAATGTCATAGGCATCCCTCTTATCCTCGGAATCGGAATCGATGATGCCGTTCATATTCTGAATCGGTACCGGGTAGAAGGACGCGGGCGACTGGCCGTCGTTTTTTCGAGCACGGGAAAAGCGATCATCCTTACTTCACTTACGACCATGATCGCATTCGGCTCGCTCGGATTCGCGGTCTATCGAGGTCTTGGCAGCCTTGGCATCACGCTTCTCATCGGAGTGGGAACGGCGCTCCTGACGACGCTCTTCCTGGTGCCTGTTCTTCTTGGGCTGTTGGACAGGAAAGCATCGGGACATGCAGACGAGTCAAATACAATGAAAACATCTTCAGATAGGAAGGCCAAAGTCAAAACAGTGCTGAGTTTTCTTCCGATTGTGTTCCTGGCGGGATTTGCGAACGCTCAGGACCAACGGACGGATGTGCTCGAAATCGTTCGACGGATCGACACCAACGAACGAGTCGAATCGTCCCGCTCGGTCGCGCGGCAGATTATTACGACATCGTCAGGACGGGAGCGAACTCTCGAACTGGAGTCGTATGCCATAGGGCAAAATGAAAAAATGCTCTCGGTGTACACGGGACCCGCGCGCGTCAGGGGAGACAAGATTCTGATGCTCAATGACGGCGACGACATCTGGTTCTACACGCCCAAGACCGACAGAGTACGGCATCTGGCGAGTCATGCACGACGCCAGAAAGTACAGGGCAGTGACTTTTCGTACGAGGATCTGATTACGGGGAATATGGAGGAAGACTATACGCATACACTGCTCGGGGAAGAAGAGATGAACGGCGTCGCGCACCACAAGATTGAATCGACTCCCACAGATTCCGGCCCTTCCTATTCGAAGATTATCATCTGGGCGGAAAAAGAACGTCACGTCGTACGGCAGATCGATTATTACGACGAAGGCGCACTGCTGAAACGTCTCGTCTCTGATGATATCCGAGAAATCGACGGGCACTGGATACCCTTCCGGATGGAGATGACGAATCTGCGAGACGGCGGGAAAACCGTCTTCGAGTTTGTGGAGATGGAGTTGAATGTGGAACTGGACGACAAACTCTTCACCACGAACAATCTGAAGAAGCGGTAGATGCGAATTCCGGTAACGGCTTTAGCATCTCTTTTGCTGCTCTGCATCCCGGTTCAGGCGCAGGAATTGGAGCTTGGAGGATACCTGGAGCATCAACTCTTTCCTCAGGAATTACGCGGTCGCCTTGTCGTCATGGATTACAGCAAGGCAAGATTGGATATCGGTCTTCAGGCGGTCGATTGGCTGCATCTGAATGGAGATATTGTAGCCCAGGTTCAGCAAGGCAAAAAAGAGTTCAACAGTTTCGACTTTATCCCGCAATCGGTTCTTCAGTCATACGTGGATCGTACGGGTCGTGCGATCTCAGATATCAAGCCGCTCTTCGAGTTTCAACTCGACAACGAGCTGTATATAGATAATGCTTTCGTCTCCGTGTACGCGGGTCCCGTGCAGGCTCGAGTCGGTAGACAGCAGCTTCCGTGGGGCACGGGTTATGTCTGGAATCCATCGGATGTCTTTCACGACAAGAATCAACTGGACCCGACGTATGAAAAGCGGGGCGTGGATGCCGCGAAGATTGAAATTCCGTTTGGCGGAATGGGCATGCTTACGGCTGTTGCTGAACTGGGGCATGCCTGGAGCGAAGCGACAAAAGCAGTCAAGATGAAGCACCACATCCGGGGATTTGATATTTCCGTTTCGGCTATTGAGACCTATGAACGTGAAATAGACTACGACACGTTTGCTCCCGGTATCACTCGCCGTCGTTTAATCGCGGGTGACATCTCAGGCGCAATTGGAGAAATTGGAGCCTGGTTCGAAGGCACCTACAACGACGTCGCCGCGGGAGATTCCTATTCGCAGCTCCTGTTTGGCGCCGACTACACGACAGAGGCGGGTTTATATCTGATCACCGAATACTATCACAACGGAAGAGGAGCGAAGGGAAAAAAAGACTTTGCATTGGATCGGTGGATGACCTTTCTCGGCGCAGCCGGCGAAAATCTGGGTCGGGATTATCTTTTTGCCGGCCAATCCTTACCGTTATCGGATCTACTGATGGGTTCGAATTTTGTCATCGTGAGCCTGACGGACGGAAGCGCGGTCGTTTATCCCTATTTAGAGTACTCTCTGAGTGATAACGCGGTATTGACGCTCATTGGCTACGTAACCGCGGGCAAGCCCGATTCCGAGTTTGGCTCGTTCGGATCCGGTCTGATCGCGCGCGCCCGGCTGTACTTCTAAATCCCCAGTCGATCCGTTGATTCGGCCGCGTGCAGATCGTGTTCGAGTTTTTCAAGATCGGCCGTTCCGACACCGAGTTTGATTTCCAGTTCTTCGAGCGACAGGCCACGCGTTTCAGGCATGATCTTCAGGGCAAAGAAGAATTGAAGGATCATCATCGCTCCGAAAAAGGCAAAAGCGTGGCCGCCCGAGATGTCGGCGACGACGGGAAATGTCCACGATACCGCGGCCGCCATGAACCAATGCGTGAAGCTGCCGAACGACTGGCCTTTTGATCGGATACGGTTCGGAAAGATTTCCGAAATGAATACCCAGATGACTGCTCCCTGCGACATGGCGAAGAAAGCGATGAAGCCCAGCAGTCCGACGAGTACGGGCGTGCCCATTTCGCCTCCCGCATAAAAGGCAACTGCGACAAGAATGAGGGTCAACGCAGTCCCGACTGAACCAATCAGCATGAGAGGTCGCCTGCCAAACTTGTCGATAACGAACATTGCAAACACGGTGAAAACCAGATTGGTACCGCCAACAGCTACAGCCTGGATAAGCGCATCGTCCGCCGCCGCACCAGCCATCTCGAAGATGCGCGGCGCGTAGTACATGAGTGCATTGATGCCGGAGAGCTGATTGAACATGGCTATCGAAAACGCCAGAAAAATGGGGAGCGAATACCTGCGCTGCAGCAGGTGCGATTCAGTAACACGGCCTTCTGATTGAAGCGAGGCTTTGATTTCAGCCATTTCCCGGTCGACGTCTTCTTCTCCCAACGAAACAAGAACGGCTCTTGCTTCTTCCCACCGACCTTTTTTGGCCAGCCATCGCGGACTGCAGGGTATCAGAAAGAGCAGGACAAAAAAGAGGGCGGCCGGAAACGCTTCGACACCGAACATCCAGCGCCACGCCACACTATCAACTGCCACCTGAGCCACGACGTAATTCGAAAAGAATGCCAGCAGGATGCCGGTGACGATGTTGAGCTGGTTCACGGCAACGAGTCGTCCGCGCAGACGAGCCGGAGAGATTTCGGCGATGTACATGGGTGCAACGACCGATGCGCCACCTACGGCAATTCCGCCAATAAAACGATAGACGAGAAACTCGATCCACCCCGCTGCCAATGCGCTTCCAACGGCCGAGACGAAATAGAAGAGGGCCAGTACAAAGAGCACACGTTTTCGACCGAAGGCGTCTCCCGGTTTCCCGGCTGAGAACGCGCCGACTATGGTCCCGATGAGCGCAATGGCGACCGTAAAGCCGAGCCAGAATTCATCCAGTTCAAAAACGTCCTGCAATGCGCCCGTGGTTCCTGAAATAACGGCTGTATCAAAGCCGAACAAGAGGCCTCCGAGGGCTGCCACGATTGTGCTGAAAAGGACCGGGCGACGAGATTTCATGGCGGTTTTGAGCATTCTCGCCAAGTATACATCTGGAAAAGAGGTTTGGCCAACAGATTCGGGCACATAGCGCGCATGCCGGCGTTGCTGGAAGAGACGGCTCGTCCATAAGGACCGACGGGTGATTACCCCTCGCAACCTCAAAAGCGCCGTGAATCATACGATATTCGCTGCCATCGTCTTCTTTTTCTGTGCTGCGGCACCTTCTTCGGCTCTTTCCCAGGAGGGCGAGCCGGGCATCCAATACCTCTTTCCCCGTCCGGCTTCCACGCGAGTACCCCGCGAAACCGTCCTGCTCGTTCGATTTGATGGTTTCGCGCCTGCTTCGCTCTCGAATCTCGAGTCTTTTATTGACGTCAACGGCGCCGAAAGCGGCGCAGTCTCGGGGAAGACCAGGATCGTTTCAGACGAGAAGACCATTCAGTTTCGGCCCGACAAGCCCTTCGTTTCGGGAGAAACAGTCGAGGTACGTTTGACCCCCGCCGCACGGGTCGATTCTGCCACATTGGATACAACCTATTCGTTTCAGATCACGGAAGGGGTCGCGCCGGCACCTGAGTTTTCACACGCGGCGGATGCGAGCACAAATCCAAAAATGAGAGGAACCCGGTCCAACGGCGATCCGGTTATCATCAATGGGATCTCGATCCCGTCCGACTTTCCCTTCATGAGGGTGACTCACAGCGACAATCCGGCCCCTGGATACTTCTTCCTGAATAACTGGGGCGGCCGGCCCTACAACATGATCCTGGACAATACGGGGGCGCCCGTCTGGTACTGGCGCACGGCAGACCGCCGCCGCGATTTTAAACTGCAGCCCGACGGACGCCTCACAATGCTGGTGCGGCAGGGCTACGGAGGAGGTACGGGCTTCATCGCCCTCGACGATACATATAGCGTAGTCGACACGATGCGAGCCACGGCCGGATACGCTACCGACGAACACGAACTGACGGTATTGCCGGATGGTTCGTACTATCTCATCGGCATACGGTCTGAAATTGTCGACATGAGCAATTTCATCGATGGAGGTCAACCGGGCGCCGTCGTTGCGGAGAGCGTGATCCAGGGATTTACCACCGACGGGGAATTGAATTTTCTCTGGCGCGCCTGGGACCATTTCGACATAACGAAAAATGAAATTGATGATCCCCTGGGCGGCTTTATCCGGTTTCCGCACATGAATGCGATCGACATCGATGAAGACGGGCAGATCCTGCTCTCCAGCCGACACCTCAGTGAAATCACGAAGATCAACAGGGATACGGGCGAGATCATCTGGAGGCTGGGTGGTTACTACGGCAGCTTCACCTTCATCGATTTCCCATTCGAGGGATTCCGAAACCAGCACGATATTCGTTCGCTCGGAAATAATCGTTACACGCTTTTCGATAACGGCAATACGCGCGATCCGCAAGAGAGCCGGGTTGTGGAGTACGAACTCGATGCGGTCTCACGGACCGCCACGCGTGTCTGGCAGTTCCGTCACCAGCCGGCCTGGTATACACCGTGGATGGCGAATGCCCAGCGCCTGACGAACGGCAATACGCTCATCAACTACGCAGATGCTTCGTTTCCGAAAATCCTAGAGGTGCGGCCCGACGGGGCGGTAGCGCTCGAAATGGATTTTATCGTGCCCGCCCATACCTATCGCGCCTTCAAAT